>NZ_SNWR01000001.1:6811108-7171478 GCF_004362215.1 Paractinoplanes brasiliensis | reverse complement strand
TGGGGTTCGGCCGCGAGGCCACGGAGACCGCTGGGGTTCGGCCGCGAGGCCACGGAGACCGCTGGGGTTCGGCCGCGAGGCCACGGAGACCGCTGGGGTTCGGCCGCGAGCCACGGAGACCGCTGGGGTTCGGCCGCGAGGCCACGGAGACCGCTGGGGTTCGGCCGCGAGGCCGCGGGGCATGGGCATGGCACAGCTCAGCCGAAAGGGTCGCTAGGGCTGGGGTTGGCCCGCGGGGGCCACGGACACGGCTACGGCTGGGGTCGGCCCGCGGGGCCACGGACATGGGCCACAGCTGAGCCGACAGGTCGCTTACGGCCGAGGCTGGCCCGCCCGGCCACGGACACGGCTGGCTACAGCTGAGCCGACGGGGTTACGGCTGGGGTTGGCCGTCGAGGTCGCCGGTTGGGTGACTGACGGTGACGGGGGCGGGGTGGCGCTGGGCCGGGACGGAGAGGACGGAAGGGCGGGGCACCAGGGCGTGGACGACACCGAGCAGGCCGAGCACGGCGATCGCGTCGAGCCAGTAGTGGTTGCCGGTGACGACCACGACGACCAGCGTGATCGCGGGGTGGGCCAGCCACAGCCAGCGCTTCCAGCCCGCGGTGGTGCCGATCAGCGCGAGGGCCACCACCACGGCCCAGCCGACGTGCAGGGAGGGCATGGCCGCGTACTGGTTGGAGAGGGAGTCGCTGGAGGGAGCGCCGTAGACGGAGGGGCCGAGCAGGCGGCCGGTGTCGACGATGCCTACGCCGCTCAGCATGCGCGGCGGGGCGAGGGGGTACAGAGCGTGGATGACCAGCGCGAACGCTGTCAGGGTGGCCAAGGTCCGGCGCATCCACAGGTACGTTTCGGGCTTACGGACGTACATCCAGATCAATGCGGCTGCCGTCGCCGGGAAATGCACGTACGCGTAGAAGTAGTTGGCGGCCCGCACCCACCACTCGTGGCTGAGCAGGGAGATCTGCAGGCCGGCCTCGCTGGGCAGGTGCAGGGTCCGTTCGAAGTCCCAGATCGCCGACGCGTTGTTCATCGCCTCGGTGACGTGCCCGTCGACGAGCAGGCGGCCCATCTTGTAGGCCAGGAACAGCGCGGCTACGAGAGCGAACTCCCGCAGCGCACGTCGCACCGCTGTGCCGTTCACGTGCACCTCCGGACGACCTCGCCGGAAGACCGAAGTCGATCTCCCAGGATCGCCCTGTCGTTGCACTACGCGCAATCATTCGCACTGCGAAACTAATCACACGGCCACAACAAACGTCGGACGACGCAAACTCAAAGATCAAGTGAACGGCGAAGATATCAAGGTCACGCAAAGGCGCGTGCTCAGCTCATCGACCGAGATCCGGAACGTTTCGGAGAGGTGGACGCCATCCGTGCCGACTGCGGAAGTGACCAGTCGGCGCAAACCCGGATCAGACAGGCACGCCGAGGTCGGCGGAGAGGGTGGCCGCGAGCACCAAGTAAGCCCGGGGGTAGCGAGGTCGCGGGACCGCGGAGCAGAAGGCCAGGTCGCTGACGGGAAGCACGGGGCCCGAACAACGGACGGGCGGCTCGCTCACGGGGAAGCACGGGGCCCGAACAGCGGACGGGCGGGTCGCTGACGGCTGTGATCAGCTGGGAGGCTCGGAGGGGAACGGAGGAGGGGGCGAAAGGACCTGCTGAGCGATGCGGAAGGCGGCGTTGGCGGCCGGGACACCGCAGTAGATGGCGGACTGCAGCAGGACTTCCTTGATCTCGTCGTCGGTCAGGCCGTTGGTCCGGGCCGCCCGCAGGTGCATCGCCAGCTCCTCGTGGTGGCCGAGCGCGACCAGGGCCGTCAGCGTGATCATGGATCGGCTGCGGCGGTCGAGGCCCGGGCGGGTCCAGATCTCGCCCCACGCGTACGTGGTGATCAGGTCCTGGAAGTCGCGGGTGAACTCGGTTGTGCCGGCGAGCGCGCGGTCGACGTGCTCGTCACCGAGCACCTGGCGACGGACGCGCAGGCCGGCGTCGCGTGCACGGTCGAGGGTGGCGGGGCCGGCGAACTGTTCCTCCAGCAGCGCCGCCACTTCGGCCGGTTTCTCGGCAGGGGCGAGATGGGCGACATTTTCCAGCACGACCAGACGGCCGTCACGCACCGCGGAGGCGATCCGGGCCAGGCCGTCGGGCGGGGTCGGCAGGTCGTCGGCGCCGGCGATGGCGAGCACGGGCGCGGTGATCTCGCCGAGCCTGGCGCGGACGTCGAACTCGGCCAGCGCCTCGCAGACCAGGGCGTAGCTTTCCGGGTCGGTGGCCCGCAGCGCGTCGAGCAGGGCCGCGGCCACCCCGGGCGAACGCTGGGCGAAACCGGGCGCGAACCACCGCTGCTGCGAGGCGCCGGCCACGGCGTGGGTGCCGTCCGCGCGTACGGTCTCGGCTCGCTGCCGCCAACCCGTCGGCTCGCCGATCTTCGCGGCGGTGCAGATCAGCACGGCCGACTCGATCCGGCCGGGCGCGTCGAGCAGCAACTGCAGACCGACCGTGCCGCCCACCGACACACCCGCGTAGCGGAACGGCGCGCCGGGGCGCAGCTGGTCGGCGAGCGCCAAGACCTCGCGCGCCAGGTCGGCGACCCCGAAGGGGCGGGGCGCGGGTGGGCTGTCGCCGTGGCCGGGCAGGTCCCAGGCGACGACGTGGTGCTCGCCCTGGAAACGTTCGGCACAGCGCCGCCACAGTGCGGCGGCCGAAGTTCCCAGCGACGGCCCGAGCAGCAGCAGGGGGCGGCCGGGGGCGTCGACGAGAGTGGTCGCGGTCAGCATGGCTTCTCCCCCGCTCGCGCCAGCGCGGCGTCGATGATCTCGTCAGTGGCCCCGCGATAGAAGGGATCACGGTAAGGGCCGCGGTGGGAGGGCTCGGCGGCAGCCCCGCGGTGGGAACCGCCGGCGTCCGCGCCGGGGGCGGAACGGCCGGCGGCAGCCCCGCGGTCGGAACGGCCGGCGTCCGCATCACGGTCGGAACCGCCGGCGTCCGCTCCGGGGGCGGAACGGCCGGCGGCAGCCCCACGGTCGGAACGGCCGGCGTCCGCGTCACGGTCGGAACCGCCGACGCCCGCGCCGGGGTGGTAGCGGTCGGGCGCCGGGGCGGGATCACGAGTGGGGGGTGGGGAGTATTTGTGCTGTTCGGCGTCGATGGCGGGGCGGGCGGCGGCCAGGGTTGCGGCCATGCGTTGCTCGTCGACGTGCAGTCCGTCCAGCATTTCGGCGGTTTGAGAACCCGCGACCACCGTACGCCGGGTCAGGGTGCGCGCCGTCGCCCACTCGACGTGCCAGGCGCCGTCGGCTCGTTCGTCCACCATGGTGGCCGAGGCTGTGTGCAGGGTTGCCGCCAGCGGGGGTGCGGCCAGCGCGGCCCGCCGCACGAGCACGGCCAGGGTCGGGTTCCTCTTGCCGGGCATCGCGGACGAGCCGCCGCCGTGGGCCAGGGACACCTCGCCGATCTCGGGGCGGGTCAGTTGCAGCACGTCGTTGGCGATCCGGCCCCAGGCGTCGGTGCAGGTCACGAGCGCGTCGCCGAACCGGGTGAGCGGCGCCCGGCCGGTGTGCCAGGGCTGGCGCAGGGGCAGGCCGAGCCGGGCGGCGGTGGCGGCGACCCGGGCCACCGCCAGTTCGGGTGAGCCCTCGATGGCCACCACCGCGGCCAGGCTGCCGGCCGCGCCGCCGATCTGGATCGGGAGCTGGGCCGCGGCCAGGGCGTCCCGGGCGTCGAGCACACCCTGGAGCCAGCCCGCGGCTTTGAGCCCGAACGTGATGGGGACGGCGTGCTGGGTGAGGGTGCGGCCGGCCATGCCGGTGTGGCGGTGCCGGTCGGCCAGGGCGGCCAGGGTGGCGATCTGGGCGCCGAGGTCGGCGTGGACCCGGGCTGCGGCTTCGCGCAGGCAGAGCACGAGGGCCGTGTCGAGCACGTCCTGGCTGGTCAGGCCGAGGTGCAGGCGGGGCTCGTCGATCCGCGTACGAAGGAGGGAGAGCAGCGGGATGACCGGGTTGCCGCCCTCTTCGGCGGCCTCGCTCAGGTGCTGCAGATCGTCCGGCCCGGCCAGGGCGGACAGGTCGGCGTCGATCCAGGCCGACTCGACCCGCAGCATGGCGGCGAGGAAGCTCGCGTCGGTGCACAGGTCGTCCGCCCGCGCGTCACCCGGCCAGAGCAGATCGCTCATCGGACCGGCCGGAGAAGGGTCACCGGGCCTGCCGGGGATAGCTCAGGAACACCGTCTCACCTTCGCCCTGCAGGTGGATGTCGAAGAGCAGCCCGCGCTCCTCGCGACTGACGATCAGCGTATCGCGCAGCCCGGGTTCGAGCCCGTCGAGCAGCGGATCCGGTTCGTCGCCGGGAAGGTAGGCGCGCGTGAAGAGGCGGTCGGTGAGCCCGCGGGCGAACACGGTGACCGCGATGAACGGGCGGCGCCCCGGCGAGGTCGCGCCCGGGACCAGCGTGGAGAACCAGTAGTTGCCGTCGCCGTCGGTCTGGCTCCTGCCCCACCCGGTGAACGTGAAACCGTCGCGGTGCAGGGAGCCGGTGGCACGGGGCACACGGCCCGACCCGTCGGCTTGCCAGATCTCGATCGCCGAGTCGGGAACGCCGGCGCCCGCACCGTCCAGGACGCGCCCGTGGAGGCGTACGGCGTCGGGGTGGCCCGGGGGAACGAGGAGGTTGCCGCCTTCGACGGTGAGGCCCAGGTGGAGGAACGGCCCGACGGTCTGACCGGGTGCGATGCTCACTCTTCCTCCAGGGGCGTGCGGTGGGTGCCGCTGAGCACGATGTCCCACCGGTAGCCGAGCCGGTACTCCGGTGTCGTCAGGTCGTGGTCGTAGGTGGCGACGAGCAGTTCGCGCGCCTTGGGGTCGGTGATCGACTGATAGATCGGGTCGAGGTCGAACAGCGGGTCGCCCGGGAAGTACATCTGTGTCACCAGGCGTTGCGTGAAGTCGGTGCCGAACAGCGAGAAGTGGATGTGCGCGGGCCGCCACGCGTTGACGTGGTTGCGCCACGGGTACGCGCCCGGCTTGATCGTCTGGAACGAGTAGACGCCGTCGGAGTCGGTCAGGCAGCGGCCGGCGCCGACGAAGTTGGGGTCGAGCGGGGCCGGGTGCTGGTCGCGTTGATGCCAGTAACGCCCCGACGCGTTGGCCTGCCAGATTTCGACAAGCTGATTCCGTACGGGTCGTCCCTCGCCGTCGGTGATCCGCCCGGTGACGACCATGCGTTCACCCAGCGGCTCGCCCGAGCGCTGGATCGTCAGGTCGGCCTCGGTCGCGGCGACGTCGGCGTGCCCGAAGCAGGGCGCCCACAGCTCGACGCCCTCGGGGTCGACCAGTTGCCGGTCGCGGGTCGGGTGCCGCAGGACGCTGCTGCGATAGGGCGGGTAGTCCAGGCGGGGCTGCGGTCCCCCGCTCCCCCGCAGCTCGTCGATCTCGCGGCTGATGTCGGCCTGGGTCGTCACGGTGGGGACGCTAGACCAGGCGACGGCGGCGGCACGATACTTGCCTTCCGTCCAGTGGAAGGGGTGCCCATGGCGGCCAGTGTGACCTCCCGGGCCCTGGCGTTGCTCGGCGCTTACGACGCGGAGCACCGCAGCCTGACGTTGAGCGAGCTCAGCCGCCGGTCCGGGCTGCCGCTGGCGACGGCGCACCGGCTGGTCGGCGAGCTGCGCGAGTGGGGTGCGCTGGCCCGGCTGGACTCGGGCGAATACGTGATCGGGCGCCGGTTGTGGGATCTCGGGCTGCTCGCGCCGGTGCAGTCCGGGCTGCGCCAGGCCGCGTCGCCGTTCCTGCACGACCTGTACGGCGCCACCCTGGCCACGGTGCATCTGGCGGTCCGCGACGGCTGCGAGGCGCTGTACGTCGACCGGTTGTCGGGGCACGTGTCGGTGCCGGTGGTCAGCAAGGTCGGGTCGAGGCTTCCGCTGCACGCCACGGGGGTCGGCAAGGTGCTTCTCGCGTACGCTCCGGAGCCCGTACGGCGGGAGGCGTTCGCGCGGCTGACACGGGTCACGCCGTACACGATCACCCAACCGGCCCGGCTGGCCGAGCAGCTCCGCCGCGTCCGCTCCGACGGGTACGCGACCACGGGTGAGGAGATGAGCCTGGGCGCGTGCTCGGTCGCGGTGCCCGTACGGGGTCCTGCCGACGACGTCGTGGCGGCGCTCGGCATCGTCGTGCCGGACCTGCGGCGTGAACAGGCCCGGCTGGTGTCGGCGTTGCAGGTGGCAGCCCACGGGATCGGCCGTACGCTGGCTTCCGCTGAACGGAAACAGGTCCTTGCCCGCGGCGCCGGGGCTGCCGTTGGCTGAACCCATGCGCACCCAGGTCGCCATCATCGGCGCCGGCCCGGCCGGTCTGCTCCTCGCCCACCTGCTGCACCGCGGCGGCGTCGAGGCGGTGGTGATCGAGACCCGCTCGCAGGAGTACGTGGCCGCCCGCATCCGGGCCGGCATCCTGGAGAGCTCGAGCGTCGAGCTGCTGGAGTCGGTGGGGCTGGGCGATCGGTTGCGCGCCGAGGGCCACGAGCACCGCGGGATCTATCTGCAGATGCCCGGCGAGCGGCACCACCTGGACTTCGTCGACCTGGCCGGGCGCAGCGTCTGGGTCTACGGCCAGACCGAGGTGCAGAAGGACCTGGTGGCGGCGGGTACGGCGGACGTGCGCTACGAGGTCAGCGACGTGGTGCTGCATTCGGTGGAGGATCGGCCGTACGTGACCTTCGTGGACTCGGCGGGGAAGGCGCGACGGCTGGACGCGGATGTGATCGCGGGCTGCGACGGGTCGTTCGGCCCCGCACGCGCCGCGGCGGCGCCGGACGAACGGTTCGAGCGGGTGTACCCGTACTCGTGGCTCGGGATCCTGGCCGATGTGGCGCCGTCGACCGACGAGCTGATCTACGCGTGGCACCCGGACGGGTTCGCGCTGCACTCGATGCGCTCCGAGACGGTGAGCCGGCTCTACCTGCAGGTGCCGAACGGGACCGACCCGGCCGACTGGCCCGACGACCGGGTCTGGGCCGAGCTGGCCAAGCGGCTCGGGCACGGGCAGGACGGCTGGAAGCTGACGCCGGGGCCGGTCACCGACAAGAGCGTGCTGCCGATGCGCAGCTACGTGCAGACCCCGATGCGGCGGGGCCGGCTGTTCCTGGCCGGGGACGCCGCCCACATCGTGCCGCCGACCGGCGCGAAGGGGCTCAACCTGGCCGTCGCCGACGTGGCGCTGCTGAGCCGGGCGTTGGTGGCGCTGCTGGTCGAGGGGGATTCACGGTTCGCCGACAGCTACTCCGACGACGCTCTGCGCCGGGTCTGGCGGTGCACCCACTTCTCGTGGTGGATGACCACGATGCTGCACGCGAGCGGCGACCCGTTCGACGCCCAGCTGCAGCTCTCCCAGCTGCGCTGGGTCACCACCAGCCAGGCCGGCGCCACCGGCCTGGCTGAGAACTACGCCGGCCTGCCGATCGGCCTCTGACGACGCTCACACTCGGCCGAGATCGACCTCGACCGGGAAGGGCGCAGCCGTCTTGACGACGCCGGTGAAGACCTCCCCGTCGCGGTAGCGTCCCGCCGCGGGATCGAGCACGTACGTGTAGACAAGTGGTGTGCCCGTCGCGGCCTGCTCGACACGCCAATAGAACTGGATGCCGACCTTGGCATACTGGTCGGCCTTGACGATCCGGTCGGTCGTCTCCGACCCGGGCGAGACAACCTCGACCACCAGGAGCACATGCTCGGGCCGGGTCGGCAGCACGTCCAGGGTGTCGGCCCGGTACACCGTCACGTCGGGGCGGCGGTTGGTCAGCGGCACATCGTGAAGCCGGACGTCGAAGTCGGTGTCGGCGTTCCAGTCCGGCCCCGCGGCGGCGTCGAGGGCGTTTGCCAGGAGCCGGGCTACACGGTTGTGTCGCTTGGACGCGCTCGGACTCACGACGACCATCCCGTCCACGATCTCGATACCCGCGCACTGCTCCTCTGTCCACGAGTCGTACTGCTCGGCCGTGACCTGCTGATGCATCCAGGCCGGCGCAACCATCTCGGCAGTCATGAACACCTCCTGGAACGGGATCGGCGACCAGGCCCAAGATACCGCGCCGCCGGCTTGGCGGGGTGGCCCTCCCGGCGCATGCATAGATGAACATATGCGCAGTTCAGGTCAGCCGGAGATTCCCCCGAGCGGGGTGCGGGCGGGGCGGGTCCGGACGGGTATGTTGGGCGCGGCCGACCGCATTGGAGTGACTCTTGCCCCCCTCCCGCCTCGACGTCGAGGACATCGACTGGAACTCGCCGGACCAGCCTCCGGACGACGACCCGCGCGGCGTCGGGCACGGCAAGTCGCACGACAAGAGCGACAAGAGCGGCAAGGGCGAGCGGGCGATCGGGTCGCTCGAAATTCTTGCCGGGCTGCTCGTGCTGCTGGTGGTGTTCCGCGGGCCGCTGTCCGAGCTGGTCTCCGGGCCGGCCCTGCAGACATGGACCACGGTTTTCGTGTCGGTGCTGGTGCAGGCGGCGCCGTTCCTGGTGTTCGGGGTGGCGCTGTCGGCCGTGATCGCGGTCTACGTGCCGCGCTCCTTCTGGGCCAAGGCCCTGCCGGGTCACCCGGCGCTGGCCGTGCCGGCCGCGAGCCTGGCCGGGGTGGTGCTGCCCGGGTGCGAGTGCGGCAGCGTGCCGATCGCCGGGTCGTTGATCCGCCGCGGGGTCACGCCGGCCGCGGCGCTGGCTTTTCTGCTGGCGGCGCCGGCGATCAACCCGATTGTGCTGACGGCCACGGTGGTCGCGTTCCCGGGGCGGCCCGAGATGGCCGTTGCCCGGGGTGTCGCGAGCCTGGTGGTCGCCGTGCTGATCGGGTGGTTGTGGCTGCGCCTGGGCCGGGCCGAGTGGATCCGGCTGCCGCACCGGCCCGAGCTGGACGACATGTCGAGGGGGCGCGCGTTCTGGGCCGCCTGCCGGCACGACGTGCTGCACGCGGGCGGTTTCCTGGTGGTCGGCGCGGCCGCCGCGGCGACGATCAACGTGGTGGTCCCGGAGGCCTGGCTGACCGGCTTGGCGTCCAGTGAGGTGCTGTCGATCCTCGCCCTGGCGGTGCTGGCCGTGCTGCTGTCGATCTGCAGCGAGGCCGACGCGTTCGTGGCGGCCTCGCTGAGCCAGTTCTCGCTCACGTCACGATTGGTGTTCCTGGTGGTGGGGCCGATGGTCGACCTCAAGCTGATCTCGATGCAGACCGGGGTGTTCGGCCGCCGGTTCGCGGCCCGGTTCGCGCCGGCCACCTTCGTCGTCGCGGTGCTGGTCGCGACCGGAATCGGGCTGGTGCTGCTGTGAGCCGCTTGACCCAGGGTGTCGTCCTGCTGCTGTTCGGGGGTGCGATCCTGCGCGCCTCACTCACCGACCTCTATCTGCGGTACGTCAAGGAGGGTCTGCGGCCGTTCCTGATCGCCACGGGTCTGCTGCTGGTGGCGGCGGCCGTCATGACGATCTGGCATTCGTGGCGGGCGACCGAGCAGGCCGAGCACGACCACGAGCATCACGCTCCGCGCGTCGGGTGGCTGCTCCTGCTGCCGGTGCTGGGACTGTTGCTGGTGGCGCCCCCGGCCCTGGGGTCGTACGCGGCAAATCAGGCCGGAAGCGTGGTGGCCGCCCCCGTCGGTGACTCGGACTATCCCCCGCTGCCCGCCGGTTCCTCGGTCGAGCTGACCCTGATCGATTACGCCTCGCGGGCGCTGTTCGACGAGGGCCGCAGCCTCACCGGTCGCGATCTGCGGCTGACCGGTTTCCTCACCACCGCCCCCGACGGGGCCCCGATGCTGGCCCGGATCGTGCTGTCCTGCTGCGCCGCCGACGGCCGCCCGATCAAGCTGGGGCTGACCGGCCTCGCGCCGATCGACGTCCCCGCCGACACGTGGGTCGAGGTCACCGGTGTCTACACCAGCCGGCGCGGCAAGGACCCGGTGAACAACGTCGACGTGGCCTACCTCGAGGTGAAGTCGTGGCAGGAGGTCCCCCGACCGAAACAGCCGTACGCATGAGGAGGGTCCCGCTGCTGGTGGCTCTGGCCGCCGGGGCCGCGCTGATCGTCACCGGTCCCGGCGACGACGACCGGCCCCCGGCGCCACCGGCCCGCACCGACGCGCTCGCCGCCTGGCCCCAGGCCAAGCGCGCCGACCTGCCCGCCTCGCTCCCAGACGGCCCGCTGTTCGCGCCGACGCTGTTCCTCGACGCGACCACCGCCGTCGGCACGGCGCCCTCACCGGCCGGATCCGAGCAGCGGCTGCTGATCCGTACGGGAAATCAGGTCCGGGAACTCCGGCGGCTCTCGCTCGCCGGGAACCCGCAGTTCGAGGCGTTCACCGCGAGCGACGGCCAGGTGTTCTGGATGGAGTCGGCAGCGGACCGCAAGCCGCAGTTGTGGGCGGCGCGGACCGGCGGCGGACCGGCCCGGCTGCTGACCTCCGACACGGGTCAGGCGGTGTTCTACGGCAACCAGTACGACCTGGTGGTGGCCGACGGCCGGGTGCACTGGGCGGCCGCCGCCGGCAAGCAGACCGAGATCCGGTCGGTTCCCGTCGGCGGGGGCAAGGTGACCGTACGGGTCGAGCCCGGCCAGTGGTCGATGTCGGCCTGGCCGTGGCTGGTGGACGACGGTTCCACGTCGGGTGAGCCTCGGCTGCGCAACCTGACCACGGCCCGCGACACCCCGATCGCCGCCGGCGGCGCCCTCGAGCAGCTCACCTGCGGTCCGGTGTGGTGCCGCTCGATGGTGATGGGCGAGGAGACCCTGGACCGCATCGACCTGGTACGCCCCGACGGCACCGGCCGCCGCAAGATCGCCGGTGGGGCCGCTCAGGCCGCGGTCACCGACGTCGCGGTGCTGGACCGGTTCGAGATCCTGGCCGAGCCGGGCCCCGACACCGAGGTGACCGGCGTGGCCGGGCTGGTCGTCCACGACATCGTCACCGGCCGTACGGTTGACATCGCCGCCAACGCCGACGGCGCCTTCACGCGCGGCGGCATGCTGTGGTGGTCGACCACCACGGGCGACGAGGAGATCACCTGGCACAGCCTCGACCTGCGGACCGTGTGACAGGAAGGCGCCGCCGCGGGGACGGTCCCAACGGCGGCGCCTTCTGACCTGAGCGGCGGCCGGATCAGCCCGACACCGGGCCGGCGGTCAGGTCGTGGAACACGCCGCGCCGTTGAGCGTGAAGCCACTCGGAGCCGCGTTGTTCCCGGTGTGGTTGGCCTGGAAGCCGATCTCGACCGAGGAGCCGGCCGCTATCGTGCCGTTGTAGCTCATGTTGCGCGCCGTGACCTGGCCCGACGTGGGCGAGTAGGTGGCGTTCCAGCCCGAGGTGATGCTCTGCCCGGACGGCAGGGCGAAGCCCAGGCTCCAGCCGTTGATCGCGGTGCTGCCGGTGTTCGCGATCTTCACCTGCGCGGTCAGGCCGGTGTTCCACGCGTTGACCGTCGTCGTCACCCGGCACGCCGCGTCTCCGGTGGGCGGAGGCGTCGTCGGCGGAGGCGTGGTGGGCGGTGGAGTCGTCGGCGGCGGGGTGGTGGGCGGTGGGGTCGTCGGCGGCGGGGTCGTGGTCCCGTCCAGGCCGAAGAAGGAGATCGCCAGCCGCGCCATGCCCGCCAGCGGCAGGTTGTGGCCGGTGTTGGCGACGCTGATCCCCTCGACCGGCGCCTGCACGGCGGAGGAGCCGTACCGCGTACGGGTCCAGCCGCTCTGCGGGGTGTCGGTGAGCACCGGCGTCTGCGAGACCCCCAGCACGTTCGTCCACTGCTTGATCTCCTCACCGAAGTTCGGATACCGCAGCGTGGTGTCGTTCGTGCCGTGCATGACCTGCATGCGGGGACGCCGGCCGGTGTAGCCGGGGTAGGCCGCCCGTACGAGGTCACCCCACGCCTGCGGGGTCCTGGAGACCTGGCCGTTGGCGCAGGCGCTGTTCCACATCGAGCCGTCGGTGGTGGCGAAGCAGCCGAACGGCACGCCCGCGAACGCCGACCCGGCCGCGAACACGTCGGGATAGTCACCGAGCAGGACGTTGGTCATCATCGCGCCCGAGGACGCCCCGGAGACGAACGTGCGGTTGACGTCGGTGCCGTAGCGCTGCTGCACGTACCGGACCATCGACACGATGCCGGCCGGGTCACTGTTGCCGTCGTGCCGCAGGGCACCCGGAGTGGAGACGTCGAAACACTGGCCCGACCGCGTGGCCGACGGGTAGATGACGATGAACCCGTACTGGTCGGCGAGCGACGCGAACTCCGTGCCGGAATAGAACGCCGGGCCTGTGCCGGTGCAGTAGTGCACGGCCACGAGCAGACCCGGGTTGGCGGCGAGGCGATCCGGGACGTACAGGTGCATGCGGAGGTTGGTGGGGTTGTTGCCGAAACCGGTCACCTCTTGCAGGGACGCGGCCCGGGCCGGGAGGGCGGGTGCGGCAAGCGCGAGGCCGGCGGCCGCCAGCACGGCGACCACGGCACGCCGGAGAGTTCTCATGGTGATCCCCTCGGAAGGCCGCGGGCGCCCGGTGGAAAGCGCCCGCGGCCAAGTCGATCAGCGTCCCGTGCAGGTGGAGACGGACGGGCCGGTGCCCGTGCCCTGGAAGCCGAACTCGGTGGTGGCGCCGGCGTTGACCGAGCCGTTGTACGACACGTTGCTGAAGCTCGTGCCGCTGACCTGCGCGTTCCAGGCGTTGGTGACGGCCGCGCCGGCGGGAAGGGTGACGTTCACGGTCCAGCCGTTGAGACGGTTGGCGCCCGCGGTCACCCGCACGGTGGCGACGAAGCCGCCGTTCCACTGGTTGAGGGTGATCGTCGAGGTGCAGCCCGAGCCGGCGGGTGGCGACGTCGGCGGGGAGGTCGGGGGCGAGGTGGGCGGGGAGGTCGGGGGCGAGGTCGGGGGCGAGGTGGGCGGCGACGTCGGCGTGGTCACGCTGTTGAGCACGTCGAGGACCGAGTTGTACGCGGCCTTCTTGTTGCCGCTGTTGTCGAACAGGAGCGGGGTGCCGCTGGCCCGCCACGAGTCGCTGTCGCGGATGCCCCACACGGTGATGCCGTTGCAGCGGGTCACCGCAAGGCAGGCGCGCACGGCCGCCGCGTAGGAGTTGGCCTGCGCCGTTCCGGACCCTTCGATGTCGAGCTCGGTGATCTGCACGTCGACGCCCAGGTTGGCGAAGCGCTGCAGGTTGGCCTGGTAGTCCGAGGGCAGCGGGGACTGCGCGTTGAAGTGCGACTGGAAGCCGACGCAGTCGATCGGCACGCCGCGGGCCTTGAAGTCCTGCACCATCGCGTAGACCGCATTGCTCTTCGCGTTCTGCCCGTCGGTGTTGTAGTCGTTGTAGCAGAGCTTGGCGGCCGGGTCGGCGGCGCGGGCGGCGCGGAACGCGGCCTCGATCCAGTCGTTGCCGGTGCGCTGCAGGTTGGAGTCGCGGCGGGCGCCGGACCCGCCGTCCTCGAACGCCTCGTTGACCACGTCCCACGAGTCGATCTGGCCCTTGTAGTGGGTGGCGACCTGGGTGACGTGGTTGAGCATCGCGTTGCGCAGCGCGGTGCCGCTCAGGCTCGAGGTCCAGCCCGGCTGCTGCTGGTGCCAGGCGAGCGCGTGGCCGCGTACCTTGGCCCCGATGGACCGGGCCCGCGCCACGATCTGGTCGGCCGAGCCGAAGCTGAACTGATTCTGCTGCGGCTCGGTCGCGTCCCACTTCATCTCGTTCTCGGGCGTGATCGAGTTGAACTCCCGGTTCAGGATGCCCGAGTACGTCGAGTCGCTCAGCTTGTACGCCGCGACGGCGGTGCCGAAGTACCGGCCGGAGGCGGCCGCGGACGCGCCCAGCGTGGTGGCGGCGTTCGCGGTGGAGGCCACGGTCAAGGCGCCGGCCGCGACCAGCAGGCCGAGTGAACCGGCGAGGACATGCCGGCTCTTGGGGATATGTCTCATGGCAGGTGCCTTTCGAGCTGAGGGGACGGCACGAACCGAGGGCGCCGGTGGAAGCGCCCTGCGGACCGCTGCAGCAGAAAGTGACCCGGATCGATCGAAACGTTAACGACAAGTTCCGGAAACCACAACGACCAATGTTGTTTACCATTGACGATGGGCGCGCTCCCAGTCGTCACTATTGGCCATTAAAGGGACATTACCGGTTCCGAAAGTTTCGGTAACCCTTTTCCCGTGCAGGGGAACGTGGACATCGATCGCGAGCACGTGCCGCCGTACGGGCATCGACGAAGATCGTTGACTGGAAACGGCGCGCGACCTACGTTCCTACGAGGACTTCTCGTTCGGAATGCCGGAGGCAACGCATGCGACGCGCCTTGAGCGGATTGGCACTGGCCGGGCTGCTTCTCACGGCCACGGCCTGCGGCTCCTCGGGCGAATCGTCCGGCGGGACCGAGTCCGGCGCCGACCAGGTGAAGGTCGGCGTCATCCCGATCCTCGACGTGGCGCCCATCTATCTCGGCAAGGAGAAGGGGTTCTTCACCAGCCGCAACATCGAGCTGACCATGGAGGCCGGGCAGGGCGGCGCAGCCATCGTGCCCGGCGTCGTGAGCGGCCAGTTCCAGTTCGGCTTCAGCAACATGACATCGCTGCTGATCGCGCAGACCAAGAACGTGCCGATCAAGACGGTGGCGGCCGGCGTCGCGTCGACCGGCGAGCAGGGCAAGGACTTCGGCGCCGTGATGGTGAAGGCGGACAGCCCGATCAAGACGGCCGCCGACCTGGCCGGCAAGAAGATCTCGGTCAACACCCTCAAGAACATCGGCGACACGACCGTACGGGAATCCGTGCGCAAGGCCGGCGGCGACCCGAAGAGCGTCGCCTTCGTCGAGATGCCGTTCCCGAACATGCCGGCCGCGCTGCAGGACGGGCAGGTCGACGCGTCCTGGGTTGTGGAGCCGCAACTGTCGCAGGTCAAGGCGGCCGGCGGGCGGCTGGTGGCGTCCAACTTCGTCGACGCCGCGCCCGGCCTGACGGTGGCCGCGTACTTCACCTCGGCCAAGCTCGCCGGTGAGGACGCCGACCTGGTCAAGCGGTTCACCGAGGCGATCAACGAGTCTTTGACGTACGCCGGCTCCCACCCCGACGAGGTGCGCGCGGTCCTCGGCAGCTACACGAAGATCGACGAGAAGACCCGCGGCGAGCTGATCCTTCCGAAGTGGCCTACCGAGATCAACCAGGCGTCGGTCGAGACGCTGGCCAAGCTGGGCGAACAGGACGGCATCTTCGACGGCGCCACTCCCGACGTGAGCAAAATTCTTCCGTGAAGGGGCTCGCCGGCCTGGCCGGTCTCCTCCTGCTCGTCGAGGCGTTGCCACGGCTCGGACTGGTCGACGACGCTTACCTGCCGCCCACCAGCCGGATAGCGGCCGCGCTGGGCGACGAGGTGGTCACGGCCGAGTTCTGGCGGGCGGTCGGCGACACCCTGACCGGCTGGGCGATCGGCCTGACCCTCGCGGTGGTGGCCGGGGTGGTCGCGGGCGTCGTCATCGGCGCTGTTCCGGCGCTGCGGGCGGCGACCGCCTCGACGATCGAGTTCCTGCGGCCGATCCCCTCGGTGGCGCTGATCCCCCTCGCGGTGCTGCTCTACGGCACCGAACTCGGGTCGACCCTGCTGCTCGTCGTGTACGCGGCGTTCTGGCAGGTGCTGGTGCAGGTGCTGTACGGGGTGGCCGACGTCGACCCGATCGCCGAGGAGACCGCGCGCAGTTTCCGGTTCGGCGCCTGGGCTCGCGTCCGGCACGTCCTCTGGCCAACCGCATTGCCGTACGTCTTCACGGGCGTCCGCCTGGCGGCGTCGGTGGCTCTGGTGCTGGCCGTGACCGCGGAGCTCGTCATCGGCGCGCCCGGGCTCGGCAAGATGATCGCCGTCGCGCAGACCTCGGGCGCGGTGCCCGACATGTACGCCCTGATCGCGGTGACCGGCCTGATCGGGGTCGCGATCAACCTGGCCGCCCGGACGTTCGAACGCCGCTCGCTGGCCTGGCACCAGTCCGTACGGCGTGAGGTCCCGGCATGACCGACTGCACCGGAGTGAGCGGAGCGATCGCAGGGCCAGGAGGGCATGCCCACGGAGACTCAGTTTGAAACGGGTGGCGTACGTCCTTGGTCTGCCGGTCGTTCTGTTCGCGGCCTGGTACGTGTTCAGCGCGGGCAGCGAGAACTTCTACGCGCCGCCGCTGCGGGACATCCTCCGCGCCTTCGCGAGGACGTGGACGCTCGACCGCCTCGAAGCCGACGTGCTGCCCAGCCTGCTCCGGCTCGCGGCCGGCTACACGCTGGCGGCGGTGATCGGGGTGGCGCTCGGCCTGGCCATCGGCCTCAGCCCCGGCCTGCGGGCCACCGCCGAACCGGTGCTCGAGTTCTTCCGGGCCGTCCCGCCGCCCGTGCTGGTGCCGGTGATCATGCTGTTCGCCGGGATCGGGGACGGCATGAAGATCATCGTGATCGTGTCCGGTTGCGTCTGGCCCGTGCTGCTGAACACGGTCGAAGGCGTACGGGCGGTCGACAGCGTGCAGCTCGACACCGCCCGCGCGTACGGCGTCACGGGTGTCTCCCGGATCCGCCAGGTCATCCTGCCCTCGGCGTCGCCCCAGATCGCGGCGGGACTGCGGCAGGCGCTGTCGCTCGCGATCATCCTCATGGTGATCAGCGAGATGTTCGCCGCCGGCAACGGGCTCGGCTTCACCATCGTCCAGTTCCAGCGCGGCTTCGCGATCCCCGAGATGTGGAGCGGGATCATCCTGCTCGGACTGCTCGGATTCGGGTTGTCGCTGCTCTTCCGGCTCGCCGAGACGCGGGCCCTCCGCTGGTACCACGGTCTGCGCGCCGCGGCGAGAGGTCGATGACGATGCTCGAGGTGTCCGGACTGCGCAAGGTCTACAAGTCGGGCCGGCGCTCGGTGGAGGCGCTGCGCGACCTGACGTTCAGCGTGGAACGCGGCGAGCTGGTGTGCCTGGTCGGGCCGTCCGGCTGCGGCAAGACCACGCTGCTGCGCTGCATCGCCGGGCTGCTCGAGCCGAGCGGTGGCACGATCCGCCTCGACGGGAACCCGGTCAGCGGTCCCCCGCCGGGGCTGGCGATGGTTTTTCAGGAGTACGGGCGGAGCCTGTTCCCGTGGATGAGTGTGCGCGACAACGTCGAGCTGCCGTTGAAACAGAAGAAGCTTCCCCGTACGCGGCGATCTGTCCTCGTCTCGGAGGCGCTGGACGCCGTGGGGCTGGCCGGCACGGAGTCGGCGTTTCCGTGGCAGCTCTCCGGCGGCATGCAGCAGCGGGTCGCGATCGCGCGGGCCGTGGCGTACGAGCCGTCGACGCTGCTGATGGACGAACCGTTCGCGGCGGTCGACGCGCAGACCCGGGCCGACCTGGAAGATCTGGTGCGGGCGCTGTGGCAGCGGCTCGGGGTGACGGTCCTGTTCATCACCCACGACATCGACGAGGCGGTCTACCTGGGACAACGAGTCGTGATGCTGTCGTCGTCGCCCACTGTCGTGCAGGACGCGATCACCGTCGACCTGCCCGCCGACCGTGATCAACTGCACACCCGGGCGGATGCCCGCTTCACCGAGCTGCGCACCCACGTCTACGAACAGATCCAGAAAGCCAAGCGCGGCGACCCCACCCCCGCATAGCCCTCACCCCGGTTCCTTTTTGGGCATTCGGTCGTTTTGCGAGTGAGGGCCGGGCGCCTCCGGCACTTCAGTCCTCCGCGGATCGACCTCCGGGGTGACCGTGGCATGACCACCGGTAACCGGATTTTGTTCCTTAGCACCACCCACATGGTGCGCAAACGGGGGGATGTGCAAAGCTGCGCGCTACATCCGCAGCTCTCATCGTTCGGAGCCCTTCATATGGCATCGTTCCTCTCCCTTGTTGCCGGGGTCGTCGTCGGATTTGTCGCCGGGTGGTTTGTGCGCGGACTGCGGTCCGGCGCAGCCGCCACGGACGCGACCACCCCGGGCGCCTCCACCACCAACACGCCGGTCACCGCAGTCGAGACCCCGACCACCGAGGACGAGCCGAAGGCCGGCGCGAAGTCCGCGGACAGTGCCGACGAGTCGCCCGCGCCGGTCGCCGTCGCCGAGCCCGTCGTCGACGAGCCCGCCGCCCAGCCGGCCGGCTGGCCTGCGCCGGTCGCTGACGAGCCCGCCGAAGCACCCGCGCCCGTCGCCGTCGCCGGGCCCGCCGCCACCGAGACCGAGACCGAGCCGGTCGCCGTCGCCAAGACCGAGCCGGTTGCCGCCCTCGAGACCGAGCCGGTTGCCGCCGCAGCCGAGCCCGTCGCCGACGAGCCCGCCGTCGTTGCCGAGGCCGAGCCCGTCGCCGTCGTTGCCGAACCGGCCGCCGCTGACGCCGAGCCCGCCGCCGGCATCGAGCCGGTCGCCACTGATGCCGAGCCCGCCGCCGGTGACGCCGAGCCGGTCGCCGGGGCCAAGCCGGCCACCGAGCGGGCCACGGCGCACGTCGACGACCCGCTCGGCGAGACCGTGACCGAGCAGATCCAGCGCACGCCCGCCTCGGCGCGCCCGGCCGAGCCCGAGCCCGTCGCGGTGGCCGCCGAGCCGACAGTCGTGTCGTCGCCCGTGGCCGAGCCCACGCCCGTGGCCGCCAAGCCGGCTCCCAAGCCGCGCGCGGCCCGCACCCGTACGGCCAAGCCGAAGCCGGTCGCCGCCGTTCCGGGTGCGGACGCGGCCGACGAGGTCGCCGCCGTGCCCGCACCCGTCGCTGTCGACGCGGCAGCCTCCACTCCGGACACTGCGGTCCCGGTTCCCGGCGCCGCCGAGCCGGAGCAGGTCGACGCCACGCCCGCGCCGGTCGCCGTGTCCGTGGCCGAGCCGGACGACCTCACCAAGATCCCCGGCATCGGCCCGAAGATGGCCATGGCACTGGCCGCCGGCGGCATCACCACGTACGCGAAGCTCGCCGACACCGACGTCCCCGCCCTGCGCGCGGCCGTCGCCGCGGCCGGCATGCGTTCCGCGCCGAGCCTGGCGACCTGGCCGGAGCGCGCCAAGCAGCTCGCCGCCGACAACTGACCGCTCGGGCCCACGGGCTCGACGATCACATCCGATGCCCGGCAGACCTCGTGTTCTGCCGGGCATCGCCGTGTCCGCACGGCGCGATTCCCGCCCGCCGTCTTCGGCTGCCTACGTTCTGACCGGCGCCGTGCATCTCTCCCTCACCGACCACGCCGCCTACCGGATCGCCGCCCGGGCGTGCTGGGCCTCGCCCCGGGGGACGCTCGACGGCCGCCGCGGCCTGACGATCACGGTCGACCACGCCGCGACTTTCCTGGCGGCGGCCGTGACCGGTGCGACGCGGCTTGCACCTCCCTACCCCGAGGTCCGGCCCGCTGACATGCTGTGCGGATGAGTGTCGCCGAGGTCTTCGACAAGGTCGCCGGGCGCTACGACAACGTCGGCGTCGACTTCTTCACCCCGCTGGCCACCGCCCTGGTCTCCGCAGCCGCCCCGCAGCCGGGCGAAAGCGTGCTGGACGCGGGTTGCGGCCGAGGCGCCGCCCTGCTCGCCGCGGCCGGGTCAGTGGGGCCCGAAGGCCACGTGACCGGCATCGACTTCGCCCCCGGCATGGTCGAACGGACAGCAGCCGCCACCGCCGGCCTCACCCAGGTCACCGTCCAATCCGGAGACGCTCAGAAGCCGGACTTCCCGCCCGCGTCGTTCGATCTGATCACGGCGGCACTGGTTCTGTTCTTCCTGCCCGACCCGCCCGCCGCCCTGACCGAGTACCACCGCCTCCTGCGCCCCGGCGGCCGTCTGGCGTTCAGCTCGTTCGCCGCCCACGACCCGCTCTACCCGGAGACGTTGCGCCTGCTGGGCACGTACGCCCCGGCCCCGCCCGAACGTCCGAAGCTGCACCCCATGTTCGGCTCCCCCGCCGGCCTGATCGAGGCCGTGACCGCGGCCGGCTTCGCCACGGCGGAGACCACCGAGGTATCCGTGGACAGCACCTATCCCGACGCGGCCACGTTCGTCCGGTGGATCGGCTCCCACATGGGCGCCGTGACCGTCGACGCGGTGCCGCCGTCCCGCCTTCCCGAAGCGACCGCGGCCGTGGAGGCGTCGCTGGAATGGCCGTTGACCTTGACCACGCGTATCACGCTGACGATCGCTCACGTGACGGCGTCCTGACCGTGGCCCGCCTCGGCGCCACTGAGCCTGTCCGGGAAAGGCGAACCCGCGCCGCTGGTGATTCGCGGCCGGCGATTCCGGGTGGGCCGCTGCCGGGTCAGGGCCACCCGGGCGATTCCGGTGGTGGCCCTGACCCGGGCGGGCTGAACCCGGCGGGCGTTCAGAGCTTGGCCAGGTAGTCGTCGAGGGCCGCGTACGACTGTTCGGCGCCCACCTCCATGCCGGACCCGACCATGCCGTCGAGGTCTTCCTTGCTGGCGAACGTGGAGGTCGTGGTGACCGTGGTCCTGCCGTCCTCCTCGGTGAACACGTACTGCTCGGTGAGGATGTGACCGGCCATCGGCTCGTACTCGAACGTGCAGGTGAAGCCCCGGGGCGCGTCGATGGCCCGGTACTCGCCGCGGAAGGCGTGTTCCGTGCCGTCGGCGTGCTCGACGAAGCGCCACTTGCCGCCGACCCGGAAGTCCATCTCGACGTCGAGCGGGTTGCCCCGGCCCCACCAGTGGCGGAGGTGTTCGGGCTGGGTGTGGCAGGCGAAGACGAGCTCGCGCGGCGCGTTGAACGTGCGGCTCATGACGAGTGTGGTGTCGCTGAGGGTCTGGACGTTGAGGGTCACGATTCCTCCTGCTGGAGCCGGTCCAGGTAGTCGTCGAGCGCGTCGTACCGCTCCTCCCAGAGCCGCCTGTACTGCTCGGCCCACTGGGACACCGCACGCACCTGCGCGGGCACGATGCGGCACCACCGGCGCTGGGCCTCGCGGGTGCGGACGATCAGGCCCGCCGCCTCGAGCACGTTGAGGTGTTTGGAGACGGCCTGGGCGCTGATGGGGAAGTTGGCGGCGAGCTCGCCCGCTGTCGCGTCACCGGTCGCGAGACGATCGAGGATCGCGCGTCGGGTCGGGTCGGCGAGTGCGGCGAAGACGCCGTCGATGGGATCCGGCATGACAACCACCTGGTTTATAAACTGATAGGTTGAGAATACGCTCGCAGCCCGCGGTGTCAAGAGGCCGGACGAGGACGTCAGACGCCGGTCGGATACGTCTCGAACTCGTGGATGTCGACGTGCAGCGGGTGCAACGGCCGCAGGGCACGCGTCTCGTCGAACCACAGGAACGCGTCGTAGCGGTCGCCCAGCACCGACGGCACGTAGTTGCCCAGGCGCTCCTGCTCGGGACGGTAGACGACACCGATCGCCCGGTGCGGCACCTCGTCGACCAGCAGGTCGGGTCGCCCGGCAAGCCGAGGGAAGACGAACAGCGCCTGGGGCGGCGCGGTCGCGTGCAGGATGTCCTCGAGCGAGCCGGGGCGCCCCGGCGGCACGGGCAGCTCGGTCATGGCAGCGCCCCACGTGCGGCCGGCGATCACCGAGCCGCGGTGGCCGCCCATCCCGACCAGCACCACTTGGCCGGCGCCGAAGCGCTCGCGGGCCAGCGATCCGAGGGTCACCTCGCCCTGGGCGGCCTGGTCGGTCGCGTTCGCGTCGCCGATGTGCGTGTTGTGCGCCCAGACCACGGCCTTCGAGCCCTCGCCGTAGTGATCGAGCAACCGGGCCAGCGTCGAGTCCATGTGCCGATCCCGTACGTTCCACGAGCTCGCGCCGCCCGCCACGAGCGCGCGGTAGTAGTGCTCGGCGCCCGCCACCACCTCAGCGTTCTGCCAGACGTCCAGGTCCCGCCCGCGCAGCTCGATGAGCATCCGTACGACCTCGTCCTGGCAGCTCGCCCGCAAGTACTTGGTCGCCCACGCGTAGGACTGGGGGTTCTCCGAGTACGAGGCGAGGCACTGGTACGCGTTGACGGCATGCCCGGCGGCCTCCGGATCGTTCTCCCGCAGCCACAGGACGACTTGGCGCAGCGACTCCCACATGGAGTAGACGTCCAGCCCATGAAACCCGACTTTGTCGTATTTGTCGTCACGGGAGGCGGAGCCGGAGGAGGTGGGGAACGCGGAACGGTCCGGGCGGGTGGCATTGTGGGAGCGGAGCCAGTCCGTGAAGTCGAGCACCTCCTCGTTGGCCCACATCCAGGTGGGCCAGCGTTCGTAGCCGAGCAGGGACTCCAGCGGGGATGCCGGCGCTCCGCGGACCGCGGCGTCGACACGTCGGCAATCGGGCCAGTCCCCCTCGACGGCGAGGAACGAGAAGTTACGCTCCGCGATCAGGCGACGGGTCAGCGCAGCCCGCCACGCGTAGTACTCGTGCGTGCCGTGGCTGGCCTCGCCGATCATCACGACCCGCGCGTCGCCCACCCGGTCGAGCAGGACGTCCAGGTCGCCCTCGTCGAGCAGCGGGCGGGCGATCGCCGCCACCTCATCCCCGTACCGGCGCATGGGTCCGGGATACCCGGGGGCCCTGGTCCCATACGTCCGACATCGCGCGGGCCCACCTCTGCCCGGGCAGTTCGAGGTAACGATGCGTCACCTTCGACACGATGAGAACCACCGCCACGTACGCCACCGCGACCGCGTCGTGGCCGAGGAGCGGCCGCATCACCAGCAACAGGACGTAGTGGGTGAGGTATACGGAGTAGCTGATCACCCCGATCGTGGCCAGCCAGGCCGGGGTACGCCATCGGCGGGTCAGCATGCCGACGGCGAACGCGCCCGCGAACACCAGCAGGGTGATCAGCGATCGGGCCATGTAGCGCGGCGTCAACGCGTCCAGTGAGACGAGTTCGGCGAACCAGTTGAGCACCAGCGCGGCCGCCACCACGGGCGCGACGACGGCGACCGGCCACCAACCGGTCTGCCCGGCGTCGGCGCGATAGATCGTGGTGCCGGTGAACATGACGGCCAGGATGAGCAGGCCGTCCCAGGCGTGCGAGGGCGCCGCGCCCGTGACGGTCAGCGCCAGGGC
This sequence comes from Paractinoplanes brasiliensis, assembly GCF_004362215.1. NCBI lineage: Bacteria > Bacillati > Actinomycetota > Actinomycetes > Micromonosporales > Micromonosporaceae > Paractinoplanes > Paractinoplanes brasiliensis. Next base: position 7,148,480 of record NZ_SNWR01000001.1, on the reverse strand, counting down.
CAGGACGCCGAGCACCACGGCCCCGGCGATCACGACGCGGCGGCGCCCGCTCAGCACCGCGGCCAGCCCGGCGATGAGCACGAGGACCGCGTACGGGGCCGGCAGGGCCTGGAGGGCGAGCGGCGCGCTCAGCACCCCGGCCACCGCCAGGAGCGCCGCCGTGACGGCGTCGGCGCGGTGCAGACGTACGGCGAAAAGGGCCGTGACGAGCAGGTAGAACACCATTTCGAAGGCGAGCGTCCAGAACACCGGGGTGGCCTGCGGCTCGCCCAGCAGGAACGGGAGCATCGTCGCGTGCGCCACCGCGGCGGTCGCCGGATCGGACGGGCGGTAGAGCCCGAGCGCGACCACCGCGACCGTCACCGCGGCGTAGAGCGGGAGGAGCCGTCCGGCACGACCGATCCAGAACCGGCGCAGATTGCCGTGCCGTTCCAGCGAGGCCGGGATGATGTAGCCGCTGACCAGGAAGAACAACATGACCCCGGCCTGCCCGGCATGCAGCCATTCGCTGGAGACGGCACGGACGTCGGTCAGCACGTAGCGGCTGAGGTGGGCGTAGAGCACGAGCAGCACGGCGACGGCCCGCAACCCGTCGAGCCACGCCATCCGGGGGGTCGATGGCATCCGGCGACCCTACGCCACTCACGGGAAGATGGTCAGACCAATACGTACGGTTAAAGTCCGGAATGGGATGATCGATACGGGCTGATGTGGCGTATGTTCTCCTACCGGTCCACCGTGGACCTGGGCACCGGGGAGAAGTGATGGCGGAGAACGACGTGCGGGACGAGGATCCCGTGCTGGTGCGGCCGTACGTGAAGGCCGTGGCCGAGGCGGAGCGGGCGCCGGACGAGAAGCCCGAGAAGTGGCCGGAGACCGCGGACCTGCCGATGGACGCCGACACCCTCGTTCAGCCGGCCGTCGAGGAGGAGCCGCCGGCCGAGCCCCGGAAGAGCCGGCTGACCCTGCACCCGCTGGCCCGGCTCGGCATCTTCACCGGCGGCGCCGCCCTGGCCCTCGGCGTGGTCGGCTACCTGATCTTCGGCCCGGCCGCCGATCCCGAGATGCCCCGCCCCGGCACGGCGCTGCCCGCCATCGGGGGCCAAGCGCCGCTCGAGCAGCAGGTGCAGAGCGTCGGACCGGGCGCGACCGCCTCCGCCAGCGCGTCGGCCAGCCCCTCGGCCAGCGCCTCCGCGAGCGCCTCGGCGTCGCCCAGCTCGTCGCTCCAGACGCTGACGCCGTCCAGCGCGCCCCCGTCCAGCGCGCCGGCCACCGAACCGAGCCTGGCCCCGCCCGCCTCGGACCGCACCGGCGCGATCACCGCCGCCAGCGGCCGCTGCCTGGCACTGGGCAGCCTGTTCGGCTCCGACGGCAGCCCGGTGCAGGTGAGCGGCTGCATGTCGGTGGCGTACCAGTCGTTCACGCTGGCCACCGACGGCACGCTGCAGGTCGCCGGCAAGTGCGCGCAGTCGACCGGCGACGGCACCGTACGGGTCACGGGGTGCGGCGACGGCGCCTCGAGCCAGTGGCGGGCCGGGGGCGACGGCACGCTGATCAACTCGGCTAGCGGTGGCTGCCTTACCGACCCGGGCCGGGCCGGCGCGACCACGACGGTCAGCGCGTGCTCGGGTGAGTCGAGTCAGAGCTGGAAGCTGCCCTAGAGGCGAGCTTCGCCCGGTACATGGCGGCGTCCGCCTCGCGCAGCAGGCGGTCCGAATCGTCGGCGTTCTCGCCGCTCAGGGCCACGCCGATGCTCACGCCGACGGTGACCCGGCCGCCGTCGATGGTGTACGGCTCGGTCAGCCGGGCGGCGATGGTGTCCTTGACCAGCCGTTCGGCCCCGTCGGCGGGCAGCCCGTCGAGCAGCACCACGAACTCGTCTCCGCCGAGCCGGGCCACCGTGTCCGAGTCGCGCAGCAGCCCGGTCAGCCGCTGCGCCACCTCGATGAGCAGCACGTCCCCGGCCGCGTGCCCGAGCGAGTCGTTGACGGCCTTGAAGCCGTTGAGGTCGAGCAGCAGCACGGCGAAACGGTGCCCGGGCTGGCGGGCAGCGCGCAGCCCGGCCTGCCGCATCCGGTCGGCCAGCAGCACCCGGTTGGGCAGGCCGGTCAGCGCGTCGTGCAGGGCCGCGTCGCGCAGCTGTTCCTCCTGCTCGCGCAGCGCGGCCACCATCGCGCCGCGGTCGAGGGCGGCGGCCAGCAGGGCGCCGGACTGGTTCATCATCTCGCTGCCGGGCGGCGAGCTCTCCTGGATGTGGCCGACCGCCGCCAGCATCCCCCAGTCGCGGGTCGCGCTGCGCACCGGCACCACGAAGACCGCGTCGCCGGCCGCGCCGTCGGCCAGCTCGAACAGCTCGGCCGGCGGGAACCGGCTGGCCGGCATGGTGGCGCCGGCCAGCTCGTAACCGGCCGGGTACTCCCCCTCGATGCGCAGCTCGGCGTCGAGGGTCGGCACGGCGCTGTCCGACCACAGGCCGAGGCAGCCCGCGAACGCCGTGGTGCGCTTGAGCCAGCCCAGCTCGCGCGGGTCGCGGTCGTGTGCGCCGAGCAGGTCGATGCCGAGCTCGTGCTGAATGTTGAGCATCTCCTGCAGGCTGCAGACCTGCCCGAACAGATAGCGGGTCAGGTCCTCGGTGACCGGCAGCCCGCTCGGCGGGCAGCCGCACGAGTCACGCCGCACGAAGGTGGTCGGCACCCGCCGCACGACCCGCGACGACGGGCGATTCCCGGCCAGCTCGGCCAGCAGCTCGACGGCGGCCGCGCCGATCTCACCGGCGGACTGGCGCACGGTGGACAGGCTGGGCCGCATGTACATGGCGCCGGCCAGGTCGTCGAAGCCGACCACGGCGAGGTCGCGGGGAACCCGTACACCGTGCTCGCCCAGGCGGCGGATCAGGCCCATCGCGTTGCGGTCGGTGCCGCAGACCACCGCCGTGGCGGGCATCCCGGCCGCGAGCAGCAGGTCGGCGGCCAGCTCGCCGCCGCTCTCGTGGTTGTCGGTGACGTCGATGGCCAGGTCACCGGACGGGATCAGGCCGTGCCCGGTCAGCGCGCTCTCGTACCCCGCCCGCCGCTCCCGCACGTCGAAGTGGGCCATCTGCCCGGCGAACGCGACCCGCTGGTGACCGTGTTCGATCAGGTGCTCGACCGCCTCCCGCACGCCCGCGCTGTTGTCGGCCAGGGTCGCGGAGCAGTCACGCAACTCGTGCCCCACCGTCACCACGGGGAGGCCGGCGATCAGAACCGCTTGCGCGTACGACTCGTGGATGGCCCCCGCCAGCACCATGACCCCGGACAGGTGATCCCAGGCGACCGGCCGCCGGTAGTCCGGCAGCCCGCTGCGGTCGGCGTTGTACGAGCCCGGGTCGAGGGTCTGCAGCGCGAGCAGACGGTCGCCCCGGGACACGGCAGCCTCGTTCGCCCCCGAGATCATGGTCCCGTAGTAGTCGCCCCCGACGAAGGGCGACAGGACACCGTACGTGCGACGACCCACGGGCGACATGATCTCCCGAAAACACCCGCTCAGCGGCGTGGATGCGACATTTTGCCCGTGCTGGTGAGGAATCTTCGCAGATCCTGGGTCTCCCCCGTCACGCGGCGGGCGGCCAGGATGCAGGTGTCGTCGTCGGGGTTGGTGCGCCGCAGCCGGGCCAGCACCGGAGCCAGCGGCTGGTCGGGCGAGGCGCGTACGGCCTCGTCGACGGTCGCGATCACCGAGGCCAGCCCGTCGTCGGGGCCGCGGCGGCGGTGCTCGACCAGGCCGTCGGTGTAGAGCAGCAGCAGGTCACCGACCCGGAAGTCGATCCGGGCGGTCTGGTAGGTCGCGTCGTCGACGACACCCAGCATCGGGCCGGCCGGCCTTTCCAGGGGCGCGGTGCGGCCGCCACGGTTGAACAGCGGCGGCGGGTGCCCGGCCTGTGCCCAGACGATCTCGTTGCGGGCCGGGTCGAACCGGGCGACCGCGGCGGTGGCCGCCATCTCGGGCGACTCGCGTTCGAGGTCGCAGGTCAGCCTGTTGAGGTGGCCCAGCAGTTCGCCGGGGTCGCTGGTGGTGACGGCCAGGGCGCGCAGCGCGTGCCGCAGCTGGGCCATCGCGGTGGCGGCCTGGGTGCCGTGCCCGGCCACGTCGCCCACGGCCAGCAGCACCGAGCCGTCACGCAGCTCGGCGGCGTGATACCAGTCCCCGCCGACCAGGTTTTCCTGGCCGGCCGGCAGGTAACGCAGGGCGACCTTGAGCCCGGGAAGCACGATCGGGCCCTCCGGGAGGGGCAGGATGATGCGCTGCAGGCGGCCGGCCAGCTCGTGCTCGGCGGCCAGGCTGCGGCGCTGCTCGACGAGCTGACGCTCGACCTCGGCCAGCCGCCTGGCCCCGGTCTCCTGCTCGGTGACGTCCTGGACGATGCCGTAGATCCGCCGTACCCGGCCGTCGGCGTCACGGCTGGCGTCGGCCACCGTACGCAGGTGCTTGATCCGCCCGTTGATCCGCACCCGTGTGATCACGTCCACCCGGTCACCCCGGTCGAGCTGCGCCTTGGCCGCGGCCCGCAGCGGCTCGTCCTCCTCCAGCCCCGCCTCGTCGGGCGCCTCCGGGTCGGGTGGGCCCTGCCCGGGGTCACGCTCGAAGATGCGATAGAGCTGGTCGGACCAGTAGATCTCGCCGCTGATCAGGTCCCACTCGCCCCACCCGAGGTTGCCGAGGCGCTCGGTGCCGGCCAGACGTTCGGCGATGCCGCCCGGATCCTGGTCGTGGCGGGTCCAGTTGAGCACCAGACCCTCGCCGAGCCGGTGGGCGCGGACCGAGTAGAGGCCGTCACGCTGCGGGAACGGGCCGAGATGGGCGGGCACACCGGTGTCGAGGACACGCTCGTAGGTGGCCCAGCGGTCACTGGCCAGGACCTCGGGGAAGTGCTCGCTCATGCGCAACCCGATCAGCCGATGCCCCCGCAAGCCGTCCGGTGCGACCGCCTCGGGGCTGGCGGCGGCCCAGATCAGGTCGGTCAGCCGGCCGTCGGGACCGCGCTCGGCCCGCAGGTAGGAGGCCATGCCGGGTGCGACGTCGAGCACCCGCTGCACCAGGCTGACCCACGGCGCGAACCGGCGGACGGGAACCATGGGCGGATCCGGGACGTGGCTGGTGTCGAGGCCGAGAACGACGCCGGTGTCCGGGTCGGCGACATCGAGCATCCGGATGACCCCGGCAGCCACCTCGGCAGGCGGGCGCGCCTCCTCGGCGGCCATGCGCAGCAGGTGGCGGTGGGCGTCGGCCAGGCGGCAGCGGGCCCGGCCGGCCAGCAGCCCGACCGCGCGCTCGACGGTCAGGCGACCGGCCTCGGCGGCGCCCGCCGGCGCGCTGGGGCGCAGGCTCTCCACCGCCGCCGCGTACGCCTGTGTCACGCCATGTCCTCCCCGAAGCTCCGGTGCCGTTACCTGAATACGTCAGCGGGACAGGGGTCGTCATCGGCCGATCATCTCGACCGTTCGCTACCCGCGGCGTGACGTCCCACCGGTCACCCGACCGGGTGTGACCCGATGGAGTGCGCCGGGGGCAGAACGGACATCGGGCTTAAGAGAAAGGAAAGGCTCACAGTTCGAAGAGTGACCGCATAGCCTCGGTCAGGCGGGCCATGCTCGCCCCGGTGACCATGCCGATACGTTCCGCACCGACCGATGCGGGCAGACGGCGCATCCGGTTGACCACCACCACCCCGGTGATCGGGTCCTGTTCGGTCAGAGCCACCGCGTACGGAGGGAGCTCGGTCACACCACGCTGGCGCACGATCGGCGCGCAGTAGGGAGAGGCGTTGCCGCGCTCGTTGTACGCGTCGGCGGACAGCACGAGAACTCGGTAGCGCAGGTCGGTGCGGTTGCCGATGGTCCAGATCTCGCCGCGCCTCATGGACACGTCCCGCTCGGCATGCGCCCCACCCTACCGCCGCGCGATCTTAGGGCACCGCGTGGCACACCGGCGCAAAATCCCACTGTGTTGACACCGTGGCACGGGGGTGAACCTTGATCATGACGGAGCCGTAAGAATAGGCGGCGTGGCTTGCAGCTAGGGAAGGGTGTCAATGATGTCGGAGAAGGCACAGATCGGGGTCACCGGCCTCGCGGTGATGGGACGGAACCTGGCGCGCAACTTCGCCCGGCACGGGCACACCGTGGCCGTGCACAACCGCTCCTACGGCCGCACCAAGGAGCTGGTCGAGGAGTTCGGCAGCGAGGGCAAGTTCATCCCGGCCGAGACCGCCGAGGAGTTCGTGGCCAGCCTCGAGCGGCCGCGTCGCGTGATCATCATGGTGAAGGCCGGCGCGCCCACCGACGCCGTGATCGACGAGTTCGCGCCCCTGCTCGAGGAGGGCGACATGCTCATCGACGCGGGCAACGCGCACTACCTCGACACGCGCCGGCGCGAGGCGGCGCTGCGCGAGCGTGGCCTGCACTTCGTGGGCACGGGCGTCTCGGGTGGTGAGGAAGGCGCGCTGCACGGCCCGAGCATCATGCCGGGCGGCTCGGTCGAGTCGTACCAGGCGCTGGGCCCGCTGCTCGAGGACATCTCGGCCAAGGTCGACGGGGAGCCGTGCTGCGTGCACGTGGGTCCCGACGGCGCCGGGCACTTCGTCAAGATGGTGCACAACGGCATCGAGTACGCCGACATGCAGCTCATCGCCGAGGCTTACGACCTGCTGCGTCAGGTCGGCGGGCACTCGCCGGCCGAGATCGCCGAGGTGTTCAAGGGCTGGAACTCCGGCCGGCTCGGTTCGTACCTGATCGAGATCACGGCCGAGGTGCTCAAGCAGGTCGACGCCGAGACGGGCAAGCCGTTCGTCGACATCGTGGTCGACGAGGCCGAGCAGAAGGGCACCGGCCGCTGGACGGTGCAGGCCGCCCTCGACCTGGGGGTGCCGGTCAGCGGCATCGCCGAGTCGGTGTTCGCGCGGGCGCTCTCCGGCGGGGCCGACGTACGCAAGGCCGCGGCCGACGCGGCGCTGCCCGGCCCGTCCGCGGCGGCCGGCGCGCACGGCGGCGACCTGCAGGCCGACGTCGAGCAGGCGCTGTTCGCCTCCAAGATCGTGGCCTACGCGCAGGGCTTCCAGCAGATCCAGGCGGCCAGCAAGGAGTACGACTGGTCGATCGACCCGGGCGCGATGGCGAAGATCTGGCGGGACGGCTGCATCATCCGGGCCAAGTTCCTCGACTTCATCAAGCAGGCGTACGACAAGCAGCCCGACCTGGCCACCCTGCTCGTCGACCAGTACTTCCTCGACGCCGTTTCCGGCGCCCAGGACGCCTGGCGCCGAGTCGTGGCGACGGCCGCTCAGCAGGGCATCCCCGCCCCCGGCTTCGCCTCGGCCCTGGCCTACTACGACGGCCTGCGCGCCAAGCGCCTGCCGGCCGCCCTGATCCAGGGCCAGCGCGACTTCTTCGGCGCCCACACCTACCGCCGCACGGACAAGGACGGTTCGTTCCACACCCTCTGGGCGACCGACGGCCGCCCAGAGATCGAGGCCTAGGCCACGACCGGCGCCGGCGCGCCCATCAGCGCGCCGGCCTGGTCGGCCGGCAGGGGCTTCGACATGAAGAAGCCCTGGCCCAGGCGGTAGCCCATTTCGCGCAAGCGCTCGAGCTGGGCCTCGCTCTCGATGCCCTCGGCAACGGCGCTGAGCTGCAAGTACTCGGCCAGCTGGGCCACTGCCGCGGCCACGGCCAGGCGGCCTCGGTCTTCGCCGTCGGCGATGCCGTCGACGAATGACTTGTCCAGCTTCAGGACGTCCACCGGGAAGGCACGCAGCAGGCTCAGCGACGACGAGCCGGTGCCGAAGTCGTCCAGGGCCAGCCGTACGCCCATCTCGTGCAGCGCGTGCAGCGTCTCGCGCACCTGCCGGCCGTCCGCGACCGACGACTCGGTCACTTCCAGCACCAGGTTCTGCGGCAGCAGCCCGGTCTCGCTGAGCACGGCCGCGACCTCGTCGACGAAGCCCGGCTCGCGCAGCTGCCGGACCGCCACGTTCACGTTGATCGCCTTGATCGCCCCGTCGCCGTGTTCGTGGCGCCAGCGGGCGAGTTGCTCACAGGCCTCGCGCAGCACCCACGAGCCGAGCGGGACGATCAGGCCGGAGCGTTCGGCGACCGGGATGAAGTCGCCGGGCGAGACGAAGCCGCGGGTCGGGTGCGTCCAGCGTACGAGGGCCTCGGCGCCGTGCAGGCGGCCGGTGACGATGTCGAAGACCGGCTGGTAGAGCAGGAAGAGCTCGTGCCGGATGATCGCGTTGTGCAGCTCGCTGCCGAGGCGGGCGTGGTTGACGACGTCCTGGCGCATCCGCGGCTCGAACCGGGCCCAGGCCGCCTTGCCGCCCTCCTTGGCCGCGTACATGGCGATGTCGGCGTTGCGCAGCACCTCGTCGGCCGAGTCACCGGGACCGGCGATGGCGACACCGAGGCTGGCGTGTGCCAGCAGGTGGTGCTCACCGACCCGGAACGGCTCGGCCAGGGCCTGCAGGATCCGGGCCGCGGCCTCCTCGGCCGAGTCGACCTCTTCGACGTCGAGCAGCACGGCGAACTCGTCTCCGCCGAGGCGGGCCGGCAGCTCGCGGGCCCCGCTGTTGGCCCGTAGCCGCTGGGCCACCTGGTAGAGCAGCTGGTCGCCGAGGGCCGGGCCCATCGTGTCGTTGACCATCTTGAAGTCGTCGATGTCGATGAGCAGCACGCTGGCGGGTTCGTGCGCGGCGAGCCGTTCGGTCAGCACGGCGACGAAGCGGGTGCGGTTGGCCAGTTCGGTCAGCGTGTCGGTCATGGCCAGCCGCCGCAGTTCGGCCTGCTGGTCGCGCAGGCCGGCCAGCATCCGCCGGTTCTCGCGCATCCCCAGCAGCTGCCGGGCCACCACCAGCGTGGTGACCAGCACCGCGCCGACGATCAGGACACGTTCACGGCCCTGGACCTCGCGGGCCGCGACGACGACCACCATCACGGCAGTGCCGAGGACGGCGGCGAACGGCAGGAATTCGTTGACCGAGCGGCGTCTGCGGACGGGCGCCTCGGTCGCCGGGCGGCGCAGCGTCAGCCGTTGCCGGTAGGCGGCCGCGCTCAACGAGAGAGCGACCAGCGGGCCGCCCCCGACCGAGATCATCAGCCGGGCGGTGTCGTGGCTGCCGATCAGCAGCACGGCCACCGCGACGGCGACCATGGGCGGAATGGTGAGAATGCGCAGCGAGACCGCGTCGATCGGGGCGTCCGGCCGGACCGCGGCCTTGCCGATGATCACCAGGCAGAGCAGCCCGGCCACACCGACGACGGCGGCCGTGGCCCGGGTGGTCAGCTCGGTGCCGGGCGGGGCCGAGTTCAGCACGACGTAGTGGAAGATCATCGCGCCGGCGACGGCCACGGTGGCGAGGTCGAGCAGCACCCGCAGCCAGCCCAGCGACGTCCGGTCGCCCATCGGCAGGCGCAGGAAGGCCGACATCGCCCAGAACATGCCGAGCAGCGTGGGCACGGCCACGTACGGGTTCATGCCGGCGTCGTTGTTGGCCATGGCCAGGGCGGCGGCGTTGCCGATGAGCAGGATGCCGGCGGCGTGCCCCAGCTGGCGCCAGAACGCGCGCACCACCCTGGGGAGCATCACCATCGCGCCGAGTCGCTGCACCGACCACGCGGCGGCGATCATGGCGATCGGGGCGCCGGCGTAGCCGATCACGACGTCCTGTGGATCACGCACCACCAGCCACACGGCGACCGCCGCGGTGGCGGCCACCGCGATCAGCAGGGGGGCGAGCCCGGTCCCCGCACGCCGGGCGGCGGGTACCACGGGTCCAGTCATGCGCGTCCTATGGCCAGAGTCGGTGTTCCCTACCGCCCTCCTGTCGGCCGCCGGACGCCGAAACTGAGAAAGATCAGCCTTTCAGCGCGGCCCCCACCACGGCGCGTGCCTCCTCCTGGATGCGGGCGAGCTGGTCCGGGCCGTGGAAGGACTCGGCGTAGATCTTGTAGACGTCCTCGGTGCCGGAGGGGCGGGCGGCGAACCAGCCCGACTCGGTCACCACCTTGAGCCCGCCGATCGCCGCGCCGTTGCCGGGGGCGGTGGTGAGCACGGCGGTGATCGGCTCGCCGGCGAGTTCCTTGGCGGTGACCTGCTCGGGCGACAGACGGCCCAGGATCGCCTTCTCCTCGCGGGTGGCGGGGGCGTCGATCCGGGCGTACGCGGGCTCGCCGAACTTCGCCGTGAGGTCGCGGTAGTGCTCGCTGGGGGTCCGCCCGGTGACGGCCAGGATCTCGGAGGCGAGCAGGTCGAGCAGGATGCCGTCCTTGTCGGTGCTCCACGGGCTGCCGTCGCGCCGCAGGAACGAGCCGCCGGCGCTCTCCTCGCCGCCGAAGCCGATCGAGCCGTCGAGCAGGCCGGGCACGAACCACTTGAACCCCACCGGCACCTCGTCGAGGCGGCGGCCCAGTTCGGCCGCGACCCGGTCGATCATCGAGGAGGAGACGAGCGTCTTGCCGATGGCGGCCGCCGACGGCCACCCTGTGCGGTTCGCGAACAGGTAGTTGATCGCCACGGCCAGGTAGTGGTTGGGGTTCATGAGGCCCGCGTCGGGGGTGACGACGCCGTGCCGGTCGGCGTCGGCGTCGTTGCCCGTGGCCAGCTGGAACCGGTCCTTCTGCTCGATCAGCGAGGCCATCGCGTACGGCGACGAGCAGTCCATGCGGATCTTGCCGTCCCAGTCGAGCGTCATGAACCCGAAGGTCGGGTCGACGTTCGGGTTCACCACGGTCAGGTCGAGCCCGTGCCGCTCGGCGATCGCGCCCCAGTAGGCGACACTGGCGCCGCCCAGCGGGTCGGCGCCCACGCGCAGCCCGGCCGCCCGGATCGCGTCGATGTCGATCACGGCGGGCAGGTCGCCCACGTACGCGTCGAGGAAGTCGTAACCCGACACGGACCCGGCCTGGCGGGCGCGCGCCGCGGGGATCCGGCGAACGTCCCGCAGGCCGCCCGCGATCAGCTCGTTGGCCCTGTCCTGGATCCAGCGGGTGGCGTCGGTGTCGGCCGGGCCGCCGTTGGGCGGGTTGTACTTGAAGCCGCCGTCGTCGGGCGGGTTGTGCGACGGGGTGACCACCACGCCGTCGGCCAGCCCGCTCGTGCGACCGCGGTTGCGCGTGAGGATGGCGTGCGACACGGCCGGGGTCGGGGTGTAGCCGTCGCGGCTGTCGATCAGCACCGTGACGTCGTTGGCGGCGAACACCTCGAGCGCCGTGACCATGGCCGGCTCGCTCAGCGCGTGCGTGTCGCGGCCCAGGTAGAGCGGGCCGTCGGTGCCCTGGTCGCGGCGGTACTCCACGATCGCCTGGCTGGTCGCGGCGATGTGGTCCTCGTTGAACGCGCTGCGCAGGCTGGAGCCGCGGTGACCGGACGTGCCGAAGGCGACCCGCTCGCCGACCACCTCGGGATCGGGGTGCTCGGTGTAGTAGCGCGAGATCACCCGGGGCACGTCGATCAGGTCGCGCGGCTCGGCGGGCTTCCCGGCGCGGGGGTTGACGGACATGGGTGGCCTCCCTAGAGCGTGGATCTGCCTAGGAGCGTATAGAAACCGGCTTTCCGCCGCCCTCCGGGAAGGAAGACCGGCGGCCGACTAATCTCGCGGGGTGCTGATCCTCCTGCCGCCGTCCGAGGGCAAGACGCCCGCCACCTCCGGTGATCCGGTCGACCCGGCCGCGTTGTGGCTGCCCGCGCTGGCCACGGCCCGCAAACGCGTGCTGTCGCGGCTGGTGGCTTTGAGCAAACGGACGAGCGCCCGCGCGATGGCCGGCTCGCTGGCCGTGCTCGGTCTCTCCCCCGGCCAGACGGGCGAGGTCACCCGTAACGCGTCGCTGCTCACGGCGCCCGCCGCGCCCGCCGTCTCGGTGTACAGCGGGGTGCTCTACGAGGCCCTGGACGCCGGCTCGCTGGCTCCGGCGGCGCGCGCATGGCTGGACTCGCGCGCGGTGGTGTTCTCGGGGCTGTGGGGCGTGGTGCGTCTGGACGACCGGATCCCGGCGTACCGGCTGTCGGTCGGGGTCACCTTGCCGGGGCTGGGCGGGCTCACCGCGTACTGGAAGAAGGTCTTGCCGAAGGCCCTGGACCGGGTGGCCTCGGACGGGCCGGTGCTCGACCTGCGCTCGGGGGCCTACAGCGCGATGTGGACGCCGCCCGCCGGCTCGGCCACCGTTCGCGTGCTGCACGAACGGGTGGTCGACGGGGTGGCGGAACGCTCGGTGGTGAGTCACTTCAACAAGGCGACCAAGGGCCGTCTCGTACGCTCGCTGGCCGAGGCCGCCGTCACGCCCGGCTCGGTGGACGAGATCGTCACGGCGTTGCGCGACCTCAAGTACACCGTCGAGGAGCGGCCCGTCGCGGCGGGCCGCCCCCGTCAGCTGGACGTCGTGGTGACCGGCCTGTAGTTACTGCGCGGCCAGGATGTCGACGACGAAGCGCAGGTCGCCCTGCTCCTCGCCGTAGGCCATGGCCGCGGGCACGTCGATCTGGACGCGGCTGCCGACCTTCTGGCCGGGGATGCTCTTGTCCCAGCCCTCGATGACCCGGCCCGCGCCGATCGGAGTGCTGAACGGCTCGCCACGCTGCCACGACGAATCGATGACCTGCCCGGTGGCGTAGCCGATGAGCACGTAGTTGGCGGTCACGGTCTGGCCCGCCTTGACCGCGGGGCCGCGACCGGCCACCAGCGGGGTGACCTTGAGCTCGGTCAGCTTGCCCTTGCCCGCCTTGACGACAGGCTCCTTCGACAGCTCGGGCGGGGTGCTGACCGGCGCCGGCGCGGGCGGCTCGGCGGGGGTCTCGGCCGACGGCGGGGCCTCGGGCGTCGCCTCCACCGTGGCGGGCGGGGGCGCGGCGGCAGGCCGGCCCGCGGGCTCGTCGGAGCCGCCGCGGACGGTGACGAAGACGGTCACCAGAACGGCGACCACCGCCACCCCGGCGACGGCGCCGGCGACGGCCTGGGTACGGCGCTTGGCCCTGTCGCCGGTGATGGGCCGGGCGGTCTCGGTGCTCATATGTCGTCGACTCTCCTGTTATCGGCGTCGGCCGGAAACTTCGGACACGGTACCCGTCCCGGTGACGAAGCCCACCGCAAACCTCGGCCGAACCGCCGAGGCGAATGATCGCCCGTACGGATGATCACTGATTTCGCTCTACTCCGTCACGCATCGAAGTGCCATTGTTTACCACTCACGCACCGTTGTTCGCACGATGAACCATCAGTGACGCACCTGCAGGAGGGTCGGTTGCCGTCGACCGCGGATGGTCGCCGCCGAGCCCGGACAAGCCACCGCGCCGATCCACCTGGACGGCGGACCAGCGCCGGGCCCGAGTGGAACGAATACCTCTCGTCCGCCGCCGTGATCCTCGCCGGGGTCCTCGTCGTCATCGGGTTCGGCTTCGTCGCGGCGCGCGGGCTGAGCGGCCCCGAGAAGGCGCCGCCGCTCGACCCGCCCGCCCCCGCGCTGGGTGACGTACGGGCGCCCGCGCCGGCCGGTCAGGGCCTGATCCCGCTCGTCAGCCCGACCCCGACGACGCCCGCGAGCACGCCGCCGACCACCCGGCCGGTCTCACGCGACCAGCTGCGGATCGCTCAGGGACCCGTACCGGGAAAGGTTGATCTGTCGAAGGAAGGCGAGAGCGACTGGGTGCACTGGGGGCTAGATGGCACATACTCCCTCGAACGCGACAAAGGCGGCAGATTCCGCATTCTCGAGGGAACTCCGACGGCGCCCCGGTTCCGGCACTCGCTCAGCCCGCAGACCTTCACCTGGATCGGCGGCGACCCGGTGGCCACGACCCCCGGCACCCGAACCGGCATTCGCACCTGCGGGCAGGGCAACGGGTTCACGGTCACCGCGCCGGCCGGGACCACCCCGCGCATCCTCAAGATCTATCTCGGGGCCGTGTCCGCGCGCGGAAAGCTGACCGCGCGGCTGAGCACCGGCAAGTCGACCGGCTCTACCCTTCTCGACAACCGCGGTGGCACGCTGCGTACCGCTGTGGTGACAGTGGCCTACCAGGCGCCGAGATCCGGCCAGGTGCGGCTGACGTGGACCACCGACGTTGCGTACGGGGAAGGTTGCGCAGGGGTGGCCCTGGAAGCGGCGACGCTTTCGTGAAGTGTTCTCATAACACTCCGTCCGGGATCCGGCGGCAGTGATGAACGACAAGAGGGGTTGACGTGTTCGCGGGCTGGGGATCGTGGGTCGCCCGCTTCCGGTGGCCGGTGCTGTCCGTCGCGCTCGTCGCGGTGATCGGCGCGGGCATCTGGGGGCTCGGTGTTTTCGGTCAGCTCACCGAGGGCGGTTATCAGGACCCCGACAGCGAGTCGTCGCAGGCCGCCGACGCGGTCGAGAAGGCGTTCGGCGCGCAGGGCGGCGACCTGGTCGTCATCTACACACCGACCGGCGGGGTCAAGGTCGACGACGTCGAGCTGGGCAAACGGGTCCGCACCCGACTCGCGCAGCTGCCCAAGTCGGCGGTCACGCGCACCACCTCGTACTGGCAGACAAAGTCCTCGCAGCTCGCAGCCAAGGACAAGACCAGCGGCATCGTGATCGTCACGCTGGCCGGCACGGACGACGGCGCCAAGCTCGACGCGTTCCGCGAACTCGACGGCAAACTGGCCGTCGCGGGCACGAACGTGCAGCTGTCCGGCTCGGTCGTGCTGGCCGACGCCACCTCAACCCGCTCCACGCAAGACCTCGCCCGCGCCGAGATCATCTCGCTGCCGGTCGTTCTCATCCTGCTGGTTCTCCTGTTCGGATCGCTGGTCGCCGCCTCCCTGCCGGTGCTCGTCGGCGGCGCCGCGGTGCTGGGCTCGCTCGGCGTCCTGCACGCGGTGGCGAACGTGCACGAGGTCAACTCGTTCGCGGTCAACGTGGCCAGCCTGCTCGGCCTCGGCATGGCCATCGACTACGGCCTGTTCATGGTCGGCCGGTTCCGGGAAGAGCAGAATTCCGGCCGTACGCCATCCGAAGCCGTCAGCCGCACGGTCGCGACCGCCGGACGCACGGTCGTCTTCTCGGCGTCGCTGCTGATGATCGCGCTCGCCGGCCTGCTCCTGTTCCCGCAGGGCTTCCTCAAGAGCCTCGCGTACGGGGGTCTGGCCGCGGTCGGTCTGGCCGCGCTGCTCTCACTGACTCTGCTGCCGGCGATGCTCGCGCTGCTCGGCCCACGCGTCGACAAGCTGCCCGTCCGGCTGCCCGGCCGCAAGAGCACCACCCCCGCCGAATCCTTCTGGGGCCGGCTCGCCACCGTCGTGCTGCGCCGCCCGGTGCTGTTCGCGCTGCCCATCCTGGCCGTGCTGCTGGTCCTGGCGGCGCCGATCGCCGGGGTCCGGTTCGGCGAGGCCGACGAGCGTACGCTGCCGGCGGGCGACCCGGCCCGGGTGGCGATCGAGACCCTCAAGACCGGCTACCCGCAGTTCACCGGCGACGACATCCCGATCGTGCTGCGCGGCGACGCCGACAGCTCCGGGTTCGCCGTCACGCTGCGCCAGCTCGACGGCATCGCCCAGGTCGGCCCGGCCCAGCGCGCCGGCGACGTCACCGTCTTCACCGCGACGCTCAAATCGACCGACCCGTTCAGTGTCGAGGCCCGTCAGGTGGTCGACGACATCCGTTCGCTGCCCGTGCCCAACGGCGCGGAACTGCTGGTCGGAGGAACCACGGCCCGCAACGTGGACAGCCTGTCGGCCACCGCGGCCCAGCTGCCGTGGATGGTGGCCCTGCTGGTCGGCGCCACCCTGATCCTGATGTTCCTGGCCTTCGGCTCGATCCTGCTGCCGATCAAGGCCGTGCTGATGAGCGCGCTCAGCCTCAGCGCGACATTCGGCACCCTGGTCTGGATCTTCCAGGACGGCCACGGCGCGGGCCTGCTGAACGTGACCCCGGCGCCGCTCGAAGCGGGCATCGTCGTCCTCATGGCGGCCGTGGTGTTCGGCCTGTCCACCGACTACGAGGTGTTCCTGCTCTCGCGCATGGTCGAGGCCCGCGCCCACGGCGCGTCGACGAACGAGGCGGTCACGGTCGGCCTGGCCCGCACCGGCCGCGTCATCAGCGCGGCGGCCCTGCTGCTCATCGTGGTGACCGGGGCGTTCGCGCTGTCGTCGGTCACCACCATGCGGTTCGTGGGCGTCGGCATGATCGTGGCGCTCTTCCTGGACGCGACGGTGGTGCGCATGCTGCTGGTGCCGGCCGTGATGGGCCTGCTCGGCAACGCCGTCTGGTGGGCGCCGGGGCCGCTGAAGCGCCTGCAGGAAAGGGCCGGGCTGGCCGAGCACGCGGGCGAGGAGCCCCCGGCGTTGCCCTCGGGACGGCACGCGGTGGGCGAGGTCACCGCGGTGCTGGCTTTGCCGCCGGGGCCGTCCGCCACGGTCAAGAAGAAGGCGGAATGGGACCGGGAAGCGGCCGGGGTGATGCTGCTGCCGCCGGGAATGGTGGCGCAGGCGGTGTCCTCCCGCGAGGCGGCCACGCAGGTCATCCCCCGGGTCGAGGACGACGTCGTCGACGCCGAGATCATCGAGGACGAGCCGGCCGCCGTGGACAACGAGCCCGCCGCCGACGACGACAAACCGGCGGGCACGGAGAGCGAACCGGCCGCCACGGACGACACCTCGCCCGTTCCCGCGGACAACAAACCCGCCGCCACCAGCGACACCCCGCCGACAGGCACGGACAACGACCCAGCCACCACGGACGACACCTCACCGGTGGCTGCGAACAACCAGCCCGCCGCCACGGACGACACCCCGCCGCGCACGGACAGCGAACCGGCCGCCACGGACGACACCTCGCCCGTTCCCGCGGACAACAAACCCGCCGCCACCAACGACACCCCGCCGACGGGCACGAACAACGACCCAGCCACCACGGACGACACCTCACCGCTGGCTGCGAACAGCGAACCTGCCGCCGCGGACGACACCTCTCTGGTTCCCACCGGCAACAAACCCGCCGCCACCAACGACACCCCGCCGACGGGCACGAACAACGACCCAGCCACCACGGACGACACCTCGCCGGTGGCTGCGAACAGCGAACCTGCCGCCGCGGATGACGACTCGCCGGCTGCCGACGACGGCGAGACCGTGGACGGCTCCGAGCCGGTCGCCGTTGAGAACGAGCCGGTCGCCGTTGAGGAAGAGCCCGTCAGCGCTGAGGACCAGCCTGCCCTCGCGGAGGACACCAAGCCTGTCGCCGCCGACCCCCAGGACGACGAGCCGGTCGTCGCCGAGGATGAGCCCGGTGCGAAGCCTGCATCTGCGCCCTCCAGGACCGAGTCGCCGTCGGCGGAAACCGTCGACGAATCTGCCGCGGCCGCCGTTGCCGCCTCTTCGGAGCCCTTCACCGCGGCCTCCTCCGCCCCCTCACCCCCCGCTCCGCATCCGTCCTCCATCTCACCTTCCTTCCCGCCTACTTCCGCCTCGTCCACGTCCCCCTCGTCCACTTCCGCCTCCTCGACCTCCCCCTCGTCCACCTCCCCCTCGTCCGACAAATCGGAAATGTCAGATGTGGACGGAAAGACGGGCGGGCAGGATGCGCCCCTGCTCGCGTCCCACGCCTCGCTGACACCCTCGTCGTCAATATCCGGCAAATCGGAAATGCCGGACTCGGGGCGAGCAGACGATGTGCAGGCCGTCGAGGCGGGGCCCGTCGGGACGGGGCCCGTCGGGGCGGGGCCTGTCGGGACGGGGCCCGTCGGGGCGGGGCCTGTCGGGACGGGGCCTGTCGAGACCCGGTTGGCCGGGGACGGCGGTTCGGCCGGTTCCGGCGCGTGGGATGACGACGTCGTGGATGCCGAGCTGGTCGAGGACGATCCCGAACCCGATCCGCCGCTGGCTGCCGCCTCGCTCAACCTGCCGGTGCCCTTCTTCCCCGAGCCGGGGGTCTACCGATCCGGGTCGGTGAGCCCGTACACCGACTACTCGGCGCCGGACGACTTCTTCTTCGGCCCTTCGACAAGTGGGACGTTCGCCAGCTCGCTGCCGCTGCCGGCCGAGCCGTCGGATCCGGTGCCCTACTTCGGCGAACGGCCGGACTTCGAGCGCACCCGCAACCTCTCGCTGCCCGAGCTGGAGCTGACCCGCAGCTTCGACGCCCCGGACAGTGACACCACCGCGATCTTCGAGGCGCCCAACCGCGAGGCCGTACGGGCCTTCGAGTCCCCGGACCCGGAAACCTCCGGCGTGATCGTGAACCCCGAGGCAGACCCGCTCCCCGAGCCGGTGGCCCCCGCCGCGACGACGGAGTCCGACGACGCGGATCCCGCCGTCACCCGCAGCTTCGACGCCCCGGATCTCGACGCCACCCGCAAGCTGCAACTGCCCGGCCTCGAGTCGACCCGCCGGATGCCCGCGCCCGACATCGAGCGTGTTCGCCGGCTGGGGTCGTCGGCCACCCCGGCCGAGCCCAGGACGCCGTCGAAGCCCTCCGTGCCGGTTGTCCCGGCCGCGTCGAGCAAGTCCGATGTGCCCGTTGTCCCGCCGGCGCCGAGCAAGCCCGCCGAGCCGGCCGTTCCGGTCGCTTCGGCCGAGCCGCTGCCCCAGCGTTCCGAGCCGCTGCCCCAGCGTTCCGCACAGCCCCCGTCGACCGAGCCGCCCACCAGCGGCAGCGGAACGGCGAACCGCCTCTCCGACCTGTTCCCGGCTCGCCGCACCACCGAGCCCGACGACACCACGTCGCGGCGCCGTCCGACGATCTTCGACGAGCCCGCGCCGGTGCCCGAGGATCCCGGCCCGGCCCCGTACGACAGGCCTTTCCCCCGCCGCCGGGCAGTCGAGCCGTTCCCGAAGCGTCCCGCGGCCGATTCGCTCCCCCGGCAGCGTCCGGCGAGGGACCCGCTTCCCAAGCGGCAGGCCGCCGAGCCCTTGCCCGCGTTCGAGCAGCCGTTCCCCGTACGGAAATCGACCGAGCCGCTGCCCCCGCGGGAGCCGGCGGCGTACGACGAACCGCGCCCGGCGCGGCAGCCCGCTCCGGCGGAGGAGCCGGTTCCGCTACTGCGCCCGTCGATGCGTGGCAACCTGCCGTACTCGGTCCGCCCGGCCGAGCCGCCCCCCGCAACGCCGGAGGCGGCGACACCCGCGGAGGCTCCCGCCGTCCCGCCGAAACCGGCTGTTCCCGCGCAGCGCCGGCCCGCCGACCTGGGCGACCACCTGCGTACGACCCGGCCCGCCGACCTGGGCGACCACCTGCGCGAGTCCCGCCCGGCCGACCTGGCCCAATACACCCGCCGCTCGACCGTGGAACGCAAGCGCCCCGAAAGTCCGGCCGAGCACAAACCGGCCCGCCGCCCGGCGACGCTGGCCGATCAGGTTCCGGCCCAACGCCGCAAACCGGAGGCCGACGAACCGGCCGAATAGCCGGTCAGCGAAAGACGAGGCCGCCGCCGACCTCGAGGACCTGGCCGGTGAGCGCGCCCGAACCGTCCGAGACCAGAAGGCGTACGGTGGCCACCACGTCCTCGGGGACCAGCGCGCGCGGCAGAGCCTGGGAGGCCACGATCGGGGCGTGGGCCTGCTCGTCACGGCCCGCGGCCAGTTCGACCTCGCCCTCGGTGCGGATCGCGCCCGGTGAGAGCGCGTTGACCGTGATGCCGTACGGGCCGAGCGCGCGGGCCAGCGAGCGGGTGAGGCCGATCAGGGCGGCCTTGCTCGACACGTACGCGGGGCCGGAGGGGCCGCCGAGGCGCACGGTCGGCGAGACGACGTTGACGATGCGGCCCCATCCCCGTTCGGCCATGCCCACGCTGAGCGCCTGGGTCAGCAGCATCGGCGCGGTGACGTTGACCGCGAACGTCTGCTGCCACTCGGACAGCGGCAGCGTCGGGAAGTCCACGTTCGACGCCTTGGCCGCGTTGTTGATCAGCACGTCGACCGGACCCGCACGATCGGCCAGGTCGCGGACGGCGCCGGGGTCGGCCAGGTCGGCGTCGAGCAGGGTGGTCTCGGCGCCCAGGTCACGGCAGAGGCTCGCGACACCCTCGGCCTCCTCGGCCGCCGCGAGGTGATGCAACACGAGCCTGCACCCGGGCCGAGCAAGCCCGACGGCGATGGCCGCCCCGATTCCGCGCCGCGCCCCGGTGATCAGAATCCGCTGCCCCATGCCGGTCACCCTAAGCCGTCGACCGCCAAAACGGGACGTGGCCGAGCGGCCCGCCGGCGCTGGGTCGCTCGGCCACGCCGGCTCGGTCGTGAGCACTCACTCACGAGGGCAGCCGGCCACGGTAGGCGGCGAGAGGTAGGTGAGCCCTGACTCACGAGGGCGGCCGGCCCGAGTCGGCGGCGAAGATGGGAGTAGTCACTCACTGGACACGGTGACCGCGCGAGTGTCGGGGCGGAGCGTCGCCAGGGCCGGCGTTTCCAAGAGCTCGGGCGCCCGCGTCGACGGGACGGGGCGGGTCGAGAGCCAGCAACCCGCGGCGACCAGGGCGAAACCGGCGAGTGTGCTCAGGCCGAAGCTTTCGTTGAGCAGCGCGACGCCGAGCAGGACGGCGACGACCGGGTTCACATATGTGACCAGGCCCGCCCGGGTGGAGCCGACCGCGCCGATCAGCTGGTAGAAGGCCAGCAGCGCCAGGGCGGTGCAGAACAGGCCGAGCGTGGCCAGCGACGCCCAGGCCTCCACGCGTACGGGATGGGAAGGCAGTGTGAAAACGGCGAACGGCAGCAGAAGGACGGTGGTGATGCCGGTCGTCGCCCCGACCAGTGATTCGGTCGGCACGTCGGCGAGGCGGCGCTGCACGAGCATGGTGGCGACGGCGTAGCTGAGCGCCGCGACCAGCACCATGCCGGCGCCGAGCAGGCCGAGGCGGTCGCCGGACAGGTCGAGGCCGACGAGCAGGGCCACGCCGCCGAAGCCGAGCATCAGGCCGGCCACGCGGATCGGGGTGAGCCGTTCCGAGCGGGACATGAGCAAGGCGATCGCGACCGGTTCGACGGCGATGAGCAGGCCGGTCAGCGACGAGCTGATGTGTGTCTCGCCGTACGTGATCAGCAGGAACGGGCCGAGGATGTGCACGACCGCCAGCACGGTCACCCAGCCCATGCGGCCGCGCAGCCTTGCCAGCGAGCCACGGGCGGCGGCGATCGGCAGCAGCACGAGCGCGGCGATCGCGACGCGGCCGAACACGACCAGCATCGGCGACAGGTCCTCGATGGCGACCTTGATCAGGAAGTAGGGGATGCCCCAGAGCACCGAGACGGTGAGGAAGAGAAGCCAGGCGCGTCGATTCACCCCTTGACCCTCTCCCCGTACGGTCGTAAGCGGTAGTAGTGAGTTGGTGAAGCCGTAGTAAGCTCGGCTTATGATCGACGTTCGCCGCGTGACGGTTCTTCGCGAGGTGGCCCGGCTCGGCAGCTTCAACCAGGCCGCCGCCGCGCTGATGCTGACCCCGTCCGCGGTGTCGCAGCAGATCAGCGCGCTCGAACGGGAGCTGGGCGGCACGGCCGTGGTGCAGCGCAGCACGCGCGGGGTGACGTTGACGGCGGCGGGCCGGGTGCTGGTCGACGCGGGCGACGCCATCGCCGCCGAGTTGTCGCAGGCCGAGCGCGAGATCGCCCGTCTCGGCACCCCCGCCGGCCTGACCGTGGCCACGTTCACCAGCGGCGGTCAGCGCCTGCTGCCCCCGGCGCTGACCCGGTTCGCGGAGGAGCGCCCCGGCGTCGAGCTCACCGTTCTCGAAAACGATCCCCCCGACGCGCTTCCCCTCGTGCGTTCCGGCGCAGCCGACCTCGCTCTCGTCTATCACTTCGACGACCTTCCCCCCGTACGCCCGGGGGACCGTTCCGGAATGACGTGGACGCCCCTGCTCGACGACCCCATGTGGATCGTGCTGCCCGAGGGTCATCGCCTGGCCGGGCGCGAGTCGGTGACGGTCGCCGAGCTCGCCGGGGAGCGCTGGGTCCACGGCTGCCTCGAGATCGTCGACATGCTGGACCACTACGCGGCGCTGGCGGGTTTCGAGATCCGCACGGCCTGCCGCGGCACGGATTACGTCTTCGCCCAGTCGCTGGTGCGGGCCGGGGTGGGCATCAGCATGATCCCGCAGGTGGCCCTGACCGCCGCCCCGGGTGGCCTCGCGATGGTGCCACTGGCGCCGCCGTGCCCGTGCCGCTACATCGGCATCGTCACGCCGCAGCGCCGCCGGCCCAACCCGCTGGCCGACGCCCTGGTCCACGCCCTGCGCGAGACGGTGGCCGCGCTACCCGCCCCGCACTTCACGGCGGCACGCGTCCCGGCTTCGACGTGACCTGCAGTTCCGGGCGGAACGCGAGCCGGTTCGGCCGAAACCTGCAGCCCCACCGGAGTTCTCGGATGGGGGCGTGCGCAACCGATCAACCGGCGGGCTCAGTACAGTTCCAGCGTCGGATCGGGTTGTGAAGGACGGAAAGTTCGGATGACGGGCGAAGCGGTAACGACCGCCGGGGTGGATGCCGAGCGGTTGGCGGTGTGTCTGGCGGTGATCGCCGAGGTGGAAGCTCTCCCGCCGGAGCATCCCGACGCCGTGGCGGTGCGGCGGGCCACCGCGAGCCTGTTCAAGACGGTCAAGCACCAGCGCCGACGGGAGCGCCGCGAGGCGATCCTGGCCAACGACCGCGCGGTCACCGAGGCCACCGCGACCGGGGCGCCGGGGCGCATCGACGACGAGACGGCGGGAATCCCGCTGCGCAGCACGGCCCGGGCCGCCACGGCGGGGGTGCTGCACCAGGCCCGCGGCTGTTACGTGTGCAAGCAGCGCTACACGCAGGTCGACGCTTTCTATCACCAGCTCTGCCCGGAGTGCGCGGTCACCAACCACGCCCGCCGGGACGCCCGCACCGACCTGACCGGGCGGCGGGCCCTGCTCACCGGCGGCCGCGCCAAGATCGGGATGTACATCGCGCTGCGCCTGCTGCGCGACGGGGCCGACCTGACGATCA
This sequence comes from Paractinoplanes brasiliensis, assembly GCF_004362215.1. Classification (NCBI taxonomy): domain Bacteria; kingdom Bacillati; phylum Actinomycetota; class Actinomycetes; order Micromonosporales; family Micromonosporaceae; genus Paractinoplanes; species Paractinoplanes brasiliensis. The sequence goes on along the minus strand of NZ_SNWR01000001.1, from coordinate 7,125,541 downwards.
CCACACGGTTCCCGCACGACGCGGTCCGGCGGTTCACGGCCATGCCTGACAGCGCGGAGTGGCTGCACCGGCTGCGGGTGGTCGGGCTCGACCTGCGCGACCCGGCCCAGGTGGTGGGCCTGGCCGACTCGGTGGCGGCGCGCGGGCACCTCGACATCATCATCAACAACGCGGCACAGACCGTACGGCGGACACCCGGCTCGTACGCGGCGATCGCGGCCGCCGAGTCGGAGTCGCTGCCGAACGGGCCCCTGCCCGAGCTGGAGTATTTCGGCACCGCCGGGGTCTCGCCGGCCGCCGCCCTGACCACGGGCGCGCCGGTGCTGACGCCGCAGCAGATCACCGAGATGGCGCTGACCGCCCGCTCGGTCGCTATCGACGCGGGTGGGCTGGTGCCCGACACCACGCCGACCAACAGCTGGAGCGACCGGGTGCACGAGGTCGACCCGCTGGAGCTGCTGGAGGTGCAGCTCTGCAACGTGACGGCGCCGTTCGTGCTGGTCAGCCGGTTGCGGTCGGCGATGAAGCTGTCACCGTTCAAGCGCAAGTACGTGGTGAACGTGTCGGCCATGGAGGGCATCTTCAACCGCGGCTACAAGGGCGCCGGGCACCCGCACACCAACATGGCCAAGGCGGCGCTGAACATGCTGACCCGCACCAGCGCGGCCGACATGTTCACCGACGGCATCCTGATGACCAGCGTGGACACCGGCTGGATCACCGACGAGCGCCCCCACCCGACCAAGATGCGCCTGGCCGAGGAGGGTTTCCACGCCCCGCTCGACCTGGTGGACGGCGCGGCCCGGGTGTACGACCCGATCGTGCGCGGCGAGGCGGGTGAGGACCTGTACGGGGTTTTCCTGAAGGACTACGCGCCGGTCGCCTGGTAGGACGCGGACGAGCCACGACCCGGGAGGGCCGTGGCTCGTCGTGTCACTGGCGCCGTCAGACGACGGGGCGGTCGGCCCGGCCGCCGTCCCGGTCGTTGTCCCGGTCCCGGTCACGGTCACGGTCCCCGTCGCGGTCACGGTCCCCGTCGCGGTCACGGTCGCGGTCACGGTCGCGGTCGCGGTCGCGGTCCCAGTCGCGGTCACGGTCACGGTCACGGTCACGGTCCCCGTCACGGTCACGGTCCCAGTCGCGGTCACGTCCACGGTCGCCGTGGTGGTCGCGGTCGCGGTGGTCACGGTCGCGGTCGAACCACGGACGGCCGGGACCGCGGTGACGGTCGTGGAAGTGCCACGGACGGTCCCAGCTGACCTCGAGAGCAAACGTGCGACGCCCGACCCGGTCGCAGTCGAAGCTGTCCCACCGGCCGAAGCGCTCGCCGATGCGGCCCGCAACGACGCACGCGCCGAAGCTGCGGTAGTAGCCGACGACGCGGTCGCGGCGGTTGTCCTGGGTGGCGCTGGCCGTCTTGGACGTGCCGGCATCACTCGTGACGGCCGCCACGGCCGGACCGGCACCCATCGTGACGCCCGCAATCAGGCCGAGGCCGCTCACTGTCAGCATCCGGGCAAAACGGTTCATATCACACCTTCTCTAGACAAAACGCTATGTCGAGAGAAGGACATCACGGGCACCGAATGTAACGGGTCGATTTCGGAGCGTGTACCTCGTTAGGGGCGCAGCACGGCACGAACAGCCGATCCTGACTCAGGGAAACGGTTGATCATGCTAGAGATGACGCTCCCGCGGGCAACGGCCGCGCCAAGACGGATCACGGCTCGTCGGGCAGGGCCAGGTAGGCCGAGCGCAGGACGTCGACGATCGGCCGCCCGCCGTCGGTCAGTGGCGGCGGGTCGAGCTGGTCGAGCAGCGCGTCGGGCCTGGTCATGGCGCCGGGCCGGCCGCCGGCGGGCACGGCCGCGGGCACCGCGGGGCCCCAGAAGTCCGCCACGTCGCCCAACTGCTCCCCCAGGTCAGCGCCGGAAGAGGACGGGCCGGGCGAGGCCGGGCCGCCGGGACGGGCCGACGCCGGGGCGGAAGCGGCGCTCACCGCGAGGGTGCTGCGGAGTTCCCGCAGGTGGGAGAGCAACTCGTCGCGCCCTCGGCCACGCCAGGCGAACGCGCCGAACGGGTCCTCCTGGAAGCTGCGCGCCAGCGCGTAACAGGTGGCGGCCAGGTGGATGCACGGCATCGGCCACCGTTCGCACGAGCAGTCCATCGCGACCTCGTCGAGCGACAAGGGCACCAGGCTCAGCCCGGCCGCCGCGAAGACGTCGCCTATGCCTGCGGGCATCCGCCCGTCGAGCAGCTGGGCCGTGAAGCGCGCTTCTTTGGCCAACGCCGCCTCGAGAGCCGCCCACTCCGAGGCCCCGAACGCCCGTACGGCTATTCGCGCCCGGACGGCACGAGGGTCCTCGGGCCCGCGTACCTGCGCGACGACCAGGCTCGACGAGATGGTCAGGCTGCGCACATGCCCGGCCCGTTCGTCGCGGCGGCCACGAGCGAACGTCGGCCCCATCCGCAACGACTCGAACGTGCCCAGAAAGGCGACCGGCAGCTCAGTCACGACGGCCCCCGGAAGCACAAACCAGCAGCTCAGGCACGACGACCCCCGGAAACGCAGGTCGGTAGCTCAGTCGCGGACGGCCCCGCAGGAAAGGCAAACAGCTCAGTCAACGATGGCCTCCGGGGCGAGGGTGAGCAGGTCACGCAGCTCGGTGGTGGACAACGCGGTCAGCCAGCCCTCGCCGTTGCCGACGACGCGCGCGGCCAGCACCCCCTTGTCGGCCAGCAGCCGGTCGATGCGTTCCTCGAGCGTGCCCAGGCAGACCAGCGTGTGCACCCGCACGTCGCGCTGCTGCCCGATGCGGAACGCGCGGTCGGTCGCCTGTTCCTCGGTGGCCGGGTTCCACCAGCGGTCGATGTGCACGACGTGGTTGGCCGCGGTGAGGTTCAGGCCCGTGCCGCCGGCCTTCAACGACAGCACGAAGACGCCCGGACGCTCGTCGGACTGGAACTCGGCGACCATCTCGTCGCGAGCTGTGCGGGAGGTGCCGCCGTGCAGGAAGCGGACCGGCGCATCGAACCGGGCCGCCAGGTGCGGGGTCAGCATCGCCCCGAACTTGGCGAACTGGGTGAAGCACAGCACGCTCTCGCCCTGGGCCAGCGCGCCGTCGACGATTTCCTCGAGGCGTTCCAGTTTGCCGGAGCGGCCGGGCAGGGGCGAGCCGTCACCGAGCAGCAGCGCCGGGTGCACGCAGGCCTGTTTGAGCTTGGTCATGCCGGCCAGCACGATGCCCTTGTTCCAGCGGTCGGTGCTCTCGTCGAGCCGCGTGGTCATCTCGTCGAGGATCGCGCGATAGAGGGTGGTCTGCTCGCCGGTGAGGCCGCACAGGTGGCGTACGTGCTGCTTGTCGGGCAGGTCGCTGATCACGACCGGGTCGGACTTGACGCGGCGCAGCAGGAACGGCCGGGTGGCCTGACGCAGCCGGGCGGCCGCGTCCTCGTCGGCGTACCGCTCGATCGGCACCGCGAAGCGGGCGCGGAACGTGTGGGCCGACGCCAGCACGCCGGGGTTGAGGTAGTCGAGGATCGACCACAGCTCGGCCAGCCGGTTTTCCACGGGGGTGCCGGTGAGCGCGATCCGCATGCGCGACGGGAAGCGCCGGATGGCCCGCGCCGCCTCGCCGGCGCTGTTCTTCACGTGCTGCGCCTCGTCGAGCACGACCCTGTCCCAGTGCACGGCGGCCAGCTGGTCGGCGTCGCGGACGGCCGTGGAGTACGTCGTCAGCACGATGTCGGCGTCGGGATCGATCACCCGCTCGCTGCCGTGCACCACCTGCACCCGCAGCGACGGCGCGAACGTGGCTGTCTCACGCTGCCAGTTGCCGAGCACCGACAGCGGGCAGATCAGCAGCGCCGGCCCCGAGCGCTTGTGCAGCAGCAGGGCGAGCAGCTGCACGGTCTTGCCCAGGCCCATGTCGTCGGCCAGGCACGCGCCGAGGCCGAGCTGGTCGAGGAAGGCCAGCCACGAGAAACCCCGGCGCTGGTAGGCCCGCAGTTCGCCGCGCAGCCCGGCGGGCGGGTCGAGCAGTTCGAGCCGGTGCTCGAGCTCGCCCGAGAGCAGGTCGGCCGCCCACCCGGCGCCGCTGGTGGCGGTGACCGGCAGCGGCAGTTCCTCGGGCGGCAGCAGTTTGATCGTGCGCAGCGCCATGCCGACTGTCATCGTGCCGCCGCCGCGCGCCAGGAAGCGGAGCCCGGCGTCGAGCCGGTCGGCGTCGAGCCAGACCCAGCGGCCCCGCAGCTTGACCAGCGGAACCTTGGCCCGGGCCAGGTCGGTCAGTTCCTCGCTGGTCAGCATGCGCCCGCCGAGGGCGAGCCCCCAGTCGTAGTCGACGAGGTGGGCCAGGTCGGCCGTCCGGTCGCGCAGCACGGCGGGGATCGGGTCGCGGGGACGCAGGTTGAGGCCGAGCCCGAGGCCGGGTTTCTCCTGCCACCAGGACGGCAGCAGGACGCCGTAGCCGGCCTCTTCGAGGGTGGCGGCGTGGGTCAGGAACCGGTGGGCTTCCTCGGTGTCGAGCACCATGTCGACGGGGCGGGGCACGTGCAGCGCGGCGTCGAGGTCGGGATGGAGGCGGGCGGCCCGGCCGAGCGCGCCGAGCAGGCGTTCCTGCGGGTGGCTGGTCCAGCGGCGCAGCGGGGCGTAGCTGTCGCGCCAGATGTCGGCCGCGGTGACCAGGGCGCTGGGCTCGTCGACGGCCTGCAGCAGGAACTCGAGCAGCCAGGCGTCGCGGGGCGGGGCGGCGGACGCGGCGGGGTTGACCGCATCGGGCTGGTCGGGTTCGACCTCGGCCAGGTGGCTGAGGCGGAAGCACAGCCGGACGGCGGCGCCGGTGAGGGCGCTGGTGTGCCACCGGTCGAGGCGGTCGGCCAGCTCGTCGGCGAGCGCGGGGGCGGCCGGGAACTCGGGATCGCCGGTGAGCGCGGCCAGCCAGCCGTCGCCGAGGCGCACGCCGGCCTCGGCCAGACGAGTGCGGACCAGGCCGTCGACGAGGCGGTCGAGGGCGGCGGCCAGCGCGTCCTCGGCGGGCAGGCCGGCGACGTCGCCGGGGCGGGCGCGTTCGGCGCGGGCGGCGGCGGGCAGGCGGCGCAGCAGGTCGTCGCGGTGGACGGCGTCGAAGCCGGTGAGCACGGGCCGCCAGCGGGCGGTCGGGCCGTGCGGGTGCACGACGGGCAGCACGCGACCGCGGCGCACCAGGTCGGCCGCGAACTCGCAGAGCTCGACGGCCCACTCGACCGAGCGGCCGAGCCGCCCGTCGAACTCGGCGGCGACCTCGGCGTCGAGGAACGGCACGACGACGGCCGGCACCTGCCAGGCCCGCAACCTGGGAGTGCCGCGGCGGGGCGGCAGGCCGAGCTGCGGCGACGGCAGCGGGCCGGCGCTCGTGGAGGGCAGCAGCAGCGTGGCCGTCCGCTGCTCCCCCACGGGCAGCCGCGAAGAGGGCAGGGCGAACGGATGCCCAGGCCCACCGGTGGGTGCCCCCTCACCCCACACGGTGAGAGCCCCGTCGCGGCCGACGAAGGCGTGCAGCACCCGCACCTCGGCCGCGACCAGGGAGCTCATCGCACCTCCCACGCGATCACCGGGGGCCGGACGCGGGCGCACACGGGGTCGCCGAACCCGTCGGTGAGGGGAAGGGAGGCGGTCAGCACCCCGGCGCCCTCGTGGGCCTCGCGCAGCGCGGCGGTCGGCACGTCGCCGAACATCAGCTTGGCCCGGCGGAACATCTGGAAGTCGGCTCCGTGGACGTTGCCCCAGCTCAGATAGAGGAAACGGGCGCCCGGCCGGCCGTGCACGAACGGCCCGCCCACGTCGAGCAACTCGTCGACCTCGCGTGAGGTGATCTCGAACTCCCAGGTGGCCGACTCGGCCCACGCCGGGAAGAGCGAGACCACCGCACGGTCGCGCTGCACCCCCACGTGCACGCCCGCCAGGCGCAACGCGTCGGCCTGACCACCGGGGCGGGCGGCGGGCAGGTCGCGTCCCTCGATCCGGATCCTCACGCTGAGAACCCTAGTCGGGGGGTCCGACAAACTCAGCGGGCGTTGTCGCGGACCCAGGCGTCGAGCAGGCCGCCGAAGTGGGCGAAGAACTTCTCGTGCTCGTGCACCGGGTACGTGGCGCGAACCGTCTCGCGTAAAAGGGACCGGAACTCGTCGGAGGTGACCCAGTCGTACACGATCTCGTCGACGTTGCCGAGGTAGCGGTCGCAGAACTCGGCGTACCGGTCGGCCTCGAAGTAGTCGTCGGCGAGCTTGCGGTATCCGGCGAGTTTTTCGGCGTACGAGAGGGAAGGGTTGTCCCCGATCGCGAAGTAGGCCGACGTGTCGGTGTCCAGCCGGGGTTTGCGGCCGGTCACGACGCAGAACACCGACCAGCGCATCAGCGCGGCCATCGCCCACGGGAAGTAGTAGTGCAGGGAGGTCAGGGCCACGTCGGGGCAGGCGTTGGCGTAGTCGATGGGGTGCACGTCGGAGCCGCGCACCAGCGACTCGCACGAGTTGAACTCCCAGCGGAAGAACGCGTTGACCAGCCGCGAGATGGTGACCACCTCGTCGCCCTGCTCGGCGCCGAGGAAACCGTGGTCGACCTCGTACCGGGCGTGCATGGGCTGCTCGGGGCGGAACTTCATGACCATCGTCTCGGGGCCGATGGTCAGCGACCGGGCGAACACGTCGTAGTCCTCGACGGAGGCCTGCAGGTGCATCAGGCGCTCGCCCGAGGCGTCGTACGCGGCGTGCAGCTCGTCCGGATTGCGGATCTTGGAGACGCCGACCCAGGCGCCCCCGTCGTACGGCTTCATGAACATCGGATAGCCCACCTGCGCCGCCGTCGCGTCGAGGTCGAACGCCTGGTTGTAGCGGGCCGCCGTGTACGCGTACCGGCTGTTGTCCAGGGGATTCTTGTACGGCACCAGGACCGTCTCGGGCACCTTGAGGCCGAGCCGCATCATCGCGCAGTAGGCGGCGTGCTTCTCCATCGACTGGAACGTGAACGGGCTGTTCAGCAGGTACACGTCGTCCATCAGCGCGATCTTCTTGAGCCATTCGCGCGGGTGGTAGTACCAGTAGGCCAGCCGGTCGATGACCAGTTCGTGGCGGGGCTTGTAGCGCAGGTTGAACGGCTCGATGGTGACCCGCTCGGACAGCACGCGGTGGGTCCGGCCGTCCGGCCCGCTCACCGTCCCCAGCCGGCGCACCAGGGCCTCGAAGGCCCGTGGCCAGTCGTCTTCCGTTCCCAGTAGAAGTCCGATGGTGTGTTCGACGTCCGCCACGGTGCCTCCCGGTGTTTCAGGGCCAGACTCGTCTCAGCAGGGATGTCAGGTGCGGGTCGAGGGCGTCGCGCCACGCCGGCCAGTCGTGACCGCCCTCGATCTGCGCGAAGGTGACCGGATAACCCTGCCCGCGCAGGGCCTCGGCCATGCTCCGGTTGTTGGCGAGGTTCTCCTCGAGCCTGCCGCAGGTGAACGTGGTCGGCACGGCGGGACCGCGCCCGGCCCGCAGCACCCGCCCTGTCCAGCGCACGATCGGCAGGTAGCGCCCGAACCCCGACTCGTGGCGGTCGAAGCGCGGCTGAAAGAAGCTGCCCGACTGCAGGAACAGCCCGGCGAAGGGCTCGGGGTGCCGGCGCTGGCAGTGCAGCAGGGCCAGCGCGCCCAGGCTGGCGCCGATCGCGACCACGGGACGGCCGCCCGACAGGCGCTCGGTCAGACGGGGCAAGATCTCGAGACCAAGACCCCGGGCGTACGCGGGGAGGGCCGCATACCATTCGAAACGGTTCCCGGCCGGCAGCAACACGACGTGACAGGGTTCGATGCGGCCCGCGCAGATCGACGCGGCGGCGTACCGGGCCAGGTCGGCGTGCTTGTCGTAGTCGGGACCGTCATGAGCGACCAGCACCCTGCCGGTGGCCTCGGCCGGTGACCAGACCCGGGCGCTCAGCTCGGCCCGTACGGCTTTCACGGGCAGCTCGAGCGTCGACCACGACCCGGCCGCGGCGGGCAGCGTCCACCAATCGGGGTCACGCCTGGCCTCCATGAAGGCACACTAACCGCCGTTCCGGGCAGCCGCGCGCCTTTGCCGGGCAGGTGGCGTCAGGGCGTGTAGGTCTGGCTCGACGACGAGGGAGGCAGCCCGAACATCTCGGCCAGGCCGGTGACGCGCAGCTGCCGGTGCACGAACTCGCTCGGATTGCGCAGCAGGAACCGGGTGCCGGTCTCGCGGGCCGCGTTGTGCCCCGAGACCAGCGCGCCGATGCCCTGGGAATCCATGAACGTCACGAACGTCAGGTCGACGATCAGCGTCAGCGGGCGCTCGCGCTGCAGGGTGCCGAGCAGGGCTTCCTGCAACGCCCCCACCGTCGCGGCGTCGAGGCTTCCGCGGACATCGACGACGATCGCGCCGTCCGCCTGGCGTCGCGTCGTCATCACCGCCTCGCCCACCGCCGAACCTCCGTCACCTGGGGCTGTCTGGCCACCGTACCTCTGGTTTCAGTCTCCTCGCAGGCTGCCGCCTGTTTCCACTGCCACAGCGGACACCCGGTGCGCGCTGTGCCCTCCGGAGCATGTCGAACCTGCCCGATCTCGCTGTCCGGTTGCGGAGTGACCTGTCGTATGCCCAAAGTCACATAGGCGGGATCAGAGGCGGGAGGAGTGAGCATGGCCACGACTTCGGGACGGCCGGGCATCTTTGCGGTGCGCGACGTCCGGTCCCTCATCACCGAGACGGCCGAGGAGGGCCACGGTCTCAAGAAGGCGGTCGGCGCCACGCACCTGACCGCGATGGGTGTCGGCGCGATCATCGGCACCGGCATCTTCGTGGTGATCGGCGAGGGGGCCGGCATCGCCGGGCCCGCGGTCATCCTGTCGTTCGTGCTGGCCGCGGTGGCCTGCGTGTTCTCGGCGCTGTCCTACGCGGAGCTGGCGTCGTCGATCCCGGTCGCGGGCAGCGCGTACACCTACACGTACGCCACCATGGGCGAACTGGTCGCCTGGATCATCGGGTGGGACCTGATCCTCGAGTACGGCGTCTCGGTCGCGGCCATCGCCGTCGGCTGGGGCGGCAACCTCAACGCGTTCCTCGACTCCGCGTTCGGGGTGGCGCTGCCCGACGCGATCGCGAAGTCGCCCGAGGACGGCGGCGTGTTCAACCTGCCGGCCGTCCTGGTGGTCCTGGCCATCACGTTCCTGCTGATCCGCGGCGTGACCGAGAGCGCCCGGGTCAACCTGGTGATGGTTGCGGTCAAGCTGCTCGTCCTGCTGTTCTTCATCATCGTGGCGTTCGCGAACTTCGGCACCGGCAACTTCCAGCCGTTCGCCCCCGAGGGAGTGGACGGGGTGACCGCGGCCGCGGCGGTGATCTTCTTCGCCTACATCGGCTTCGACGCGGTCTCGACCGGCAGCGAGGAGGCCAAGAAGCCCGCCCGCGACCTGCCCCTGGCCATCATCGGCTCGCTGGTCGTCTGCACGATCTTCTACGTGCTGACCGCGACCGCCGCGATCGGCATCGCCTCGCCCGAGACGCTCGAGGGCAGCGACGCGCCGCTGGCGGCCGCGCTCGACGAGGGCGCGGGGATCAGCTGGGCGGCCGCGATCCTCGCGCTCGGCGCGGTCGTCGCCATCACCAGCGTGGTGCTGGTCATCATGTACGGCCAGACCCGCATCTTCTTCGCCATGTGCCGCGACGGCCTGCTCCCCCAGCGCCTGGCCAAGGTCAACCAGCGGTACGGCACCCCCGCCCGGCTGACCCTGGTGCTCGGCGTGCTCATCTCGATCCTGGCGGCGCTGATCCCGCTCAGCGAGATCGTCAAGCTCGTCAACATCGGCACGCTGTTCGCGTTCGTGCTGGTCAACGTCGGAGTCATCGTGCTGCGGCGCACCCGGCCGGACATGCCTCGCCCGTACCGGGTGCCGTGGTCGCCGGTGCTGCCGCTGCTGGGCATCGCCTTCGCCGTCTATCTGATGAGCGACCTGCCGTGGGACACCTGGGTCCGGTTCGTGGTCTGGCTGGCGATCGGCGTGCTCATCTACTGGCTGTACGGCTACAAGAACTCCCGCCTGCGCCGCGACCCGGACGGGACCCCGGGATGGGCCCGCTCGCCCGAGGAGGGTGATCCGCGATGACGGGGCCGGTGATCGTGGGCGTCGACGGTGGCACGGCCGCCGCCGACGCGCTGACCCTGGGACGCTGGTTCGCCGAGGCGCTCGGTGCGCCGCTCGTCGTCGCCGTCGTGCATCCTGCGCCGGCCGCGCTCGGCTCGGGGCGGGTCGACGCCGAGTGGGTGGCCGACCGGCATCGCGCCGCTCAGCGGGTGCTCGACGACGCCCGTAAGGCCCTGGAGGGCGTACGGGGGGAAGTGGCCTTTCGCATGGCCTCGTCGTCGTCGGCCGCCCATGGCCTGCACGACCTGGCCGAGGAGACCCATGCGCAGATGCTGGTGATCGGCTCGGGACGGCACGCCACCCGGGAACGCCTGATGGCTGGGAGCACGGCCGAGCGGCTGCTCGCCGGCAGCGTCTGCCCGGTCGCCATCGCCCCGGCCGCGATGCCCGCCCCGCCCGCCGAGCAGCGCCGTGTCGGCGTGGCCTACGTGGACACACCGGACGGCCGGACCGCCCTCAACGCCGCGGCGGAGATGGCCCGCCGCGGCGGCGACACGCTGAAGCTCTACACCGTGGTCGCCGCGGGGGACGCCGCACTGCCGTTCCTCATCGGCGACGACATCGAGCGGGCCTTCCTCGACACCGCCCGCGAGACGTACGAGCTGTCGCTGCGCCGGGCGGCCGAGTCGGTCCCCGACGTCACGACCGAATGGCAGATCGTGGCCGGGGACGTCGTCGACGCGCTGGCCGACCTGACCGACGTCGACGTGCTGTACTGCGGCTCCCGCGGCTACGGCCCGGCCCGGCGGGTGCTGCTGGGCGGGGTCTCGACCCGGCTGATCCGGCGCGCGTGCCGCCCCTTGGTGGTGGTGCCGCGCAGCGGTTAGCCGGCGCGGTGCCGTCCGCCTCCAGCCTGCACTGCCACCGAGGTCGGCTCCTCAGCGGCACGCTTGTCCCACGGCGAGATCTGCGGGTGCGCCTCCTCGGCGTGCAGGTCCTGCATCGGCACGTAGACGCGGGCGTCCACCGCCTCGGCCAGCAGGAGCGCGGCCACCATGGCGGTCGGGCGCTCGGCCGGGTCGCGGTTGAGGCAGCGCGACACCAGGTCCTCCACCTCGAGTGGCAGCTTGTCGATCTCGGGCAGCGGGTCGGGGTCGCGGTAGCGCTGGGCGTAGACCAGCTCTGTCGGCGACTCGGCCCGCCACGGCAGGCGCCCGCTGATGCACTGGTGCAGCAGGGTACCCAGCGCGAACATGTCGCTGGCCGGGGTCGGCGGCACCCCTTCGAAAAGCTCGGGCGCCACGTACGCCGGGGTGCCCATCACCGGCAGCTCGGGATCGGGATCCGGGGTTCCGGCCGAGGCCGCGATGCCGAAGTCGAGCACCTTGGCGCCGGACGGGGTGAGCATGACGTTCGCGGGTTTGATGTCGCGGTGCACGATCAGCTCGGCGTGCGCGGCGGCCAGCGCGGCGGCGACCTCGGCGCAGATCCGCACCCCGATCCGCCAGTCGAGCGGCCCCGCGGCCAGATGGGCGCTCAGCGTCTGCCCCTCGACCAGCTCCATCACGATGTACGGCACCTCACGCGCGGACGATTCCGACCGTGAGGTGCCGAAGTCGTGCACGCCGGCCACGTTCGGGTGCGCCAGCTTCGCGGCCGAGCGGGCCTCCGTCCGTACGAGGTCGACACTCGCGGCGTCGCCCAGCGTGCCCTCCAGCGAAGGTCCCATGATCTTGACCGCCACCGGACGGTCGAGCACCCGGTCGTGGCCCCGCCACACCTCGGACATGCCGCCGACACCGATGCGCCGCACAAGCTCGTAACGGCCGCCCAGCATCCGCATGTACCGAACCTCCTGATCAGATCCTCGGATGGCTCTACCCTCCGACGCCCCTGCGGAAACGCTGTACTCGGCCACTGTATGGAGATACAGTCCCCGTCGTGACGCGCTACGGACCGATGTACGGCCCCGAGATCACCTTCCTTGGCGTACCCGCCTGCGACTGGCAGGAGCCGGAGACGTACGCGGACGCCGACGTCGTGATCCTCGGCGCGCCCTTCGACGGCGGCACCTCCCATCGGCCCGGCGCCCGATTCGGACCGCAGGTCATCCGGGGCACCGACTACCTGCCCCACGACGGGTCCCGCCCCCACCTGGCGATGCGGGTGGACGCGCTGGGCGGCGACCTGACCGTGAAGGACGCCGGCGACCTCGAGGTCTTCAGCGGCGACATCCAGCGCAGCTGCGACACCATCGAGGACGCGGTCGCCCACGTCACGGCGCACGGCGCGATCCCGCTGATCCTCGGCGGCGACCACACCATCACCTGGCCCGACGTTACCGGCGTGGCCCGGCACCACGGCGCCGGCCGGATCTCGGTCATCCACTTCGACGCGCACGCCGACACCGGGGACATCGAGTTCGGGTCGCTCTACGGCCACGGTCAGCCCATGCGCCGCCTGATCGAGTCGGGCGCCGTACGGGGGGACCGCTTCCTGCAACTGGGCCTGCGTGGCTATTGGCCCGGTCCCGAGACCCTCGACTGGATGGCCGACCAGGGCATGAACTCGTTCCACATGAGCGAGATCGTCCACCGCGGCCTCGACGCCGTGCTCGACCACGCGTTCCGGATCGCGCTGGACGACTGCGACGGCGTCTTCCTCTCGGTCGACATCGACGTCTGCGACCCCGCCCACGCCCCCGGCACAGGCACCCCCGAACCGGGCGGGCTCACCGCGCGGCAACTGCTCGACAGCGTCTCGCGGATCTGCCACGAATTACCCGTAGTAGGCATGGATATTGTCGAGGTGGCGCCTCCGTTCGACCACGCCGACATCACCGCCATGCTCGGCAACCGGGTCGTGCTGGAAGCGCTGTCGGGCATGGCGCGCCGCCGCAAAGACGCAGGTGGACCGCCGTGGAACAAGACCACGCCGCTGCTCGCGGGCCGCGGTTCGCAGCCCCCGCTGAGCGCCCGCGAGACCCCGCCGTCGCTGTCCGCACGCGATCGTCAGCGCTCCCTGCCACCCGCGGAGTCGTGACAGACAGTCGCGGTTGCGCACTTGTTCCGGCCTGACCAGCCACGCAGCATGCCTTGCATGTCCCCCGACACGGCACTCTCCCCGTACCAGCAGATCGCGGCCGAGCTGAGACATCAGATCTTCACCGGCAGCCTGGGCGTGGGCGCGAAGCTCCCGTCCGAGCACACCCTCGCCGGCGAGCACCGGGTTGCCCGTACGACCGTGCAGTCCGCTCTGCGCGTGCTGCGCACCGAAGGCCTGATCTCGTCACGCAAGGGCGCCGGCAACTTCGTCACCACCCTCGCCGTCATCGACGCGCACCGCTGCCCCGCCCGCATCGAACTCGACCACCAGCAGGTGGGCTGGCTGAGCCGGCTGCCCCGCCCGGCCCACGGCCTCGACCGGGTGCTGCACTGCGAACTCGAACACCCGCACGAGGGCCCGCACGCCGGGCTGGGCCAGCACGCGGCCGGCACCGGCTGGTGGGTGCAGTGGACGCTGTCGGCCTCCGAGATCAACGCGATCCCCCACTGCGCGGCCGTGCGCACGCCCTCCCAGCAGGACGACAACCACTGCCTGCTCTACTGCGACCACCCCGGACGCCACCTGTACGGCAGTGACTACAGCTGAAGCGCCTTCGTGTACCGCCGGCAGGGCACCCGGATCCCCGACGCCGTGTGGTCGAAGGCCCCCTCATCCGTCCAGCCCTCCCGCTCGTAGAACCGCCGCGCCCGAGCGTTGCCCGGCACCACCGCGAGCCACGCCACCCGATGCCCGGCCGCCGCGACCTGCCGTTCCGCCTCGGCCAGCAGCACACGGGCCACGCCGCCGCCGCGGAACGCCGCGTCCACGTAGACCTGCTCGACCTCGTCGGCGACCACCATCACGAACCCGGCCACCTCGTCGCCTTCGACCGCCACGGTGGTCCCGCTGATCCGCTCGGCGGCCCGAGCCCGGAACGTGCCGGGGGTTCGAACCCGGGTCAACGCGTCCGGGACGTTGCCGAGATGCCCGTCGCGCCAGCCCGCCTCCCAGATCCGGGCGATGGCGGGCGCGTCGCCGGGCCGGGCCGGGCGCAACCGCGGTGGCCGCTCGGCCGGGATCTCATCGTGGGAGGCCGCACCCGACCGCGTCGGCCGCTCGGCCGGGGCCCCATCGTCACGGACCACACCCAACCGCGTCGGCCGCTCGACCGAGGCCCCATCGTCACGAGCCACACCCAACCGCGTCGGCCGCTCGACCGAGGCCCCATCGTCACGAGCCACACCCAACCGCCCCGGCCGCTCGGCCGAGGCCCCATCGTCGCGGACCGCACCCGATTGCGGCTGTCGGCCGGTCAGGGACTGGAGGGCGTCGGTCAGCAGGGCTTCCGCCGTGTGCCGATCGACCGCCGGGTCGCCGAGGACCACCGGCAGCGCCAGACCGTCGATCAGCGCGAGCGCCTGCCGGGCGACTGCTTCCGGATCCCCTACGAGGGTGGTGAGCTCGGCGGTCAGCAGCTCACGCCAGCGGGTGTGGTCGGCGAGCACGTCGACCCGCAGCTCCGGGTCGCGCAGCGCCCACCGCCACGACTCGACCCAGACCCGCCACGACGTGTCACTGCCGACGGCGCCGGTGAGGTGGGTGGCGATCAGCAGAACGCGGCGCCAGGGGACGGTCTCGCCGGCCAGCCGGACGGCGACCTCGTCGAAGTCGGCGCGGGCGGAATGCCGGAAGACGGCCCGGAGCATGTCCTCCCGGCTGCCGAAGAAGTACTGCAGCGTGGAGACCCCGACGCCGGTCGCCGCGGTCACATCGGAGAACCGTGTCGCATCGGCGCCCCGCTCAGCCACCACGATGCGGGCGGCGGCGAGGATCTCGGGGTGTTTGTGCTCCGCACGCCGCTGGTCCCGCACTGCGCATGTCTATCACGGGTCCCGCCGCGCTTCTGCCCCTCGATGGACGGCTCGTTTACCACCCCTCACACACCGCGTGTTGCCCCCTGTGCGGATCGCACGCCGTCATCGTGAGGGCGTGCGGTCCAATGACGACACCAAGGAGTCACGGCGTCTCACGTTCCGTGTTCGGCCACCACGGAACGTGACGAGCCCCACGGCCGTTCCGATTACCCGCCGTCCGACATTTTCTTGACGGCGCAACATTATGCCGAGAATTAACCGCACATTAAGTGCCACTTCCCCGGCACGGGATTTCGATCGCTTGTGGATCTGACCGATTGTTGCCAGGAGATTACGTTCGGAATACACGGCGATATACACGCGGGACTCATCGATCCGGCGCCGGCCGCTCGACCTCCCCAATTAGGTCGCGAGCGAGCATACAGGCCGAACCCGCCCCACAGTGCCCCGCCCTCGCCCCGCCCTCGCCGCGCCCCTCGCCCCGCCCTCGCCCCGCCCCTCGCCCCGCCCCTCGCCCCGCCTCGGATGGGAGCGCACCCATCGAGCTGACCAGCGCCGACATCCACCTCGAACCGGCCCCGGCGCCCGGCAGACCGCCGTCGTCGTCCTCTCCGCTGGGGACGGTTCCGCGAAGCCGCCTGTGGATAACTCATCGGGCGTTCGCAGGCGTGGGATGCTGCGTGTGGACAACGCGCCAGGGTCGGCTTGACAGCCCTTACGGTGGTGGTGGCCCCCGGGGAGGGTGGGCCCGGCTGAGAGGCGTAAACGGTGGATCATGGGGTCGACCTGCGGCGGCTGGTGGGGCGGGCCTGCGACCTGATCGCGATGCCGTCCACGTCGGAGCGGCCGGATGAGCTGCGGCGGGCACTCGAGTTCGTGCTCGACGAGGTGGGGCCCAGGTTCGCCGTACGGAGGTTCCTGTCGAACGGCAAGCCCAGCGCTCTCGTGCACCGGCCGGGGGACGAACACTTCCGGGTCGTTCTCAACGCCCACCTCGACGTCGTTCCGGCGCTGCCCGAGCAGTTCGTGCCGCGGGTCGAGGGCGACCGCCTCTACGGCCGCGGCGCGCAGGACATGAAGGTCGCGGCGCTGGTCATGGCCGATGTGTTCCGGCGGCTGGCGCCCACGCTCGACGTTCCGGTCGCCCTGCAGCTGGTCACCGACGAGGAGGTGGGCGGCGCCGACGGGACAGCCCATCAGATCGCCCAGGGCGTACGGGCCGATTTTGTGGTCATCGGCGAGCAGAGCGGGCTGCGGGTGGTGAACGAGTCGCGCGGGCTTGCTCACGTGCGGCTCACCGCGAAGGGGCGGGCGGCCCACGCGGCGTACCCGTGGCTCGGCGAGAATGCGCTGGTCAGAGTCGTCGAGGCGATCAACGCGCTGCTGCGCCGCTATCCGGTTCCGGACACTGAGGTGTGGCGCACGACGGTGAACGTGGCCCGCGTGGACACGCCGAATGCCGCCGTCAACCAGGTGCCTGACGCGGCGAGCGCGTGGCTGGACATCCGCTTCCCGGCCGGTGACGACGACTGGCGCAGCGCGGAGCGGATCGAGGCCCGGCTCGGCGAGCTCACGGGCGTGACGGCCCAGGTCGAGGCGCTGGGCCACCCCCATCACGCCGACCCTCGGAGCGTGGAGGTCAAGCTGTTGCGGCAGGCCGCGCGCGACGCCGGGTTCGCGGGCACGCTGCTGGCCAAGCACGGCGCCGCCGACGGCCGGCATTACACGGCGGCCGGCGTGGACGCGGTGATCTTCGGGCCGGGCGGGGACGGGCAGCACGGGGCGAGCGAGTATGCCGACCTGACGACGCTCATCCCGTACGGGAAGGCCTTGGGTCTCTTCCTGCGGAGCCTCAGTCCTCGTTGGCCAGCAGGAGCCAGCGGACCCGACGGACCAGCTCGGCCGGGTTGAACGGCTTGACCAGGTAGTCGTCGGCGCCGACGGTCAGGCCGAGGTCGATGTCGACCTGGCGGGAGTGGCCGCTGAGCATGAGCACGGGGATCTGCGCGGTGTCGGCCGAGGAGTGCAGCTCGTAGCAGACGCTGAGGCCGTCGAGGCCGGGCATCGACACGTCGAGGATCACCATGTCGGGCTGCTCGGTGACCACCTGGCGCAGCGCGGAGGCCCCGTCCTCGGCCGTGATCACCCGGTAGCCGGCCGCGACCAGCTTCGAGGTGATCAGATCCCGTACGTCCACGTCGTCGTCGGCGACCAGGACGGTCGGCTCGGTGATGCCGGTCACCCAGTCCGCGACGGGCGCGGAGTGGCCGGCTGCGGGCGCCATGACCGTGGGAATGATGGAAACCGCTGCTCCGACCATGTGCTCTCGCTCCTGAACCCTCGTGGTCTGTGTCGAAGGGCATCATCGGCGGCAGCCGGGGAGGTTCCAGGAGATCACGGGGTGCACGACGGGTGCAGGCCGGTTGATCCCGCGGATGAGAATGGCGGAGCCGCTCCTTGTGGGAGGGACTCCGCCACCGACGGTGCTGCCGTTTACCGCGAACACCTGGCGTCGGTTGCCAAGCTAGACGAGCACGGTCGATCCCCAGGCGTCCGGCCCCGGCAATCGTGATTACGCTAACATCGCCGGCTACCTGCGGTAACGCGTCAGATCAGCTCCGTGCGCAGGTCGTGTGCGCCGTCGGCCCGGGTGGCCTCGTAGTAGATCCGCCGGCGGCCGCCGGGCAGCGTGATCAGGCTGAGGTAGCGCAGGCCGTTGGGGGCGTACGGGCTGCCCAGCGGCTCGCGGGCCTCGGCGGTGAGCTCGCCGAAGCTGCCGTCGGCCAGGCGCTTGCCGCGGGCCACGCCGGTGCGCTCCTCCCAGTTCTCCCCGGCGGTCGCGCGGCCGTCGTAGGCGACGCTGATCTCGTCGCCGTCGACCTGCACCGACGACACCCGTACGCCGCGGGCGTCCCACTCCCCCGGCCGGGGCGCGAGCACCGTGCCGCGCCACGTCCAGTGCACGCCGTCCGGGCCGGTGGCGTACCCGGTGGTCATGCGGTCGGCGTCGTCCCAGCTCTCCAGCGGGTGCACCGAGGCCCACAGGTGCCACCCGTACGCGTCGTGGTGCAGCACCGGGTCCTTGACGCCGGCCGTCTCGTCACCGGCCAGCACCACCCGCGGCACGGCCGTGGCCAGGCCCTCGGGCGTCGCCGCCTCGAGCAGCTCGACCCGCCAGTGCTTGGTGCCGGGGGTGGCCGCGCTGATGTAGAGCCGCCAGCGGCCGTCGTCCGTGCGCACCAGGGCGGGCCGTTCCAGCGACTCGGCGCCGAACTGCTCCTTGGTCACCTCGGCGACGGTCTCGAACCTCACGCCGTCGGACGAGCGGGCCACCACGTTGGCGATGCCGCGACCCTCGCCGATCGGCAGACGCAGGCGGTACGCCAGGTAGACGTGGCCGTCGGCGACGATCGAGCTGGGCGCGCCCGACCAGGCGCCGGGCTCGTCGCCGGGTGGGTCGACCACGACGGTGGAGTCGTCCCAGCGCGGCAACGGCAGGGTGAAGGTTCCCGTGGTCAAGGCGGCTCCTCGTCGAGTCGGCACGAACGACGTGCGAACAGTAACGGCACAAGTGTGCAATATCTATGGGGAAAGTGGGGATTAGGTCGCCGCGGCGTGTCGGTCGATCGAGAGCCAGTCGTCGTACGACTCTCCCGTCACCTCGGTCAGCAGAGCGATGTCGTCGGCGAACAGCGGCATCAGCGCGGCCCGCTCCTCGGGCGTGGTGACCGGGCGAGCGCCACGCCTGCGGTGCAGCAGGGTGAGCAGCGGCCCCCGGGCGGCCAGCCGCAGCGGAACCGGGAACCGGTGCCCGAAAGTACCCCCGCCGCGCAGGAGAAAGCGCAGAACCTGGTTCACGCCGTTGTGCTCGACGACGTGACTGTTCACGTTCTCCCGCGGGACGGCGGTCAGAACCCCGGCCGCGACGCCGAGGAACTCGCAGACGCGGTCGAGGGCGGCGGCGGGCTGATCCTTGAGCTCCTTGTACCGCATCAGCAGCACCTGCTCGCGCGGGAAGTGCTCGTACAGGTGGCGCACCTGCTCGCCGTACCGGCCCAGGCCCACGTAGTGCCAGAACGCGGCCCAGCCGGCCGCCACGCGCCGCGGCTCGGCCCGGCAGGCGGTGAGGAAGTCGGCCTCGGGCTCGAGCCCCGCGTTCCACAGGTGCGTCCAGTTCGAGTGGGCCCGGTCGACCGGGTCGCGCAGCAGCAGGATCAGCCGGGCCGACGGGATGAGCGCCTTGATCCGGGCGTGGGCGCCGAGATCGTGCAGATAGAACGGGGTCGCCTCGCCGAGCAGGGCGCCGGCCGGGGCCGGGTCGAACAGCGCCTCGTAGTCGGATTGCCGCCAGACGTGTTCCTGATAGGTCTGCACGTCGCCGGGACCGCCGCGGGCAGGCGGCGGTCCGTCCGACAGGAAGAACTTGGGCTCCTTGACCGAGGGCAGGAAGAGCTCGGGATGACCTGCGAGCGCCGCGTGCAGCGCGGTCGTGCCGGCCTTCGGCACGCCGGCGATCAGGAAGTCGGGAAGTGCCATATAAGTCCTCCTGTCGTGCGGAGACGTCGCGGAGCTGCGAGTTCTCGCTCGAAGTGAGACTTACCCTACAGATCTAGTAGGTATTCGCGCACCTGTCCCGTCATCGGGTCAGCAGCCGGCGCCACCACGCGGCCTTCCGGAATCGGGGGCACCGCTCGGGTCCGCACAGACCGCACTCAGTTCCTGACCGGTAGTGCTCATGGGCACTCTGCGCATGCCCGCAAACACACTGGGCTTCATCAGCGTTCATCGTCTCACCAACGGTAAGGCGGCCCGAAGGCTACGGGGGCGCGGCCGAATTACGTCCTGATCGATACTTACCCAGCTCAGGACTTAGCGACCCGTCGATGGCCCGGCAACCGAACTGCAACCGTCCCCATACGCTCAGTAATGCCCGTATTCGGTGAGGTGATTCACAGCCGGTAATCCGGCATCTCCGTCATGACCGATTCCACCCATCCAACCGTACCTATGAGGCACTTGTCGCCTTCATGGGTGACACGCCAATATAGGCGTGGAATGTCCGTTACCAGTGG
Source organism: Paractinoplanes brasiliensis (assembly GCF_004362215.1). Lineage (NCBI taxonomy): Bacteria > Bacillati > Actinomycetota > Actinomycetes > Micromonosporales > Micromonosporaceae > Paractinoplanes > Paractinoplanes brasiliensis. Next base: position 7,105,441 of record NZ_SNWR01000001.1, on the reverse strand, counting down.
TAACGATGTGACGAAAATCGTGCGCAGTTAGCCGTGTGAATACACTGCGGTCATCCGGTTGGAGAGAATGATCCTCCCAGCCGCCCCTACGCTGTCTTTTCGGACAGTTGACGCATCGTAGCGGCTTGCTACGTTGGTCGACAGAAGCGAAAGCCCTACGCTTCTTGCCGCCAGATCTGCCGATCGAACCGCTTTGCCGCCCCGGGAAGGGACCGACATGGAGTTTTCGACGCCCGCCATGAACACGAGGGGTGACGGAGGAACGTCACCGACCGTGAGCGTGGTGATTCCGACCCTCAACGAGGAGCGCAACCTCCCGCACGTGTTCGCCAAGCTGCCGGCGAACATCGACGAGGTGGTTCTGGTCGACGGCGGCTCGAAGGACCGGACCGTCGAGGTCGCGCGTGAGCTGCGCCCCGACGTCGTCGTGGTGCACCAGACCCGCACCGGCAAGGGCAACGCCCTCGCCTGCGGTTTCGCCGCCTGCACGGGCGACATCATCGTGATGATCGATGCCGATGGCTCGACCGACCCGGCCGAGATCCCGCTGTTCGTGCAGAAGCTGGTCGACGGCGCCGACTTCGTGAAGGGCAGCCGGTTCAACCACGGCGGCCACAGCCACGACATCACCAAGCTGCGCAAGCTCGGCAACGACGGTCTCAACCTGGTGGTCAACGTCCTGTTCGGGACGAAGTTCACCGACCTCTGCTACGGCTACAACGCGTTCTGGCGCACGGTCGTGCCGGTGCTCGACCTGCCCGACACCCGGCTGCCCAAGAAGACCGACGGCACCAAGCACTGGGGCGACGGCTTCGAGATCGAAACCATGATCAACATCCGGGCCGCTGTCGACGGGATGAAGGTCGGCGAGGTCGGCAGCATCGAGCACCGCCGCATCCACGGCGAGACCAACCTCAACACCTTCCGCGACGGCTTCCGCGTGCTGCGCACCATCTTCAGCGAGTACGGCCGCATGCGCAGCCAGAAGCGCAAGGGCGAGCGCCGCCCGGGTGGCGTCATCGTGCACCAGCAGCCGGGCAGCCGGGCCCACGGTCCCGCGCACACCCCGGAAGCGCCCGCGCCGGCTCCCCGCGTGGGCGACGAGGTCGGCGCCGTGAGCACCGACATCAAGCCGCTGAGCTGACCGGACCCGCGACCCGTCCCCACCCCTCGCTTCAGGAGACGCTCCCGTGGAATCCACCCCCCTCGACACGACCATCGTGATCCCGACGCACACGGAGGAACGCTGGTCCTCGCTCGTCCGGACGGTCGCCTGCGCCCGGTCGCAGGAACCCGAGCCGGCCGAGGTCGTCGTGGTCGTCGATCACAACCCCGACCTGTTCCGCCGCATCCAGCGGGACCTGCCGGGGGTGACCGTCCTCGAGAACGCCTACGCCAAGGGCGTCTCCGGCAACCGCAACACCGGCGCCTTCCACGCGAAGACCGCCCTCGTCGCCTTCATGGACGACGACATCACGGCCGGCCCCGACTGGCTGGAACGGCTCGTCCAGCCGTTCAGCGACCCCCGGGTCGTCGGCACGGGCGGGGGCATCATCCCCGCCTGGGAAGGGCCGGAACCACGCTGGATGCCGGCGGAGTTCCTGTGGGCGGTCGGCGGCTCGTACGCCGGCATGCCCACCGAGACCTCGCCGATCCGCAACGTGTGGTCGGCCAGCATGGTCGTACGCCGCGAAACCTTCGACGCCGTCGGCGGCTTCCGGGTCGGCTTCGGCAAGCTGGGCGACCGCAACCGCCCCGAGGACACCGAGCTGTGCCTGCGGATGAGCGCGCACGCCGGCGGCCACTGGATGTACGTGCCGGGCGCGACGATCCGGCACGAGGTGCCGGCGAACCGTTCGACCTTCCCGTGGTTCGTCAAGCGGTGCTACGCCGAGGGCCGCGGCAAGGTGCAGATGGCCGGTCTCGACGACGGCGGCGACCGCGACACGCTGGGCGCCGAGCGTTCGTACCTGTGGTCGCTGCCCAAGGCCGCGCTGCGCAACCTGGGCGCCGGCCTGACCGGCAAGGGCGCCGACAACTTCCTGCGCGCCGGCGGCATCGTCGCCGGCGTGGCCGCGGCCGGCTGGGGCGGGGTCGTCGAGACGATCGCCGCCAAGCGGGCCCCCAAGTCCCAGTTGGAGGCCGCCCGATGAGCGCCGACCTCGGCCGCAGCGTCATCCCGGCGCAGCGCAGCGCGTCCGCCACCGAACTGCCCGGCATCGTTCGCGACCTCGAGCTCTCGCAGCCCCTGCCGACGATCCCGGCCGTGCAGCCCGACGGCCGCCGCGCCGAGCAGGCCTGGCTGCTGGTCCGGCTCTTCTCCGAGCCGCTGGGCGCCCTGCTGCTCGACATCCCGGCGGCGGGCCTGCACCCGGCCGACCTGGCCCAGGCCGTCGAGGCCGAGCTGGGCGAGGCCGTCCGCCTTCGCCTCGGCGACGGCCCGGTGCCGCTGCACGGCGTCAACCCGGCCAGCGAGCCCGAGTTCCTGGCCGAGCGGCGCGCGGTCCTCACCACCGCGCCGCACATCACCGTCGTGGTCTGCACCCGCGAGCACCCGGTCGAGCTGGCCAAGTGCCTGGACAGCCTGCTGGCCCAGGAGTACCCCGCGTTCCGCGTGCTGGTCGTCGACAACGCGCCAGTCACCGACGCGACCGCGCAGGTCGTACGGGCCGCCGCCGCCCGCGGCCGGGTCGACTACATGGTCGAGCCCAAGGGCGGTCTGTCGTTCGCCCGCAACGCCGCCGTCAAGGCCGCGCCGGGCGAGATCCTGGCCTGGCTCGACGACGACGAGGAAGCCGACCCGCACTGGCTGGCCGAGGTCGCCCGCGCCCTGCACGAGCACCCCGAGGCCGACGTGATCTCCGGCGTGATCGTGCCGGCCGAGCTCGAGACCAAGGCGCAGATCTGGTTCGAGCAGTTCGGCGGGCACAGCAAGGGCCGCGGGTTCAAGCCGGACGTGTTCGGCCCGCACACCCGGCACATCCAGAGCCCGCTCTACCCGCTGCCGCCGTTCGGCACCGGGGCGAACATGACCTTCCGGCCCGGCGTGATCGAGCGGATCGGCCTGTTCGACACCGCGCTCGGCGCCGGCACCCCGGCCATGGGCTCCGAGGACACCCTCGCTTTCACCCAGGTGCTGCTGACCGGGGGCACGATCGTCTATCAGCCCTCCGCGATCACCCGGCACTACCACCGGCGCGACCTCGAGGGTTTGCGCAAGCAGATGGTGGGCTACGGCACGGGGCTGGTGGCCGCGTACACGAGCCTTCTGGTCAGCCGACCGGGCCTGATCTTCCCGCTGATGCGGCTGGCGCCGAGCGCGTTGAAGGACATGACCGGCAAGGACACCGCCCGAACTGCGACCATCCGCGAAGACTTCCCCCAGGAGCTGCTCTCGGCGAACCGCCGTGGCATGCTGGCGGGTCCGCGAGCCTACTTCACATCTCGCCGGGCGGCACGGGCCAAGGAACGCGCCACCCAGGCCTAGGAACACGCGTCACGGCCGGCGTCGTGACGTTCACGGAGGACGGGAATACATGCAGCAACGCTCGGCCGACATGCCGGACCAGCCGGACTCCACCGTCCGGATCGTTCTGGGCGCCGCCGGCGAGGCCCAGCCGGCCCCGGACGCGACGGCGGTGATCTCCACCGTCGACAAGGACGCGACCACCCGGCTCGAAATCGGCGACAAGACCGTCCGGATCCCGATCGGCCCCGACGACTCGTCGCAGACCCGGTTCATGCCCGCCCCGGTGATCACCACCGGCGGCGGCGCCCCGGCGCTGTCCGAGGAGCCGGCGGCCGCGGCCGACCACGAGTCCGGCGCCGACCACCGGCCCGAGTTCGCGCTCGTCGGCATCGTGGCCGGCGTGCTGGGCCTGCTCGGGCAGGTCGTCCCCGAGGGGCCGGGCCGCCTGGTCCTGCTGCTCGTGCTGACCCTGTTCGGCCCGGGCGCGGCCCTGCTGTCCGTGGCCAACGTGCGCAACCGCCTGGTCTCCTGGGCGCTCGCCGTGGCCGGCAGCCTGGCCGCCGTCACACTCCTGTCCTCGGTCACGCTGTGGCTGCGGGTCTGGGAGCCGGCGATCTGGCTCAGCGCGCTCGCCGGCGTCACCGTGGCCGGCTCGGCGGTGCAGTTCTTCCGGCTCTCGCGGGCCAAGGTGCCGCTGATCCTGGGCCGGGTCGGCAAGCCGTACGACAAGATCGACAACGGCCTCGCGCTCGGCGTCATCCCCTTCGTGACGCTGGCCGCGGGCGTCGGCCTCTGGGTTCTCGCGCTCGCCCAGATCTCCCCCGACCAGGTCGGGCTGTACGGCTTCAGCGCGGCGCTCGGCGTGCCCTTCGTCGTCGGCGTCGTGGTGCTGTTCATCGGCTTCGCTGTCGAGCTGTTCGGCCGGGCCCGGCCGCTGGTCATGGCGGCCTACCTGATCGTCGTGCCGATCATCATGCAGGCCACCGTCCCGCTGCTGGACGGCACGATCGAGTACGCCTGGACGTACAAGCACATCGGCGTCGTCGACCTGATCCGCGAGAACGGCAGCCTGATCAGCGGCAGCGACATCTACCAGCAGTGGCCCGGCTTCTTCGCCGCGGTGGCCGGCCTGTCGCAGATCTCCGGCGTCGACGGCCTCTCGTTCGCGGCCTGGTCCTCGCTGCTGTTCGCGCTGGTCACCTCGCTGATGACGGCCGCCCTGCTGCGCCAGTTCACCAAGGACCGCCGGGTCATCGCGCTGGCCGTGCTGCTGTTCCAGGCCTGCATGTGGGTCGACATCGGCTACTTCTCGCCGCAGGCGCTGGTCTTCGCGCTGATGCTGGCGTTCTGGGTGATCGTGACCCGCTGGCTGGTCGGCGCCCCTGAGGTCAAGTCCGAGCCCAAGGGCCGGATCGCCCGGCTGCGTGCCTGGGCCGTCCAGGGCATGCCGGCGCGCCCCCAGACCGACGCCCGGACCCGGCGTTACGCCGCCCTCGGCGCCACCGGGCTGTTCGCCGCGATCATCGTCTCGCACCAGCTCACCCCGGTGCTGATGATGGTCCCGCTGTTCGCCCTGACGATCCTGGGCATCCTGCGGCCGCGGGTGTTCCTGGCCGGTCTGGTCGCGCTCATGCTGCTCTTCTTCGTGCCCCGCCTGGGCTCGGTGAACAGCCAGTACAGCCTGTTCAGCTTCGACCTGCTGTCCAACGCCTCGGGCAACTCGGCCAGCTGGAACACCCCCGAACAGGAGTTCTCGGCGACCGTCTCGCGGGCCCTGGCCCTCGGGGTCTGGCTCGCCGCGCTGATCGCCGTCTTCCTGACCCGCAAGAGGCTGGGCCGGGTCCTGACGCCCGCGCTGATCGGCTTCCTGCCGATGGTCACCCTGGTCGCCGGCAACTACGGCGGCGAGGCGATCTACCGGGTCTTCGCCTTCTCGATGCCGTTCGTCGGGCTGCTGATCGGCGTGCTCTGGGCCGGCAAGGGACGCCGCGGGGTGCCCGCGATGCTGGCCTCCGGCGTGATGCTGGCCGTGCTGCTGCTCGCCGGTCTGCAGGGCCTGCAGGGCCAGCTGATGGTGCACCAGGTGCGGGCGACCGACATCGAGGCGGCGCAGTACTTCTACGCCAACGCCGAGCCCGGTTCCGGCCTGGTCCTGGTGGCGCCGAACTTCCCGACGAAGCTCGAGGCCAACTACGGCGAGTTCAACAAGGGGCACGTGTCGGTCGACATCTCGCTGATCGGCGACCCGCTGTTCACCGGCAACATCAACGGCACCCGCCTGCCGGACATCGAGACGTACATCCGCGCCATGAACTACCCCACCAACTACCTGGTGGTCAGCGACGCGATGGACGACTACACCGACTACTTCGGCACGGCCGACGACAACGCGATGCAGTCGCTCGACTCGGCCCTGCGCGCCTCGGCCAACTGGCAGGTCTTCTACCAGGCCCCCGGCGTAGCGATCTTCAAGCTGGTCGGCGCCCCCGCCACGCAGTAAAGATCAACGGCAAGGTCCAAGGCCCGTTTCCCATACGGTCGGGAAGCGGGCCTTTTGCGTGAGTGAACGTGGGTTTCGGGGCGCGCGTCCCGATAGCCTCTGGGTGTGAAACTGTTCAAGCTGGGCCGTCCGCAGATCATCGCCCTGGTGATCGCGGGTCTGGTCGTGTTCGCCCTGATCGCGGGCCGCGGCGCCGACTCCGGCGACGAGGGGCCGGGCGTCCTGGACAACGCGGCCGTACGCGCGTGCGACGACTTCGCGGCCGGTCAGGCCTCCGCCCGCAGCAACTCGGCCCGACTCTCCCTCGCCGACAAGGTCACCACGTCCGCGGTCAAGAGCGACAACGAACCGGTACGCAACCGCGCGATGGAACTGGGCCGCAACGCCGACGAGGGCAACACCGCCTGGCGTACGGCCTCCGACGCTTTCACCCAGGCCTGCCGGGACGCCGGCTGGTCCGCCCCGTGACCGGGCACATCGCCGACGAACTAACATTTGGAGGGCCAGGGCACATGACCGATGGCGCTGTTGATCCGATCGCCGTGAAGCTGGGGCATCTGTTCGGGGCGAGCGACACCGACGGGGACGGACTGGTCGACTGGAACGACTACGAACGCCTGATCAGTCGCTACCTGGACGGATACGGCATCGCGGCGGAGGACGACCGGGCGCATGCGCTGCGAGCCGCCTACCAGAGGTACTGGTCCGAGCTGCTGCGCCACGTGAACGGCGTCGATCGGCTGTCGAAAGAGCAGTTCGTGGCGGGGAACAAGGCGGCGGGCGCCGACACGAGTCAGTTCACCATGGCTTCGGTGGTCCCGCAGGCGATCTTCGACGTGATGGACACCGACGGGGACGACGCCATCAGCAAGCCGGAGTACAAGGTGTTCCTGGAGGCGTGGGGCGTGTCGGACCTCGAAGCGCTGAACGTCTTCCTGGAACTCGACACCGACGACGACGGCCGGATCAGCCGCGACGAGTTCATCGGCGCCATCCGGGACTTCTTCACCTCACCCGAGCTCGACTCGCCCGCCAGCCTCTTCTTCGGCCACATCGAACGCTGAACCGCACTCGGCGGCGGCCGGACCGGGTTCAGCGTTTGAGGGTGGAGGCTTTGTCGAAGCCGGTGCGGGAGACCCATTCGTCGTACGGGACGGACGCCTCGGTGAAGCTGCCGTTGAGGATCGAGAAGTTGTTGTCGCCGGTCTGGTAGTTGTTCTTGTCGATCGTCATGTTGGGCGAGTCGCCGCCGTCGATCTGGAGGCGGAAGATGGGCACGCTGTCGTTGCGGGTCACCGTGTTGCCGGTGATCTTCAGGCCCTCGATGCTGCCGGCGAAGTCGCTGCCGGTGGCCAGCAGGAACGTGAACTTCTTCATGTCGGCGAAGGTGTTGTTGCTGACCGTCATCCCGGCCGCGCAGCGCAGCACCATGCCGGTGTCGTTGCCGAAGCCGGATTCGGTGCCGCCGTTCGCCCGGTTGTCGCTGAAGACGTTGTTGGCGCAGCCGCCCCCGTTGCCGGTGCCGGTCTCCATCACGCCGTCGTTCGCCTCGAACGTGTTGCCGGTGATGGTGACGTTGGCCGCGTCGTAGATCTCGATGCCCCCGCCGTCGATGCCGTAGTCCTCGGACGGGCCGTGGTTACGCCGTACGGTGTTGTCGCGGAACACCGGGCCCGGCTTGGCCGTGATGAAGGTGGCCGACAGCCCGTACCCGCCGAAGTCGTCGCCGTCGGGCTTGGAGTTCTGGATGATCCTGTCCTGGTCGTGCACGTTGTTGCCGTCGACCAGCACGCCCCGGCCGCCGCCGGTCACGCCGATGCCGGCGCCGTTGTGGTGCACCTCCGAGCCGGTGACCCGTACGTCGTTGGAGTCGGTGACCAGGATGCCGTAACACCCCACCGGCAGGCCGGCCGAGTTCTCGCCGTGGCTGTCGCGCACCGTCACGCCGCGGATGGTCACCTTGCTGGTCTTGTGCACCCGGATGCCGCTGCCGTGGTCCCCGTTGACGTTGACGTTGGCGTCCGGCTTGGGCACGCAGCCCTGTACGGTCAGGTCGGCGATCGTGGTGCCCGTGGCCGCGACCAGGATGCCGTCGCGTACGCCGGACACGCCCTCGACCGTCGCGCGTTCGCCCGGGGCACTGGTCACGGTCAGGTTCGGGCGCGAGACCGTGAACGGGGCGTACGTGCCGTCCCGTACGAAGATCTTGGACTTGGCCGGCGCCACCTCGACCGCGTGCGCGATCGTCTTCCAGGGCTTCTCGGGGCTGCCGTCGGCGTCGTCGGAGCCGCGCGTGGAGACCCACAGGCCCGGCCCGGCCGCCTCGACGTCGGGCGGGCCCTCGTAGAAGTAGGCCCGATAGCCCGCGGCCGCCGTGCCGCCGAGCAGCAGCACCATCAGCAGCCCGAGCCAGCGGCGGCGGGTACCGGCCGGGGCGCGATGGCTGCTGCGCCTCGACCGGTGATGCGCTCCGGTCACCCGGTGAAGACCGGGTCGTTCGACATCGCCTTGTAGGCCGCCAGCGACGCCGCCGACGAGTCGATCCGCCAGTTCTCCCGGGAGGAGGGGTGGGTGTCGGTGTCGAACCAGACCGACGCGCCGACCGCGGGGTGCGCCTTGATCCAGGAGCGCAGGGCGGCGATCCATTCCGGCTTGGTGCCGCCGCCGCGGTCCACGACCGAGACCTCAGTGATCATGATGGGCTTCCGGGAGCTGTACGTCGCGTAGAACTCGTCGAACATGTCGCCCGGCGAGTGTGCCTGGGCGAAGCCGGATACACCGGCCCAGTCGACGTATTCATCCCCCGGATAATAGTTCGTGAACGCGTTCCAATCCTCGGCGGGGCGCGAATTCCAGTTGGGGCTCCAGACCCACGAGACATTGTCCGCGCCCTCCTCCCGGAAGATCCGGTGGATGCGGCGAAACGCCTGGATGTAGCCCTCGGTGTCCCGGTTGTTGCCGGGTCCGCCCCATTTGTAGAAGTCGCGGTTCATGTCCCAGGCCCAGCGCATCAATGTGGGCTTTTTCCGCTGCGCCATACGCTTTGCGGCACGCGCGATGAGTTTGTCCGATGCGCCGCCGTTGACATCTTTGTACTCGGGCCCGCGCCACGAGATCATCAGCGTGCTCTTGCCGGACACGTAGCCCAGCGAGACCGGCAGCGGATCGGTCCACGAGTAGTACCGGTGGACGATCCGCTCGGGCCTCCCGAGCTGACGGCGACGCAGGTCGATCCCCGCGTTGACGCCCATGCCCTTCAGATCCACGTACGCGCCGAGCATGACCGCGCCCTGCTTGAAGCGCACCGGGCCACCGCCCTCGGTGACCGGCGGCAGAGACCCCGGAGCCTCGCTGGCCGAGGGCGGCGGGTGCGACACGACGGGCGGCACTTCGTCGTCGGAGCGGTACTGCTCGCAGCCGGCGAGCGGGACGGCGGCCAGGGACAGGCCCAGCAGACTACGGCGCTTCACGTGAGGTTCCGTCCGAACGTGCGGGCCACCTTACGGACCGCGCGCCAGCCCGGCTGGGCCAGCTGCTTGACCTTGGGGATCAGGCCGGCCTCGCCGTGCTTCACCAGCTCGACCAGGTCGGCGCCGCTGTGGTCGGGGGTGGGCTGCAGACGGGGCACGGCGAGCCTCTTCTCGCCCGGCGTGTGCAACCGGCGGCCGACCTCGGTGGCGTTGTCGTACCCGGTGGCGGCGACGAGGTCGCGGACCCGGCGGCTGTTGTACCCGTGCGGGTAGGCGAACGACCGCACCCTGGTCTGCAGCCGCTGCTCGAGCTCGTCGTGGCTGCGGGTGATCTCGTCGCGCAGCTGATCCGGCGGGAGGACGTCGAGGGGGTGGTGGATCAGGCTGTGGTTGCCGATCTCGACCCCGGCCGCGGCCACCTCGTCGAGCTCGTCCCAGGTGAGCATCGGGCCGAAGTCGGGCGCCCACTGGCCCAGCCAGCCCGCCGTGCCGCCGAGGTGCCCGACCGACGCGTACAGGGTGGCGCCGGCCCCCGTCTCCTGGAGGATCGGCACCCCCTCGGTCAGGAAGTCGCGGTAGCCGTCGTCGAACGTGACGGCGAGGAGCCTGTCGGTGCTGCCGGCGGCCAGCAGGTCGAGCGCCTCGGTCAGGCCGACCAGGCGATAACCCGCGGCGCCCAGCGCCTGCAACTGCTCGCGCAGCAGGGCGGGCGGCACCGCGAGATCGCGCATCGGCCCGCCGACGGCGGACACGGAGTGGTACATGAGCGCCGGCAGGGTGTCCCAGCCCGGCCTCGTCGTCACGGTCACGCGGTCGTCCTCGTACGGCTTGTGGTCTGAGGTTCCACGCTAGGTGGAACCCTTGCGCAGGGTTGCGGAAACTTCACTTTCGTCCCTCTGCCGAAAGTCGTAGGCGAAGTCCCGCTCCGGGCAGAGGCGCGCAGGGATCACCACCCGGAAGGGTGAAGGCTATGACATTCGATCCGTTGCGCTGCGCGGAGGCTACTTGTCAGGCGGCCGTCGTGCTAGGGGCAACCCTCGTTCCGGCCGCCTGGCAGACCCTCGACGGCAGCCTGGCCGCCGTGCTGGCCGCGATGTTCGTGGTCATCTCGGCCGCGATCTATGCCTTGCACGCGGTCACGTTCGACTCGTTCCGGCTCATCCGGCACCGTGACCGGCAGATTTTCTCCACCGGCGCCCATGACGAGTGAACCGTGGGATCGCCCGGCCCGTACCCCCGGTCGACGACGGTCCTTCACCACCCGGGGGCGACGGGATATGTTCCGATTGATCCAGATGCAGGCCGAGAGCGGCGTTCCGCGCATCAGCGTGGCTTCCGACGGCTACGCCAGCGCCCGGACCGCGCTGACCCGATATCGCAGCGCCCCCGCCGCCTATTTCGGGGTGGGCCGCTTCGACCACGAGGGCACCCTCGCCGAGATCATCCTCGACCGGCTGTGCGGCCCGCTGGGTGACTGCCCGCGCCCGGCCACCCTGGTGCACGCGGCCACCTATTACCGGCTCTGCGAGACTTGCGCGACCGGGCTCGACGTGCTCACCGTACCCGAGCTCGCCCGGCTGCTCGGCATCGCCTGCCGCCTCGCCCCGGTGCCCGCCCGAGCCGGCCGGCACGCCGCCCCCGAGGAGCCGTCGCCCGCCGGCAACCGGATCGCCCGCGAGTTCGCCACCCGGGTCGACGACCCGCACTGGCGCCGCGCGCTCTGCGCCGAGCTGGTGCACACGCCGGGCGCGGTCAACGGCCTGCTGATCGGCGTGGGCGCGCTGACCCACCGCGACGTGCTCGACCTCTATCCCCGCCTGCGCTCGCTGGCCGACGAGCTTCCGGCCACCGTACGGGATGAGCTCTCTCGCGCGACCGCACGGCCGCTGTCACCGGCCGGGGTGGCCGGGCTGCGTCTCGGGCTGGGCGGCCGTTAGCCGGAAACTGCGTACGCTCCCCTCCCCCGGGCAGTCCCCGCAGACGGTCACGTGGGCGACGCCGGCACTGATGGTCAAACCCGACGGCGCGGTCAGCCCGGACGAAACCACTGTGGCTCGCCGTCCGCGCCCCTCGACGCGGACGAGCGCACCGGTGCGGTCGCCGCTGAGCAGGCCGTGCCGGGCGAGCTCGAGGACGTAGAGCCCGCCCGGCCCCCACTCGAGGTCGACCACGGCCGTGAACCCGCCCGCGAACACCTCCGGCGGCCGGCCCGGCACGACCCGCCACACCCGCGCCCGGCCCGGCGGGAACGGGAAACCGGTCAGCTCCCCGACGTAGAACGCGCCGTCCGGCCCCAGGGTGACCGCGCTCGGCGCCGGCGGCATGCGCACCGGCCCGCCCCGCGGTGTGCCGTCGGGCAGCCGGGCGGGCGCCGGCACCACCCGGCTCGGGAACGACGCCACGGTCGTCCGCCGGCCCCGCGGCGCGAGCCGGACCAACGTGTCCCCCTCGGCCACGTAGACCCGGCCCCGGCGATCCGACGCGGTGTCGAACGGCCCGGCCGCCGGCGGCTCGACCGGCGGCGCGCCCGCCAACGTGGCGGCCAGTGCGACGGCCGCGATCGATCCAGTGATCATGTGCTTTCCCCCGTTGCTTCCCCCGCACCGGTATAGGGCCTTCCCGCGCCCGGCGGTCCCGCTGAGTCGTCGATCCGACCGCGTACGGTGATCGACATGACGCTCACGTTCGACTCGCTGGTGTCCCGCGCCCGCGGCCTGGTCAGCGGTGGCCGTCGCGCGGTCCTCGGCATCGCTGGGCCGCCCGCCGCCGGCAAGACCACGCTGGCCGAGGAGCTGGTCGCGGCGCTGGGGCCGGAACCGCCGTACGGGCCGGCCGCGGGCGCCTGGGTCGCGCACGTGCCGATGGACGGGTTTCACCTGGCCGACGTCGAGCTGGAGCGGCTCGGACGGCGGGACAGAAAGGGCGCGCCGGACACGTTCGACCCGCTCGGGTATGCGGCCCTGCTGCGGCGGCTGCTCGCCGACGAGGACGAGATCATTTACGCGCCCGGGTTCGAACGGGTCATCGAGCAGCCGATCGCGGGGGCCATCCCGATTCCCCGTACGGCCCGGCTGATCGTCAGCGAGGGCAACTACCTGCTGCTCGACGACCCGGCGTGGCGCCCGCTACGCGAACTGTTCGCCGAGGTCTGGTACGCCGACCTCGACCACCCGGAACGCCTGCGCCGGCTGATCGACCGGCACGTGCGTTTCGGCAAGGACGAGACCACGGCGATCGAATGGGCCACCGGCACGGACGAGCGCAACGCTGTCCTGATCGAGGCGGCGCGGGAACGGGCCGATCTGATCGTGCCGGCCGCGGTTGTCCACAGCGTCGGCAATCCGCCCGGCTGAGGTGTCATAGTTCAACGCGTGTCCGTGGGTGAAGCAGTCGAGACCGAGCCGCGCCGCCGCCGGCCGGGGCGCGTGATCCGGTTCGCGCTGACCATCGGCGGGGTGCTGTTGCTGCTGTTCGGCGTTCCGTGGTGGACGCTGGCCGGCTCGGGCAACGCCTGGCCCGGCCCGGTCCGGGTGATCGCCACAGTCGTGTTCGCTCTGGCCCTGGCCGCGTTCCCGCTCCTGATGTTCTCGGGTCACGGCCGGCACCATCGCGACGGCCCGGCTGTGATCGCCGACACGATGCTCGGTGTGGTCTGGGTTCTGTTCGTCTGGTCGATCATCGGTCAGCTCTTCGCCGCGGTGCTCTGGGCCTTCGGCGTCGACAGCCCCGCCCGCTCCCGCATCGCCACGGTGGCGGTCCTGACCGTCTCGGTGGTCCTGCTCGTGTGGGGTTACGCGGAGGCCCGGCGGGTGCCGCGGGTGCGCCGGGTCGAGGTGCCGCTGCCCCGGCTGGGCGCGGGCCTCGACGGCCTGCGGCTGGTGCTGCTGACCGACACGCACTACGGCCCGATCGAACGGTCGCGCTGGTCGCGCCGGGTCACCGAAGTGGTCAACACGCTCGACGCCGACGTGGTCGCGCACACCGGCGACATCGCCGACGGCCTGGTCGAGCAGCGCCGCAGCCAGGCCGCGCCGCTGGCCGACATCCAGGCGTCGATGGCCCGGGTCTACGTGACCGGCAACCACGAGTACTTCAGCGGCGCCCAGGGCTGGGTCGACCACATGACCGAACTGGGCTGGGAGGCGCTGCACAACCGCCACGTGACGGTCACCCGCGGCGGCGCGACGCTCGTCATCGCGGGCGTCGACGACCGTACGGCCGCGGGCTCCGGAGTGCCCGGCCACCACGCCGACCATGAGGCCGCGCTGGCCGGCGCCGGCCCCGGCCTGCCGATCGTGCTGCTGGCCCACCAGCCGGCCCAGATCGCCGGGGCGGTCGCCCACCACGTCGACCTGCAGATCTCCGGCCACACCCACGGCGGCCAGATGTGGCCGTTCCACTACCTGGTGCGTCTCGACCAGCCGGTGCTGCAGGGGTTGTCGCGCCACTCCGAGCACACCCAGCTCTACACGAGCCGGGGCACCGGCTTCTGGGGGCCGCCGTTCCGGATCTTCGCCCCCAGCGAGATCACCCTGCTGACGCTACGGTCCGCCTGACCCGACCCGAAACCCGCGCCGCCCTACACCCGACCCGACCCGACGCCCGCGCCGCCCCCGACCCGACCCGACCCGACACCCGCGCCACCCAACACCCGACCCGACCCGACACCCGCGCCACCCAACACCCGACCCGACGCCCGCGCACCCAACACCCGACCCGACGCCCGCGCCACCCAACACCCGACCCGACGCCCGCGCCACCCAACACCCGACCCGACGCCCGCGCCGCCCTACACCCGACCCGACACCTGCGCCGCCCGACACCCGAGCCGCCCGACACCCGAGCCGCCCGACACCCGAGCCGCTCGACGCCGAGCGGCTTGCCGCCGGACGGCAACTCACGCCGAACGCCGCCACCAAGACCCCGCCTTACGCCACAATTCGCCGGATTTATCGGCTTTCATGCGGACGTGACCGCGTCGGCCGCGGCGAGCATTTGGGCGGCGAGGGGTTGCAGACCTACTGCGGTCAGGACCAAGCCGGTGTTCACCCGCTCGGCCAGGCCCCATTCCCAGATCGCCACGGGGTCGGTGCCGGTGCGGGCGGCCAGCCAGCGGGCACGGTCCCATGGGTTGCCGGCCATCAGCTCAAGCGGGTCCTCACGCATGAGGACGCCGAGGTCGTACTCGGGTTCGGCCCACAGGCCGTCGGGGTCGACGAGCTTGAACCCGTCGCCCGCGCGCAGGGCGTTCCACTGGTGCACGTCCCCGTGATTCAGGACTGCGCGGGCCGGGTCGTGTGCTCGGCGGCGGCTCTCGGCGGCAGCCAGCGCCTGATCGACGGCCGCTCTGCTGCACGGCCGACCCAGCCCGTCCCATTTTAATCGCATATATGAGGACAACTGAACTGCTTTGTCGGCACCGGAGGGGAGAGGCATTGAGGGGAGGGACGGCCCGGTCGGAAGGGACCGCCCGGCTGGAAGAGGCGACCCGGCCGGAAGAGGCGACCCAGCCGGAAGAGGCGACCCAGCCGGAAGAGGCGACCCAGCCGGAAGAGGCGACCCAGCCGGAAGAGGCGACCCAGCCGGAAGAGGCGACCCGGCCGGAAGAGGCGACCCGATCGGAGGGGACGACCCGGTCGGGAGGGACGGCGCGATGCGGGAGGACGGCACGGTCGAAGCGGGCGGCGCGGTGGGAAGCGGCGGCGCGGCAGGAAAGGGCGGCGCGGCCGGGACAGATGAGTCCGCCGGGAGGGTTGGATCGGGGGCGGGCGTTGCCGGCGGAATGGGGCGCCAGATCGCGGCGGCCAGGTCGGTGAGCAGGGCCAGCCGGGTCGGCTGGGGCAGGGACAGGCCGGACATCGCGGGGCCGAGGCGTTCCAGCAGCAGGGCGCCACGGGACTCGTCGGCGGCCAGCAGGCGAGCGCAGCCCACCCCCGCGGTCAGGCGAAGCACGGTGATCTCGTGGCGGGCGGCGTGGCCGGGGCGGGGAACGTGCAGCTTCAGCACGGCGGGGCTGCCGTCGGCACGGGTCACGGCGGTGACGTAGGCCTCGGTGCCGTCGGGGAACGCCTCACCCGGGGTGAGATCCCACCGTTCGCAGAGTTCGCGCACGAGATCGGGCAGGGATTCGAGCCACCCCTCGGCGCCGGCGTTCAGGGCCTTCTCGCGTACGGGGGACGGAAGATTTTTCACAGCGGTCAAGGGTGACAGGCGCCATGCCCGTGGGCCACGTAATTCCGTTGAAGACCTTCTGCCCGCGGATGAGGATGGTGGGACCCCTCCCCACCGATCAGAGGAACTCATCAATGCGCCTGCTTCGCGATCTGTGGGCCACCTCGAGGAGCCGTTCGGCCCTCGTGGCGACCCTCATCCTGCTCGGTGCAGCAGGATCGGCGGGCGCGCTGGCTCTGTCGGGCCAGGTTCTCGTCAATCGGTCCATGCCGCTGTTCGTCGTGCTCGCGGCCGCGCTCGTCGTGTCCGTGCTGACCGACGTCTTCGTCGGGCTGGTCGCCGCCCGGCTCACCGCCGACTGGGCGGCCCGCGTCCGCCGCGAGCTCAACCGGGTCGCCTTCGGTCAAGACGTGCCCACGCTCGAGAACACGCCGGTCGGCGAGCTGCTCGACCGGATCGACTCCGATGTCTACGAGGTCGGCTCCCAGCTGCGCGGCAGTGGGGTGCGGATCGCCCAGTCGGTGGCCGTCGCGGTCTTCTCGATCGTGACGGCCTTCTTCGTGTGGTGGCCCGCCGGCGTCGGCATGGTGCTCGTGTCGATTCTGCTCTACGTCACCATGAACAAGCCGATCCAGCGCATCTCCGCGCGCCGCATCGCCGAGGAGGAGGCCTGGTCCGACCTCGCCGCCGCGATGGAGGAATCCATCCACGGGCAGGACGACGTGCGCACCAGTCTCGCCGCGCCCTACGTGCGGCGCCTCTACGCCCAGCGTGCGGCCGAGGTGCTGCGGCGCGGGCGGCTCGTCTGGCGTTCGTCGGCGCGCATCACCATGGGCGCCGGCGCCATCACCCGTACGCTCATCGCGGTCCTCGTGGTCGTCGGCGCGTGGGCACTGATCAACAACCACATCGACGGCGCCCGCCTGACCGCCGTGTGGCTGCTCGCGCTCGGCTTCGGCGGCACCCTCGAACACGTCACCCGCATGGTGCCCGAGCTGCAGAACGCGCTGGGCGCGTGGAGCCGCGTGCAGCTGCTGCAGGACGTGGCGCAGGAACCGACCGACGGGTTGCCGCCGGTCGACGGTGACCTGGTCGTCCGCAACCTCACGTTCCGCTACGGCGAGTCCGACAGCGGCCGCCCGCCGGCCCTCAAGGACGTCAGCCTCACCTTCGCGCGCGGACGTTCGTACGCGTTGATCGGGCGCACCGGATCGGGCAAGTCGACGCTGGCAAAGGTGCTGACCCGCGCGGTCGACGTGCCCCGCGGCACGGTCTTCCTGGGCGGGGTCGACCTCAACGACCTGGCCGTCGAGGGCCTGCGCCGCTGGACGGCGATCGTCCCGCAGCGTACGGAGATCCTCGCCGGCACCCTGGCCGAGAACATCGCGCTCTTCGACCCGGACCTGCTGCCCAAGGCGCAGGGCGCGCTCGACGAGCTGGGCCTGAGCCCGTGGGCGGCCGGCCTGCCCGACGGCATCGACACCAAGCTCGGCGAGGGCGGCTACAAGCTCTCCGCCGGGCAGGAACAGCTCGTCGCCTTCGCCCGCATCCTGGTCCGCGACCCCCACGTCGTGATCCTCGACGAGGCCACGGCGCGGATGGACCCGGTCACCGAGTCCTGGGTGCAGCGCGCCACCGACCGCCTGCTGGCCGGGCGCATCGGCGTGATCGTCGCGCACCGGTTGTCGTCGGTGCAGCGCTGCGACGAGGTCGTGGTGCTCTCCGACGGCGAGGTGCTCGAGTCGGGGCCGCTGCGCGAGTCGCGGCGCTTCGCCGAGCTCATGGCCAGCAGCGCCCTCTCCGTGCCGGCCACGGTGGGCGGCGGCGTGGCGTTGGTCGAGGAGGATCGCGACTGGGACACGGCCGCCCAGGTCGAACTGGGCGCCGAGGCGCTGGCCAACAAGCTGCCGCCGGTCGAGCCGCCGCCGCTGCCCGAGCAACCACCCGCCCGTACGATGCGTGAGATCTTGCGTCTGGCGTTGAACGACAAACGGTACGGGCTGGCCGCGGTCGGGCTGTTCGTGGTGCTCGTGCTGCTCGGCCTCGACGGCGCGATCCTGCCGCTGCTCTGGGCCAACGTGGTCGACGGCCTGGGCAGCCCGCTCTACCCCGCCATCGGCATCGCGGCCGGTCTGCTGCTCGCGATCCCGACGCTCTATTACACCGGCGCCTGGTTCCCCGAGTGGTGGGTGCGGCAGATGCTGCGGATCAGCATGCGCCTGGTGCACGGCCAGATCGGCCCGCGCCGGATCAGCAAGCACACCCCGGCCGAGGTGGTGGCCCAGGGCGGCGACACCGAACGTGTGGTCATGCTGGCCGACAACCTCATCGACAACGCGACCAGCCTCGTGATGATCGTCGCGATGACGTGGGCGTCCCAGTCGATCGTGCCGGCCCTGTTCTTCCTCGGGACGATGGTGGTGTCCGGCCTCGCGGCGACGCTCTTCGGTCCACGCCTGGAAAAGGCCGCCCGCCGTACGGTGGCAGCCCGCGCGGCGTTCGCCACTGCGCTCGTGTCGTCGCTGTCGGCCGCCCGTACGGTGAAGCTGGCCGGCGCCACCGAGCCGGTGCTGGCCCACCTGGCCCGCCTCGACGGCGCGCGCAGCGAGCTGCAGCGTCGCGAGATCGCCATCCAGGTGTGGGCGCGTTCGACGCCGTCGATCGCCAGCGGCCTGCTGCCGATCGCCGCCTGGGCCATGTACCTGGCGGGCTCGTTGTCGGCCGCCGCCACCCTCATCGCGGTGGCGACGCTGGGCGCCGCGCGCTGGTTCGCCTGGACCACGGCGTCGCTGGTCAGCCAGCTGCCCTCGGCCCGGGTGTGGACCCGCCGCACGGTGGCGATGACGGGCGTGCCGGATTACTCCTCCGACGTCGACGGCGTCGACCTCTCGGCCGGCACCGCCCCCGCGCCCCCGACGGCGCCGCGCAACCCGCTGCGCACGCTGGAGCTACGCCGGTTCAGCGCGGTGCACGAGAACGGCACGGTGGGAGCGCAGGACGTCGACCTCACCGTGGAGCGTGGCCAGCTCGTACTGGTGGTGGGGCCGGTCGGCTCGGGCAAGTCGTCGCTGCTGCGCGCGCTCGCAGGCATCGTCCACCACGCGGGCGAACTGCGGTGGAACGGCGTGCCGGTCGACGAGCCGGAGGTGTTCCTGCGGCCCAACCAGGTGGGCTACGTGGCCCAGCTGCCGCGCGTGCTGTCCGGCACGGTAGCCGACAACATCCAGCTCGGGCACGAGGTGGACGCGGCCGACGCGGTGTCGACGGCCCAGCTCGAGCACGACCTGGCAGCGGCGGGCGGCGGCCTTCAGCTGCTGATCGGGCACAAGGGCACCCGGTTGTCCGGCGGCCAGTTGCAGCGCCTGGCGTTGGCGCGAGCGCTGGCCCCCCGTACGGAATTGCTGATCGCCGACGACGTCTCCTCGGCGCTCGACGTGACGACCGAGCTGGAACTGTGGCGGGCGTTGCGTGAGCACGGCGTGACGGTGGTCGGTTCGACCTCGAAGCGGGCGGCGCTGAGCCGGGCCGACCGAGTGGTCGTGCTGATCGCCGGCCGGGTCGAGGATCAGGGCACATGGAAGGAGCTCGAGGACCGCTGGGGCCACCTGGCGGGCTGACCCTCGCGGGGGCTCACCCTCGCGGGGCTCACCCTCGCGGGGGCTCACCCTCGCGGGGGCTCACCCTCGCGGGGGCTCACCCTCGCGGTTCGGCTCCTCGGATGTGAGGCAGAGTCACGTCTGCGGTGCTGCCGGTCCGCGAGACAGGCTCGGGGCCGCAGGTTCGTGACCAGGGCAACACCCCAAGACCTCAACGACCGGAGCACTCCAGCAACTCACATCTGATAACGGCTACGCGCTTGCATCAGGGCCTGATGAAGCCGGAGGGCTTCCGTCGGCCGGGGCGCCCGGACCCGCATCCGGTGTGGGAGCGGTCGGCTCGGTCGCAGGCGCAGTGGGAACCGTCGGCTCCGCCGCAGACGCAGTGGGAACCGTCGACTCCGCCGCAGACGCAGTGGGAACCGTCGACTCCGCCGCGGGCAGAGTGGGATCGACCGAGGGGGCCCGCATCGGGGCTGCCGCGGGGTGCGGCGACGGCGACGGCATCCCCCACGGCGCGGACGGCGCAGCGTGCGGATGCGGATACGTCGGGCCGACGGTCGAGGGTGGATACATCGGGCCCGAAGACGGGGGCTCGGACGCGGAACCGGGGGCTGGGTGTGGGTCGGTCGAGGCGGGGTCAGGGGGCAGATACATCGGCACGGGCGCTGGAGGGAACGGGCTGGCAGCGGCCGGGTAGTACGGGGCAGGCGCAGCGGCGTACGGGTAGGGCGTCGCGGCGTACGGGGCAGGCGTGGCTGCGTACGGGAAGGGCGTCGCGGCGTACGAGGCAGGCGCGGCGGCGTACGGGAAGGGCGTCGCGGCGTACGAGGCAGGCGCGGTGGCGTAAGGGTAGGGCGTCGCGGCGTACGGGGCAGGCGCGGTGGCGTACGGGAAGGGCGTCGCGGCATTCGGGGCGGGCGTGGTGGCGTACGGGGAAGGGAATTGCCGGGGAACCGGGGCGGGGGGAACGGGCTCGCCGCGGCGGAAGTAGCGGGCGGACGGGGGTGTTGCGAGCAGCACCACCACGGCGACGGCCAGCAGCAGGGCCAGCATGAGGCAGGTGGTGGTGATGATGTCGTACGCGAGGGACCAGCCGCCGCTGTCGGCGGAGTAGACGGTTTCGGTGAAGGCGTCGCCGGTGAAGTCGCCGGTGAGGTCCGGGTCGTCCTCGTAGACCGCCGGGTCCCCGAACGGAAGGGCGATCATGGCGAACGCGAAGACGCCGAGGACGCCCAGGAAGCAGGACATCAGCACGCACAGGCTCGGCGCGCCCACACCGACCCAGGTCAGCACGCGGCCGACGTTGCTGCCGCGGCGCACGAGGACGGCGCTGATGCCGAGCCAGACGGCCAGCACGAACAGCGGCACGCCCACGAACAGCAGGCCCGCGATGTTGTCCTCGCGTTCCCAGCTCACCGCCGTCATGTCGGGCTCGGAGGTCGTCCGTACGGCCTCGTTGATCAGCCCGTTGTAGTGGACGGCGTCGAGGATCGACACGACCACCACGATCAGCAGGGCCGCGACCAGGGCCACCTGCAGCCGGTAGGCGACGGTGACCACCGCGGGCCGGGTGGGCGGGGCGTTCTCGAGGACGGGTGCCGAAGTCACCAGCGCACCGTACGGGCCCCGCACCCCGCCCGGCAGCCCCGGACGGCCAGACTTCCGTCCGTCAGTTGATCTGGGACCGCATCTGCTTGACGGCCGCGGCGACGGTGTCGGCCGGGATGGCGAAGCCGACCCCGATGCTGCCCGTCGAGGAGTCGCTCGCCGTGGCGATGGCCACATTGATGCCGATCACATGCCCGGACAGGTCGACCAGCGCGCCGCCCGAGTTGCCCTCGTTGATCGGGGCGTCGGTCTGCAGCAGGCCGCTCAGCTGCTCGCTGCCGGCACTGGTGGCCGTGTCGATGCTGCGGCCGACCGCGGACACGATGCCCGAGGTGACCGTGTTCTCGAGGCCCAGCGGCGCGCCGAAGGCCAGCACGGTGTCACCCACGGCGACGCTGTCGTCGGTGCCGAACGTGACCGGGGTCAGGCCGGACACCCCGGTCGCCTGCACCAGGGCCAGGTCGTGGGTGGTGTCGGTGGCGACGACCCGGGCCGGCACGGTCTGACCGGTCGACAGCCGTACGCTCACCGTTCCGTCGCTCGCGACGACGTGGTTGTTGGTCAGCACCAGCCCGTCCGAGCTGATCACGACCCCGGAGCCGAGCGATGACGAGCGGGCGCCGTCGACGAGCACGGTCACCACGCTGGGCTGCACCTGCTTGACGATGGCGGCCAGGTCGTCGCCCTCGGTGATGGTGGCAGGGGCGGTTGCGGTGCTGGTGCTGGTGCTGCGGGAGTCGGTCAGGTAGCGCTCGGCGGCCACTCCCCCGGCGGTGCCGCCGGCGGCGATCAACGCGAGCACGGCGGCCCCACCGGCCAACCGGCGCGGCCACCGGCGGTCACCTGGTGACGCCGGTTCCGAAGGTACGAACGGAGGGCCGGGCGGCGGAGGAAGTGTCCCGTGGTCGTCGCGGGTGTGGTGGGGCCGGGTCATCAGGTCGGTCATGGCGACGCCTCGCTTCGTTGGCTGATGAGCCAACAGTGACCCCGCACCTTGTCGGCAACCGGTGAGTCGTCTGTGGGTTCCCTGTACGCCCTGTGCCCGCGCGGGCCTGACCTGCCAAGCGCGCGGCGGCGGCCTTGACGTACGGTCCCGTCCCCGCGCACCTGACCTGGGCCACACTGCGGGGTCAGCCGAAAGTCGGAGCGGGGACCCGGGTTCCGGGACGCCGGTCCGATGTCGCGCCCGGGCCGCCGCCGGATGCTGGAGACACCCCAACGACCAGCAGGAGGCACGAGATGTCCGCACGAGGTCTGCTCTCAGTGGTCGGCACCGCGGTCGGCGGCGTGATCGGCTGGAACGCTCCCCCGCCGCCCGACCCCGAGTGCGTCCGTGAGCTCTTCGCCGAGCTGGGCATGGTGCCCGGCGACACCGATGAGGAGCTGACCAGGACCGTACGCCTCTTCCAGGCTCGCACCGGTCTCGTCGAGGACGGTGTCGCCGGCCCGCGCACGGTGCACCTGCTGTCGCGTTACGCCACGCAGCAACGTCTTCGTACGGCGGCGTAGCCTGAGCCGGTGACGTCCGGCGACCTCCTCACCTACTACGACGATCGAACCGGTGAGCGTTTCGGCCTCACTCCCGGTGAGCTCGGCGCCTGGACGGCGGCGACGTCCGCGCTGCTCACGGAGGGTTGCGGGCTCGGTCCGGGCGACACCGCGGCGGTGTTGCTGCCGCCGCACTGGCAGACCGCGGCCGTGCTGCTCGGGGCGTGGTCTGCCGGGATGAGACTGTCGATCCGGGGCTGGGCGACCGCCGGCCTCACTCCGGCGGGTGACCCTCTCGACGTCACGTTCGTGGAACGGCGCCGCGTCGGCAACTGGCTCGACGAGGTGCCCGACGGCCGGCATCAGTTCGTGCTCGGCCTGGCCCCGCACGGCGAAGCGACCGGTGACGTGCCCCCGGGTTATCGGGACTACACCAGCTCGCTGCGTCCCTACCTGGGGGTGCACCCGCCGCGGCACGAGTTCCAGGAGCATCTGCCCGCCGTGGCCGACGGCACGACGTACCGGGAGTACGCGCAGACCGCCGCCGCGGTCGCCGAGCGCAACGGCATCCGCTCGGGCGACCGGGTGCTGATCGACACCGCCGAGCAGGAGCAGCCGCTGATCTGGCTGCTGGGCCCGCTCTCGGTCGGCGCCTCCATCGTGCTCTGCGCCCACCTCGACGCCTCCCTTTTGGACGACCGCATCGCCCGCGAAGGCATCACCCAGGTCCTCCGCTGAGCCCCACCGCCCGCCGAGCCCGTGCCGGCTGGTCTCAGTCGTCGAAGCTGACTATGACCTTGTCGGTGACCGGCGTGGCTTGGCAGGTCAGCACGAAACCGGCGTCGACCTCGGCTTTCTCCAGAGCGAAGTTGCGCCGCATGACCACCTCGCCCTCGACCACCCTCGCCCGGCACGTGCCGCACACCCCGCCCTTGCACGCGAACGGCAGGTCGGGCCGGCTGCGCTGCGCGCCCTCGAGCACGGTGTCGCTCTTGGCGATCGTCACCGTCGTCGAGCGGCCGTCCAACTGCACGGTCACTTCGCTTCCCTCGAGCCGCAGATCATCCCGTACGGGCTCAGGTGGCGCCTCGTCGACCCAGAAGAGCTCCCGGTGGATCCGTTCCGGCGCGACCCCGGCCTCGCCCAGCACCTCGGTGGCGTCGACGACCATCCCGTACGGGCCGCACAGCCACCAATGGTCGACAGCGGGGACGTCGAACAGCACCGGAAGCAGCGACCGCAGTTTCGGCCCGTCGAGCCGGCCGCTGAGCAGGTCGACCTCGCGCGCCTCGCGGGAGAGCAGGTGCACGAGCTCGACCCGCGACGGGTGCCTGTCCTTCAGGTCGGCCAGTTCCTCCGCGAACATGACCGTGTCGGCGCGCCGGTTGCCGTAAAGGACAGCGACCTGCGCGGCCGGGTTGCGCAGCAGCGAGACCGCGATCGAGAGCACCGGCGTGATCCCCGACCCGGCGGCGATCATCACGTGCCTGCCGCCGGCCTCGATGTCGGGCGTGAACGTGCCGGAGGGCGGGGCCACCTCGACCGTGTCGCCGACCCGTACGTCATGCACGAGCCAGCCGGAGACAAGACCCCCGGGCACTTCCCGCACGCCGATCCGCGGGCGGGCGCCGGCCGGGGCGCAGATCGAGTAGGACCGTCGTTCGTCGCGGTCGTCGCCGGGCCGACGAACGGTCAGCGACTGGCCGGGCCGGAACGCGTACACGCCCGCCAGGTCGTCGGGGACGTCGAAGGTCACGGCGACGGCGTCGGGGCAGAGCCGTTCGACCTCGGCCACCCGGAGGGCGTGGAAGGCGCGCACGTCAGATCTCCTTCACGTGCTCGAAGGGCTCCCGGCAGGAGAGGCATCGGCGCAGCTCGCGGCAGGCGGTCGCACCGAATGCGGCAAGGCGCTCGGTGTTCCCGGCGCCGCAGCGGGGGCAGGCGACCCGGTCGTCCCGGATGCCGAGGGTGAGCGGCACGGGTCCCTGCCGGCGTTGCGGAGCGGGCCCGGGCGGGGCTATTCCGGCCGCGGCGAGCTTGGCCTTGCCCTCGTCCGAGATCCAGTCGGTCGTCCAGGCCGGGGCGAGCGACGTCCGCACCCGGGCGCGCTCGTATCCGGCCCGGTGCAGCGCGCGCCGCAGGTCGGTCTCGATCGCCCCCATCGCCGGGCAACCCGAGTACGTCGGCGTTATGGTGACCTCGACCCCGTCGTCGGTCTCCCGCACGTCCCGCAGGATCCCGAGGTCGGCCAGCGTCAGGAACGGCAGTTCGGGATCGGTGACCGTGGCCGCCACCTCGGCCGCGGTGGTCACCACACACCGCCCTGGGTCGCGCGGGCCAGACCCTGCATCTCGTTCAGGATCTCGGTCAGTTCCTCGCCGTGCACACCGTCACGACCACGCCCGCCGGCACGCGACTGATCGCCGTCGCCGCTCCGGGCCGCCTCGAGCGGTGGCGATTCCGGGCGACGCAGCGTGGCCACCCGCAGGACCTCGGCGAACACGGCGTCGCACTCCTCGCGCAACGAGGAGGGATCGACGGCCACCCCCGAGGCGGCCAGGCGCAGCTCGACCTCGTGCGGCACGAACAGCTCGCCCGTCAGCGGCCACACATGATCGACAGCGTCCTGCACGCGCCGGTGCGAGAGCTCGGTGCCGTCGCCGAGGCGCACGACCCAGCCGGCCGCGTAGTCCCGGTGGTAGGCGACCTCCTTGACGCCCTTGGCGCCGATGGCCGCCAGCACCGGGTCGCGGCTCGCGGCCATCCGGTCGAGCAGGGCCAGCCGCCACGTCGCGAACACAAGCAGCCGGACGACCAGCTGCGCGAAGTCGGCGTCGACGCGCTCGACGAGCCGGACGTTGCGGAAGTCCTCCGGGTCACGCAGGTAGGCCAGGGCGTCCTCGTCGCGCCCGCTGTTCTCGGCCTCGCCCGCGCGGGTCAGGAGCAGCCGGGCCTGGCCGAGCAGGTCGAGCGCGATGTTCGCGATCGCCATCTCGTCCTCCAGCTCGGGGGCGCGGGTCACCCACTGCTGCAGCCGGTGCGACATGACCAGCGCATCGTCGCCGATCATCAGGCAGTACGCGGCCAGGTCGCCGGCGTCCACTCCCTCGGGCAGGGCGGTCGGCACCCCGGCGAGCGGGTCGGAGAACCCCGTCCCGTACGCCCAGCGCGCGTCGTCGTCGTGGTCGGTCAGAGCCTGATAGGCGTCGTCGAAGGACATGGCGGCCTCAGATGTGCGGCACGGAGTCGGGGATGGAGTAATACGTGGGGTGGCGGTAGACCTTGTCGCCGCTGGGCGCGAAGAACGCATCCTTCTCGTCCGGGCCGGAGGCCACCACGTCGTCGGATCGCACCACCCAGATGCTCACGCCCTCGTTCCGCCGGGTGTAGAGGTCACGCGCGTGGTGCAGCGCCATCTCGTGGTCGGCCGCCCGCAGCGACCCGACGTGCACGTGGTTGAGGCCGCGCTTGGCCCGCACGAACACCTCGAACAGCGGCCACTCGTGCCGGATCTCGCCGCTCATGCCCGTGCTCCCGTCGTCGCCGCCGGCTCCCCGAGGGCTGCCCGGCTCTTTGCCGCGTGGGCGGCGGCCGCTTCCCGCACCCACGCCCCTTCCTCGTCGGCCCGCCGCCGGTGCGCAATCCGCTCGGCGTTCATCGGGCCGTCGCCCGAGATCACCCGCTTGAGCTCCGACCAGTCGATCTCGCCGAAGTCGTAGTGCTCGCGTACGGGGTTCCACCGCAGGTCGTCGTCGGGCAGCCGGACCCCGAGCGCCTCGGCCTGCGGCACGCTCATGTCGACGAACCGCTGCCGCAGCTCGTCGTTGGTGTGCCGCTTGATCTTCCAGGCCATCGACCGGGCCGTGTTCGGCGATTCACCGTCGGGCGGGCCGAACATCATCAGCGACGGCCACCACCAGCGGTTCACCGCGTCCTGCACCATCTCGCGCTGCTCCGGCGTGCCGCGCATCATCGTCATCAGCAGCTCGTAACCCTGGCGCTGATGGAACGACTCCTCCTTGCAGATCCGGATCATCGCCCGCGCGTACGGCCCGTACGAGCTGCGGCACAGCGGCACCTGATTGCAGATCGCGGCCCCGTCGACCAGCCATCCGATCACCCCGACGTCGGCGAACGTCAGCGTCGGATAGTTGAAGATCGACGAGTACTTCTGCCGCCCCTCGATGAGCCGGCGGGTGAGGTCGCCCCGGTCGGCGCCCAGCGTCTCGGCCGCCGAATACAGGTAGAGACCGTGGCCGGCCTCGTCCTGCACCTTGGCCAGCAGGATCGCCTTACGCCGCAACGACGGCGCGCGGGTGATCCAGGCGCCCTCGGGCTGCATGCCGATGATCTCGGAGTGCGCGTGCTGCGCGATCTGCCGGATCATGGTCTTGCGATACCCCTCGGGCATCCAGTCACGCGGCTCGACCCGCTGATCCTTGGCAATCGTCTCGTCGAAAACCCGCTGGCCGCTCTCGACCGGGTCGTCGGTGACCTGCCGATCCGGCCCGGCCGAGTCGACGGAAACCCGCCGATCCTGCCCAGCCGAGTCGACGGAAACCCGCCGATCCTGCCCAGCCGAGTCGACGGAAACCCGCCGATCCTGCCCAGCCGAGTCGACGGAAACCCGCCGATCCTGCCCGGCCGAACCAGCCGAAACCCGCCGATCCTGCCCGGCCGGGCCGGCGGGAACCCGCTCCCCGGCAGCGGGCGTCGCGCTGACGGCCGCCGTGCCCGTGCCGTCGGGGACATGGTCGCTCATGACGCCTCCCAGCTGAAGAAGCCCTGCCCGGTCTTGCGGCCCAGTTCGCCGCGGGCCACCTTGTCGCGCAGCAGCCGCGGCGGGGCGAACCGCTCCCCCAGCTCGCGGTGCAGGTGCTCGGCGATGGCCAGCCGCACGTCGAGGCCGACCAGGTCGGTCGAGCGCAGCGGGCCCATCGGATGCCGGTAACCCAGCTCCATCGCCCGGTCGATCGAGGCGGCGTCGGCTACGTCCTCCTCGAGCATGCGGATCGCCTCGAGGCCGAGCAGCACCCCCAGCCGGCTGGTAGCGAAGCCCGGTGAGTCGCGGACCACTACCTCGCTCTTACCCAGCGCCGCCACCCAGGAACGGGCCGCATCACGAGCCGACCCGGCGGTCGACGGGCTGCTCACGATCTCGACCAGCCTGCTGGCCGGGACCGGGTTGAAGAAGTGCATGCCGAGGAAGCGTTCCGGGCGCTGCAGCCCGTCTGCCAGCCCGGTGATCGACAGCGAGCTGGTGTTGCTGGCGAGAACCGTCTGCTCCCCCACCGCCCGCTCGGCCGCCGCCAGCACCTGGATCTTGAGTGCGGCGTCCTCGGGCACGGCCTCGATCACCACGTCGGTGTCGGCGCTGAGCCCGCCCACCTCGTCGACCAGGCGCAGCCGCTCGAGCACGGCGTCGGACGGCTCGTCGAGCACACCCTTTTCCGCCGCTCGCCGCAGACCCATGGCCACCCTGTCGCGGGCCGCCGCGGCGGTCGCCGGGTCACGTTCGACCAGGCACACCGCCGACCCGGCGACGGCGAAGACCTGCGCGATGCCGGCCCCCATCCGCCCGCCGCCGACGACGGCCACCAGCTTCGGAACGGCGGGCGTCATGGCCGGCCCCCGGCAGGAAAGGCGCCCAGCTCGGGCACGCGGGGCGTCACAGCCAGCCCTCCGGCAGGGAGACGCCCAGCTCCGGCACGGCGAGCAGCCAGCCCTCCGGCAGGGAGACGCCCAGCTCGGGCACGGCCGGCATCATGAGCGGCCCCCGGCGAGGAAGGCATCCATGCGCACGCGTTTCTCGTCGGACTCGAAGAGGATGGCCTGGGCCAGGTCGTCGGTCAGCGGATGGCCGCCGCCGTCAGCGACCAGTTTCGTCAGGCGCAGCGCCAGCGCGCCCGAGCGTGCCATCCGATCGAGCAGCTCGTGAGCCCGCCCGAGTAGTTCCCCTGCCGGAACCACCTCGGCCACCAGCCCGAACCGCAGCGCCGCGTCGGCGTCGATCCGCCGGCCCGCGAGCAGCACCTGCTTGGCGACCGAGGCGCCGACCAGCTCACGCAGCCGCCAGGACGCGCCGGCCGCAGCGAGGATGCCCAGCCCCGGCTCGGGGTTGCCGAACACCGCGGTGGGCGAGGCCAGGCGCACGTCGCACGCGTACGCCAACTCGGCGCCGCCGCCCAGCGCATAGCCGTCGACGGCGGCCACGGTCGGCAGCGGGAGCTTGGCCACCCGGTCGAACACCGCTCGGTTGATGCCCTGCAGAGCCTGGTCGCGCCCGCGGTCACGCAGCTCGCCGATGTCTGCCCCCGCGGCGAACGTGCCCCCGTCACCGGTGATCAGCAGCAGGCGGGGTTTTTCCTCGAGGGCCGCGCATACATCGTGCAGCTCGCCGACCATGGCCGCATTGATGGCGTTGCGGGCCTCGGGCCGGCGCAACGTCACCACCAGACGGTCGTCGAGCTCCTCGACGGCGAGGGTGGTCACGGCCGTTCCACCAGCATCGCGACGCCCTGGCCGACACCGACGCAGAGGGTGGCCAGGCCGCGGCGGGCGTTCTCGCGTTCCATGCGGCCGAGCAGCGTGACCGTGAGGCGCGCGCCCGAGCAACCCAGCGGGTGGCCCAGGGCGATCGCGCCGCCGTCGGCGTTGACCCGCTGCTCGTCGAGCTTGAGCCGGCGGATCACCGCGAGCGACTGCACCGCGAACGCCTCGTTGAGCTCCACGGCGTCGAGGTCACCGGCCGCCCAGCCGGCCCGGCCGAGCGCCTTGTCGGTGGCCGGCACCGGGCCGAGGCCCATGAGCTGCGGGGAGACGCCGGCGCTGGCCGCGGTGACGATGCGGGCGCGCGGGGTCAACCCGTACCGCTCGACCGCTTCTTTGCTCGCGACGACCAGCGCGGCCGCGCCGTCGCTGAGCGGGGACGACGAACCGGCCGTGACCACGCCGTCCTTGCGGAAGACCGGCCGCAGGCTGCCCAGCTTTTCCAGGGTGGAGCCGCGGCGCGGGATCTCGTCGGTGGTCGTGTCGCCGACCGGGACGATCTCACCGGCGAAGCGGCCCGCGTCGATCGCGGCGACGGCCCGCTCGTGGCTGCGCAGCGCGAACGCGTCGCTCTCGGCGCGGGTGATGCCGTCGAGCGCGGCGACCTCCTCGGCCGTCTCGCCCATGCTCAGCGTGACGCGGCGATCGCCGGGACCGCTGCCCGCGCCCCGGTCGTGCTCTTTGAACGCGGGGTTGGTGAACCGCCAGCCCAGCGAGGTGTCGGCCACCTCGCCGGGGCGGGCCCACGGGGTGCCCGGTTTCTGCATCACCCAGGGCGCGCGGGTCATCGACTCGACGCCACCGGCCACGATCAGGTCGGCCTCACCGGCCCGAATCTGGTTGGCCGCCGACACCACCGCGGTCAGGCCGCTCGCGCAGAGCCGGTTGACCGTGTAGCCCGGGACGGTGTCGGGCAGGCCCGCGAGCAGCACCGCCATGCGGGCCACGTTGCGGTTGTCCTCGCCCGCCTGGTTCGCCGCGCCGAGGATCACCTCGTCGATCTCGTCGGCGGGCACACCGGCGCGGGCCACCGCCTCACGGACGACCAGACCGGCGAGGTCGTCGGGACGGACGCCGGCGAGGGCGCCGCCGTACTTGCCCTGAGGGGTGCGGACGCCGCCGACGAGGTAGGCCTCGGCCATCGTGATCCTCCGCTGCTCAGATGTGGTGACGGGACTGGAGGGTGAAGAACCGGCCGGTGACGAAGTGGTCGTCGCTCAGCGAGGCCGTGGCCGCCGGGTTGGCGCCGGAGCCGTGCAGGTCGCTGAACGCGGCGGTCTGGTTGACGAACACGCCACCCGTGAGGTTTTCGGCGAGGTGCACACCGGCGTCGAGCGCGGCCTCGCGGGCGGCGGACAGCACCTCGGGCCTGTTCGAGTGGACCAGGGCGGTGAGCGCCCCGTGCGCCCGGACGGTCTCGACCAGGATGCGCAGGCTGTGCTCGGTCGACTCGGTGGTGATGAGGAACGAGACCGGGCCGAACCACTCCCGCGTGTACGTCTTTTCGTCGGCGGCGTCGAGGCGGACCACCACGGGCGTCCGGATGGTGGCGCCCGGGTGCTGCTCGTCGGCCACCTCGGCGGAGGGGTGGACGACACCGCTCGCGTTCCCGGCCTCGGTCAGCCGGGCCAGGACCCCGTCGTTGACGATCGCGCCGAGCGTGCCGGCCGCGCGCGCCGGGTCGCCGAGCAGCTTGCCGAGCGCCGCGGACAGGTCGGCGCCGAACTCCTCGACGCTGCGGTGACCGGCGTCGGTGTCGATGCCGCC
Source organism: Paractinoplanes brasiliensis (assembly GCF_004362215.1). Classification (NCBI taxonomy): domain Bacteria; kingdom Bacillati; phylum Actinomycetota; class Actinomycetes; order Micromonosporales; family Micromonosporaceae; genus Paractinoplanes; species Paractinoplanes brasiliensis. The sequence goes on along the minus strand of NZ_SNWR01000001.1, from coordinate 7,074,820 downwards.
CGCCGGGACCAGGATGTTTTGCGGGGTGGTGCACATCTGGCCGCTGTAGAGCGAGAGCGAGAAGGACAGGTTGCGCAGCAGGCCCTTGTAGTCGTCGGTGGAGTCCACGACGACCGTGTTGAGCCCGGCCTTTTCGGTGTAGACCACGGCCTGGCGTGCGTTGGCCTCGAGCCAGTTGCCGAAATCGCTGGAGCCGGTGAAGTCGACGATGCGCACGTCGGGGTGGGTGGCCAGCGTCGCCGCGATGCCGTCGCCTGGCTCCTCGACGGCGAGGGTGACCAGGTCGGGGCTCTGGCCCGCCTCGGCCAGCACCTCGCGGCAGATCTGCACGGTGATGGCGAGCGGCAGCACGGCGCCCGGGTGCGGCTTCACGATCACAGGGTTGCCCGTCACGAGGCTCGCAAACAGGGCGGGATAGCTGTTCCAAGTGGGGAAGGTGGTGCAGCCGATGACGAGGGAGACGCCGCGGCCGACGACCGTGCTGGTCTTGCTGAGGCGCAACGGGTCGCCACCGCGCTGAGGCTTGCTCCACTCGGTGGTGGCCGGGATGCGGGTGGTGGCGGCGAACGCGTAGGCCACCGCCTCGAGCGCGCGATCCTGCGCGTGGGGGCCGCCGGCCTGGAACGCCATGACGAAGGCCTGGCCGGTGGTGTGCTGCACGGCGTGGGCCAGCTCGAAACTGCGCGCGTTGATCCTCTTGATGATCTCGGCTGCGACGCCGGCGCGGCCCTGGGGCCCGACCGCACGCCAGGCCGGGGTGGCGGCCCGGGCCGCGGCGACCAGGGCCGGCGGGTCGGCCTTGGGATAGCTGACACCCAGCTCGAGGCCCCACGGGGAGTGCTCGGTGGAGACACTGCCGACGGCGCCCGGCACCTCGATCGGGAACGGCCGGCCGAGCAGGGCCTGGAAGGCGCGCTCGCCCTCACCGGCAGCGGTCTCGCCGTAGACCGACTTGCTCGGGGACTCGGGAAAAGCCGACCAGTAGTCGCGGACGGCCGTCGCCCGGACGGCTTGGTCGAGAAGCTCGGTGTGCTTCTCGTAGAACTCGGCGGGGGTGGTCATCCTGCGCTCCCTTGCGCTCGCGTGCCTAATTATCTACCGTCCGTTCGGTAGGTAATCAACCCCGGGAGCGAGAATGGCACCTCCAGCGGAGCCCCGCCGGCGCGGACGCCCCGGGCATGACCAGGCCGCCGTGCTGGCCACGGCGGTGCGGCTGTTCAACGAGCGCGGTTACGACAAAACCAGCGTGTACGACCTGGCAGTGGCGCTCGGCATCACCAAATCGAGCGTCTATCACCACGTCGCCAGCAAGGAGCAGCTGCTGCAGATGGCGGTGGACAGGGCGCTCGACGGCCTGTTCGAGGCGGCCGGCGAGGTACGCGGGCTCGACGTCCCGGCCTTGGAAAAGCTCGAGCAGCTGATCCGGCGCAGCGTGATCGTGCTGTCCGAGCGCTTCGAGTACGTGACGGTGCTGCTGCGGGTCCGCGGCAACACCGAGGTCGAGCAGCACGCCCTGGCCCGCCGGCGCGAGTTCGACGCGCTCGTCACCGAGCTGGTCAAGCAGGCCCAGGCCGAGGGCGGCGTACGCCCCGATGTCGATCCCCGCACGGCGGCGCGCCTGCTGCTCGGCATGGTCAACTCGCTGACCGAGTGGTATCGGCCCCGCCCCGGCGGCGCCGAGTCGATCGCCGACGCCGTGACCGCCCTGGCCTTCGACGGCCTACGCGCCTGACACACCGACGACGGCCGACGCTCCCGGCAAGAGGGGGTGCGGCCGAAAAGGGCAGTGGGCCCGGCAAATCCGATACACCTGACACGCTTCACAAGATCTCCGCGAGCCCTCCACGATCGGCGCACGGACGGTTGCGGCACGCGGGGGATTGACTAGCGTGGGCCCCGATGAAGCGAAGTCTGGCCGCCCTGACGGTCGCCGTGCTCCTGGCCCCGACCGCATGCTCCACTGAGGAATCCCCGCAGGCCGGCCCGGCAGTGGCAAGCAGCGCGCCGACGCAGAGCAGCGCGCCCAGCCAGAGCAGCAGACCCGCGCGGAGCAGCGCGCCCCCGGAAACCGGCGGGGACGCCGGCGACTGCGTGACCCGCACCTTGGACGGTCTCGACCTGCAGAAGCGCGTCGGCCAGCTGCTCATGATCGGCGTTGCCGTGAACGCCCCCAGCGGCGCCGGCGACACCCTGCGCCGCTACCACGTCGGCGGCGCCTTCCTGCGCGGCCGCAGCACGCACACCGCCGCCAAGCTCAAGTCGGACGTCGCCCGCCTGCAGAGGACCGCCGCGCTGCCGATGCTCGTGGCCGTCGACCAGGAGGGCGGGAGCGTGCAGACCCTCAAGGGCCCCGATTTTCCCCGGCTGCCCTCCGCGTACCGGCTGGGCGAAGGCTCCCGGACGGCGCTGCGCGACACCACCCGCGGGAGCGCCCGCCGCCTGGCCGGCATCGGCGTGAACCTCAACCTGGCCCCGGTCGCCGACACCGTCCCGGCGAACGTGGGCGAGGCCAACCCGCCGATCGGCGCCTTCCGCCGTCAGTTCGGCTCCGATCCCGCCCGGGTGGCCGCCGACATCCGTACGGTCGTCCCCGCCTCGCAGGACGCCGGGGTGCTGACCACGTTGAAGCACTTCCCCGGCCTGGGCCGGGTGCGGGTCAACACCGACACCTCCCGCGGCGCCACCGACAACACGGCCACGGCGACCGACCCGTACCTGGGCCCCTTCGAGGCCGGGATCCAAGCCGGGACGGCCGCCGTCATGATCTCGTCCGCCCGTTACCCGCGCCTGGACCCGGACGCGATCGCCGCTTTCTCGCAGCCGATCATCACCGGCCTGCTCCGCGACCGGCTCGGCTTCGACGGCCTGATCATCTCGGACGACCTGGGCGCCGCCCGCGCCGTCACCGGTGTCCCGCCCGCGCAGCGAGCGACCCGGTTCATCGGCGCGGGCGGCGACATGGTGCTGACGATCGTGCCCGCGGACGCCGCCCCGATGGCCGGCGCCCTGATCGCCAAGTCCGAATCCGATCAGTCCTTCCGTTCCCGGGTCGACGACGCCGCCCGCCGCGTCCTGCGGACCAAGGAGAAGGCGGGTCTGCTGCGCTGCAGCTGATCAGGCCTTCCGCAGCGCGAACGTCAGCCCGAGCGACTCGTCGGTGAACGTCTGCGCCCCCGGCCAGGTCGCCTCCCCTTCCCCGTACGCCGTGGCCAGCACCTCGTCGGCCACCAGCGCGGCGTGCTCGGCGAGGGCCTGAGCCGTCTCACCAGTGGCGGACCAGCGCAGCTCGATGCGGTCGGAGACCTCCAGCCCGCTCGCCTTGCGGGCCTCCTGGATCTGGCGTACGGCGTCACGCGCGATGCCCGCCCGGCGCAGTTCCGGGGTGAGCGACAGGTCGAGCGCGACGGTGGCGCCCGAGTCGGAGGAGACCGCCCAGCCGGCCCGCGGGGTCTCGGTGATCACGACCTCGTCGGGGCCCAGCGTGATCTGCTCGCCGTCGACCTCGAGCGACGCCGCACCCGTGGCGCGGAGGGCGTCCTTGAGCTCGGCCGCGTCGGCCGCCGCGATCGCCTGGGCGACGAGCTGCACCTTCTTGCCGAACCGCCGGCCCAGCGTACGGAAATTGGCCTTGGCGGTGGTGTCGACGAAGGAGCCGGCGACCGAGGTGACCTCGCCCACGTTGAGCTCGGCGGCGATCTCGGCGAGCAGGCCGGGCGGCAGGTCGTCGAAACCCGACGCCGAGGCGAGCGCCCGCGACAGCGGCTGGCGCACCTTCATGCCCGACTCGGCCCGCGCGGCCCGGCCCAGCTCGACCAGCCGCCGCACCAGCGCCATCTGCGCCGACAGCGCCGGGTCGACCAGCGACTCGTCCGGCTCGGGGAACGCGGCGAGGTGCACCGATTCCGGCGCCTGCGGGTCGACCTCGACGACCAGGTCGCGCCACACCCGCTCGGTCACGAACGGGGTCACCGGCGCCATCAGCAGCGTCACCGTGCGCAGCGCCTCGTGCAGCGTGGCCAGCGCCGCCCGGTCACCGCGCCAGAACCGGCGACGGCTGCGGCGGACGTACCAGTTGGACAGGTCGTCGACGAAGGCCGCGAGCAGCCGGCCCGCCTCCTGCGTGTCGAAACCCGCGAAGGCCGCGTCGACCTTGCGGACCAGCTCGTTCAGCTCGGACAGCACCCAGCGGTCGAGCAGCGGGCGCTCGGCCGGCGCGGGGTCGTCGGCCGACGGCGTCCAGCCCGAGGACCGGCCGTACAGGGCCTGGAACGCTACCGTGTTCCAGTAGGTCAGCAGCGTCTTGCGCACGACCTCCTGCAGCGTGGTGTGCCCGACCCGGCGCGCCGACCAGGGCGACCCGACGCAGGCCATGAACCAGCGGACCGCGTCGGCGCCGTGCGTGTCCATCAGCGGGATCGGCTCGAGGATGTTGCCGAGGTGCTTGGACATCTTGCGGCCGTCCTCGGCGAGGATGTGGCCCAGGCAGACGACGGTCTCGTAGGCCGACCGGTCGAAGACCAGCGTGTTCACCGCCATCAGCGTGTAGAACCAGCCGCGGGTCTGGTCGATCGCCTCGGAGATGAACTGCGCGGGGAAGCGCTGCTCGAACAGCTCCTTGTTCTTGTACGGGTAGCCGAACTGCGCGAACGGCATCGAGCCGGAGTCGTACCAGGCGTCGATGACCTCGGGCACACGGGTGGCCGTCGCCGAGCACTGCGGGCAGGCGAAGGTCACCTCGTCGATGTAGGGCCGGTGCGGGTCGAGCCCGGACAGGTCACGACCGGTCCGCTCGCTCAGCTCGGCCAGCGACCCGATGCAGGTCAGGTGGCCCTCGGCGCAGCGCCAGATGGGCAGCGGGGTGCCCCAGTAGCGGTTGCGGGACAGCGCCCAGTCGACGTTGTTGTTGAGCCAGTCGCCGTACCGGCCGTGTTTCACCGTCTCGGGCTGCCAGGTCGTCTTCTCGTTCTCGCGCAACAGCGCATCCCGTACGGCGGTGGTCTTCACGTACCAGGAAGGCTGGGCGTAGTAGATCAGCGCGGTGTGGCAGCGCCAGCAGTGCGGGTACTGGTGCTCGTACGGGTCGAGCCGGAACAGCAGGCCCGTGCGGCGCAGCTCCTCGACCAGCGGCTCGTTGGCCGTACGGAAGAACAGCCCGCCGACCAGCGGCACCTCGGGGGCGAACGTGCCGTCACGCAGCACCGGGTTGACCATCGGCAACCCGTACGCCCGGCAGCTCGCGAGGTCGTCGGCGCCGAACGCCGGGGACTGGTGCACGAGCCCGGTGCCGCTGTCGGTGGTGACGTAGCCGGCCAGGATGACGATGTGCGCGTCGGGCACCTCGACCAGTTGGAACGGCGGCTTGTAGGTCCAGCGCTCGAGCTCGGAGCCTCCGAAAGTCTCGCCGGTCGGCGTCCAGCCCTCGCCCAGCACCTGACCCGCGAGCGGTTCGGCCAGCACCAGCCGCTCGGTTCCGTCGGTCATCACCACGTACTGGACCGAGGGGTTGACGGCGACGGCCGTGTTGGAGACCAGCGTCCAGGGCGTGGTCGTCCAGACCAGCAGCGAGGTGTTGCCGGCCAGCGGGCCCGAGGTGAGCGGGAACCGGACGTAGACGGCGGGGTCGACGTCGGTCTCGTAACCCTGGGCGAGCTCGTGGTCGGAGAGCGTGGTCTGGTCGCGCGGGCACCACGGCGCGACCCGGAAGTCCTCGACGAGCAGGCCCTTGTCGAAGATCTGCCGCAGCGACCACCAGACCGACTCGATGTAGTCGGGATCCATCGTCCGGTACGCGTCGGCCATGTCGACCCAGTAGCCCATGCGCTCGGTGAACTCGGCGAACGCGTCGGTGTGCCGGGTGACGGAGGCGCGGCACCGGGCGTTGAACTCCGCCACCCCGTACGCCTCGATGTCCTGTTTGCCACTGAAACCGAGCTCCTTTTCCACAGCGAGCTCGACCGGGAGGCCGTGGCAGTCCCACCCCGCCTTGCGGGCGACGTGGTAGCCCTTCATCGTGCGATAGCGCGGGAACACGTCCTTGAAGACGCGGGCCTCGATGTGGTGGGCGCCGGGCATGCCGTTGGCGGTGGGCGGGCCCTCGTAGAAGACCCACTCGGGGCGGCCCGCGGACTGCTCGAGGCTGCGCGCGAAGATCTTGTTGTCCTGCCAGAACCGCAGGACGTCGTGGTCGAGCGCGGGCAGGTCGACCTGCGCGGGAACCTGGCGATACAAGGCGTACTCCTCCGTCGGACGGCTCTCTCGACAGAGGGACGAGGATCACCCCGCGGTACCACCCTCTTTGACCGCGGCGGAACTGCCCGCGGCCCACTCGAAGTGGGTTGCTGCCGGTTCTACTCAACCGCTCGCGCGATCTTTCCTCCGGCGGCTCCGGGGTGATCTTCGGGCCGCGCACACCCCCGGGCTTCCACCGTCCCCGGGTCTCTCCTGGCTGCGTACGGCCTTACTCGTCCCCATCAGCGCCCTGCGCCGACGATAGTACCGGCCCCGGCGCGGGGCGCGCCACGAGGTTTGCCGCAGTCCGGCGAAACGTGGCGTCAGAGGGCGGCCCGGGCGGCGTCGAGGAATCTCAGGTGGGGCTCCTCGATCACGTCGGCCACGGTGCGCCCCTCGGGCAGGCCCTCCCACACGGCGCCGTTCAGCACGAGGAAGTAGGCGCGGGCGGCTTGGTGGACGTAGTCCGGGAACAACACCCGGATCATGCGTTCCTCGACCCAGAAGCGCTTCATCACGGCCTGGGTCGGGGCATGCCACTCGTCGCCCTCCACCCACTGCGCCGGACGGTCGAAGGCTTGCCGTTCCGCCTCGGCCGCGACGGTGACGAAGCGCTCCAGCAACGCCAGGCGTTCGCCACGGCGCGCCGCGTTCTCGGCACGTTCCTGTTTGAACTTCTCGAGGCGCGCCGCTGTCTGCTGCGTGGTGCGCTGCACCAGATACGACAGCCCGCCGCCGAGCGCGACCCCACCCAGCGATGTCAGCGCCGCCCACGTCTCTCCCGCCATGCACGGCATGCTGCCCGACCCGGCCACGATCGTCGATCCCGGGGCTTGACCAACGCTTCGGTAAGTCGTAGCTTACCGTTCGTGGGTACTTACCAAAGGCCCGACGGGTGGGAGATTCTCGGGGATCCGAGCCGGCGCGCCATCGTGGAGTGCCTGGCCGAGCGGCCCCGGGCCGTGGGCGAGCTGGCCGAGTTGTTGCCGATCAGCCGGCCTGCCGTGTCGCAGCACCTGCGGGTGCTCAAGGACGCGGGGCTGGTCGACGACGAGGCGGCCGGCACGCGGCGGGTCTACCGGCTCAACCCGGCGGGGGTTTCCGCGCTCCGCGACCAGCTCGACATGTTCTGGAAGCGGACGCTGCGGGGTTTCGAGGAAATTGTCGAGGACGAGGAGAAATCATGACCGAGGCAACGGCGCCGGCGGTACTGCGGCAGGTCGTCGTGAAGGCGCCGCTCGAGCGCGCGTTCGAGCTGTTCACGACGCGGTTCGGCGACATCAAGCCACGCGAGCACAATCTGCTGGACTCACCGATCGTCGAGACGGTGTTCGAACGGCACGTCGGCGGCCGCATCTACGACGTCGTGGAGGACGGGCGGGTGTGCGCCTGGGCGCGTGTGCTGGCCTGCGATCCGCCGCACCGGGTCGTCTTCAGCTGGGACATCGGGGTGCAGTGGACGCTGGAGGAGGATCTGGCCAACACGAGCGAGGTCGAGGTCCGCTTCGTCGCCGAGGGGCCCGAGAGCACCCGCGTCGAGCTGGAGCACCGCCACCTCGACCGGCACGGCCCCGGCTGGCAGTCGCTGCGCGACGGTGTCGCCGACGACCAGGGCTGGCCGCTCTACCTGCAGCGTTACGCCGACCTGGCGACGGCGGACTGAAACTAGGTGGGGGTCTCCGGCGCGTACAGCTCGGGGCGCTCGGCGAGGACGACGGGAACCCGTTCGCCGGTGCGCAGGGCGGTGACACCCGCGTCGGAGACCACGGCGGCCGCGTAGCCGTCCCACGCGCTCGGCCCCGAGGTGCGCCCGGAGGAGCGAAGCGCGTCGATCCACTCCCGGAACTCCACGTCGTACGCGGTCTGGAAGCGCTCTTGCCAGTCGGCCGGCACCGGGTCGGAGGCCTTCCCGCCCAGCCGCACCCGCACGGGGCTGAGCGAGCCCAGCGACGCCGTCCCGTTCTCGCCGACGATCTCGCCGCGGATGTCGTAGCCGTACCGGATGTTGACCGAGGTTTCGACGTCGACGATCGCGCCGCTCGCCATCTCGAACAGCAGCATCAACGGGTCCTGCAGCTCGCCGCCGTGGGAGTTGCGCCGCGGCCGCAGCACCTGGACCGCCGTGATCTCCTCGCCGAACATCCAGCGGACCATGTCGATCTCGTGCACGGCCGAGTCGGTGATCGCCATCTCGTTGCCGTAGAAGCCGGGCACGCTCGCGTTGCGGTGAGCGCAGTGCATCATCAGCGGCGCCCCGAGCTCGCCGGTGGCCAGCACGGCCTTGAGCGCCCGGTACGACGGGTCGTACCGCCGCATGTAGCCGACCTGCACGAGCCGGCTGCCGTGCGCGGCCTCCGCCTCGACGATCCGCAGGCACGCCTCCTGGCTCGGGGCCAGCGGCTTCTCGCAGAACACAGGTTTGCCCGCGGCGATCGCGGCCAGCACGTACTGCTCATGGGTCGGCCCCCACGAGCAGACCACCACCGCCTCGACCGACGCATCGGTGATCAGCGACTCGCCGGAATCCCGGAAAGCAGCGCCCGTGAACGCCGCGACCGAGCGCGCGACGTCGAAGTCCACGTCGGTGACGGCGGCGACCCGCACCCCGGCCAGCACCGAGGTCATCCGCCTGATGTGATCCCGCCCGATCATGCCCGTGCCGATGACCCCGACGCTGAGCACGCCGTCACCGCTTCAGCTCGTGCGACAGTTCGGCCAGCCCGTCGCCGCCGGCCATCTGCCGGGTCAGCTCGTCCAGGCCGACCTCCGTACGGGTCTTGTCGAGCGCCATCCGCCCCAGCTTGAGGATCACGAAGTGGTCGCCGACCAGGTAGGCGTGGTGCGGGTTGTGCGTGATGAACACGACGCCCAGCCCGGCGTCGCGGGCCGCGGCCACGTACTTGAGCACCACGCCCGACTGTTTCACGCCCAGCGCGGCGGTCGGCTCGTCGAGGATGAGCACGCGCGCGCCGAAGTAGACCGCGCGGGCGATCGCCACGCACTGCCGCTGACCGCCGGAGAGCGTGCCGATGGGCTGGTTGATGTCGGCGACGGCGATGCCCATCTTGCGCAGTTCCTGATCGGCGATCCGGCGCATCTGCTTCACCTTGAGCCCGGCCAGCGGGTACCGGCCCGCGGTGAGCTCGGAGCCGAGGAAGAAGTTGCGCCAGACCTCCATCAGCGACACCACCGCCAGGTCCTGATAGACGGTGGCGATGCCGTGGGCGAGCGCCTCACGCGGTGACGAGAAGGTGACCTCCTGGCCGTCGACGCGCAGGCTGCCCTCGGTGTGCGGGTTCAGGCCGGACATGATCTTGATGAGGGTCGACTTGCCGGCGCCGTTGTCGCCGAGCACGCAGGTCGTCTCGCCCGCGCCGACGCGCAGGTTGATGCCCTGCAGGGCCTGGATCGCCCCGTACGCCTTGCCGATCCCCCGCATCTCTATGAGCGCGTCGCTCATCGCCTGTCCCACCTCCGCACCGTGGCCATCCGTTTGACGTAGAGGTTGACCAGCACGGCGAGCAGCAGCATGACGCCGAGGAAGGCCTTGAACCAGTTCGGGTCCCAGCCCGCGTAGATGATGCCGAGGCTGGTCATGCCGAAGATGAAGGCGCCGATCGCGACGCCGATCGCGTTGCCGAAGCCACCGGTGAGCAGCGTGCCGCCGACGACCGCCGCGATGATGTACAGGAACTCGTTGCCGACGCCGCCGCCGGCCTGCAGCGTGTTGAACCGGAACAGCTGGTGCATGCCCACGAACCAGGCCAGGAACGACACCGTCATGAAAAGCCCGATCTTCGTACGGACCACCGGCACCCCGACCGCACGGGCGCTGTCCGGGTTACCGCCCACCGCGAAGGTCCAGTTGCCGATGCGGGTGCGCTGCAGGGTCCACACGGCCAGGGCGACGAACAGGACCCACCACAGCACCGACACCCAGACCGTCACCGGCCCGATCTTGAAGCTGGACGAGAAGATCCGGCCGAGGGAGCCGAACCCGTCGATGTCGCTGATGTCCGGGCTCGACACCGTGCCGGTCACCAGCTTGGTGACGCCGAGGTTGGCCCCCTGCAGCACGAAGAAGGTGCCCAGCGTGATGAGGAAGCTCGGGATCCCCGTACGCGTCACCAGATAGCCGTTGACGAAGCCGAGCGCCAGGCAGAAGACCAGCGACAGGATCGCGCCGACCCACAGGTTGACGCCGTAGTACCAGCAGAACAACGACGTGACCAGGCCCGCCGTGTAGACCATGACGCCGGCCGAGAGGTCGAACTCGCCGCCGATCATCAGCAGGCCGACGCCGACGGCCACGACGCCGATCACCGACGACTGGTAGAGCACGGTGAAGAACGACTCGGCCGACCGGAACGACGGCGCGCTCACCAGGAAGAAGACGAAGATGATGAGCGCGGCGACGAGCGCGCCGACCTCGGGGCGCGACAGCACCCGTTGAGCGAGCCCCAGGCGTACGTGACCGGGGGGTTCTGACGGCGCCGGCGCGGGCGCCTCGACGGTCTGGCTCACGGGGGGCCTACCGGGTGTTGTTCTTGGTGAACGGGATGATCTTGTCAATGTTCGACGCGTCCACGAAGGACGGGCCGGTCAGCACGGGCTTGCCGCCGCCGATGTCGTTGCCGTTCTTGAGGTTGAGGTAGAGCGACGTGACCGCCATGTAGCCCTGCACGTACGGCTGCTGGTCGATCGAGAACAGGATCTTGCCGCTCTTGATCTCGGTGGCGGCCTGCTCGTTGAGGTCGAACGTGACCAGCTTGGCCTGGGTGCCGGCCTGCTCCTGAGCCTTGATCGCGTCGAGGGCCTGCGGGGCGCCGAGCGTCACGATCGCGTCGATCGACTTGTCCTGGGCCAGCTTGGCCTGCAGCGTCGCCGTCACGGCGGCATCATCGGCGCCGTTGACCTGGATGTTCTCGGTGCCCGCGACGGAGCTCCTGACCCCGGCGCAGCGCGCCTCGAGAGAGACCGAGCCGGTCTGGTGGATCACGCACAGCGGGTGCTTGACGCCCTGCTCGGCGAGGCGCTTGCCGGCGGTGGTGCCGGCCAGGGACTCGTCCGAGCCGAAGTACATCTGCGCGCCGAGCCGCTGATAGTCGTCGATGCCGGCGTTGAGCCCGACGACCGGGATGCCCGCGTCCCGGGCCGCCTTGACCGAGCCGGCCAGCGCGTCCGGGGTGACCAGCGTGGTGGCGATGCCGTTGACCTTGGAGTCGACCGCGTTCTGGATCAGCACGGCCTGCTTGGGCGCCTCCGGGTCGTTGGAGTGCTTCAACGTCACGCCGGTGTCCTTGGCCGCCTGGTCGGCGCCGTTGCGGACCTTGTCCCAGAAGGTGTCGCCCGGCGTCTCGTGTGTGATGAAGGCGATCGTGTACCCCGAGCTGCCGGGCGCGTTGCCGCCGGACGTGCCGGAGTCCTCGGTCTTCTCGCGGCCGCCGTCGCTGCACGCGGCCGCGGCGAGCAGCGCTGCCGCACCGGCGGCGAGGATCCGGAAGGTGCGTTTCCGAGCGGTCATGTCTTGTCTCCTGAGGTGGTGGGACGGGAGTGGAGGCCGACGGAATTGAGGTAGGCGCGGGTGCGTCGCGCGATCGGCAACGGCACGTCGAACTCGACCGGGTACATGTCCTGCTCGACGACGACGAACAGCTCGGTGCCGAGTTCGCCGAGCGCGGCGAGCACAGTGGGCACGTCGGGCTCGCCGGCCGGGGGTTCGACGCTCGCGCCCTGCGCCACGGCCCGGCCGAACGCCAGGTCCTCGCGGGCCGCCCGCTCGGCGATCACCGGGTCCATCTGTTTGATGTGGACGTAACCGATCCGGTCCGGGTACTTGCGGATGATCGCCGGGACATCGGCCTTGCGGTACGCCAGGTGCCCGGTGTCCAGGCACAGCGAGACGTACCGGGGGTCGGTGTCGTCGAGGAGGCGCTCGGTCTGGGCCTGCGTCTCGACCTGGTAGTCCGCGTGCGGGTGGAAGCGCAGATGGACGCCGTACTCCTCGAACACCATCCGGCCGAGCGTGTTCGTGTTGGTCACCAGCGCCCGCCAGGCGCCGGGGTCGAGCTCGGCCGGCTCCAGATAGGCGTTGGTGACGTCGTCGCGATAGCCCGGCACAGGAACGTATACGACATTTCGCGATCTTAACGCCGACGCCAGCGCGGCCACCTTGCGCGTCTCGGCCAGGACGGCGTCGAAGTCCTTGTGCGGCCCGCCCACGCCACCGACCGTCCCCCCGGCAACGCTGAGGCCCCGTTGCGCGAGTTCGTCGGCGAGGCGGGCCGGGTCGGTCGGCAGATACCCGTACGGCCCGAGCTCCAGCCACGAATACCCCGCCGCGGCCATCTCGTCGAGGAACCGCGGCCACGGCGTCTGCCGGGGATCGTCGGCGAACCACACCCCCCACGAGTCGGGACAGCTGCCGAGGGTCAAGTGACGGATCTCCATGGCACCGGCCTCACAAATACGGTCGTTGACGGCGTTTGGCGGTCTCGTAGGCCGCGCGGGCATCCTGCGTCGAGGACAGGGCGGAGACACCCGGAACGGGCACCTCCCACCAGGAGTCGGAGGACGGCGCCGGGGCGAGCGGATCCGTCTCGATGTGCACGACGGTCAGCCGGTCGGACTCCCGGGCGCGTTTGAGCCCGTCGGCCAGGTCGGCGATCGTGCGGCACCGGATCACCGCGGCGCCCAGCGATGCGGCGTTGGCGGCCAGGTCGACCGGCAGGTGACCGCCGCCGTAGTCGCCACCCGGGCCGCGGTAGCGATAGCTGGTGCCGAAGCGCTGCGACCCGAGCGACTCCGACAGCGCGCCGATCGAGGCGAACCCGTGGTTCTGCACGAGCACGACGATGAGCTTCACGCCCTCGGCCACGGCGGTGACGATCTCCTGCGCCATCATCAGGTACGACCCGTCGCCCACCAGCGCGAAGACCTCGCGGCTCGGGTCGGCCAGCTTGATGCCGAGCGCCCCGGCGATCTCGAAGCCCATGCACGAGTACCCGTACTCGACGTGGTACTGCCCGGGGTCGCGGGCCCGCCACAGTTTCTGCAGGTCACCGGGCATGCTGCCGGCCGCCTGCACGACGACGTCCCGCGGGCCGCAGGCCTCGTCGACGGCCCCGATCACCTCGGTCTGAGCTGGGCGGGGTCCGTGTCCCAGGTGGTACGCGTGGTCGACGGCAGCCTGCCAGGACGCCACCTCGGCGGCGAGGTCGAACGACCAGGACGCGCCGTCGAGGGCCGCGAGCAGAGCGTCCAACCCCGTACGGGCGTCGGCGACGATCGGGAACGCGGACTGCTTGGCGGCGTCGAACGCGGCCACGTTGATGTTCACGAACTTGACGTCCGGGTGCTGGAACGCCGTACGGGAGGCCGTGGTGAAGTCGCTGTAGCGCGTGCCCACCCCGATGACCACGTCGGCCTCGCGGGCCAGGCGGTTGGCCACCGGGGTGCCGGTCGAGCCGACACCGCCCACGGCCTGCGGGTGGTCCCAGGGCAGCGCGCCCTTGCCTGCCTGGGTGTCCGCCACCGGGATGCCGGTCGCACGGGCGAACCGGTCGAGCTCGGCCGACGCCTCGGAGTAGATGACACCGCCGCCCGCGATGAGCAACGGGTGCTGTGCGTCGCGGAGGACGGCTGCCGCGCGGGACACGAAGGACGGCTCGGCCGGCGGGCGGGCGACGTGCCAGACCCGCTTGGCGAACAACGCGTCGGGGAACTCGTACGGCTCGGCCTGAAGGTCCTGAGGGAGACAGAGGGTGACCGCGCCCGTCTCGGCCGGGTCGGTGAGGACGCGCATGGCGCCGAGCAGGGCCGCCGGCAGTTGCTCGGGACGCCACACCCGGTCGAAGAAGCGCGACAGCGGGCGGAACGCGTCGTTGACCGACACGTCGAAGCCCCTCGGATCCTCCAGCTCCTGCAGCACCGGCGGCGCGACCCGGGTGGCGAAGACGTCGGACGGCAGCAGCAGCACCGGCAAGCGGTTGACCGTGGCCAGGGCCGCGCCGGTCAGCATGTTCGTCGAACCCGGACCGATCGAGGCGGTGCACGCGTACGCCCGCAGCCGGTTGCTCATCCGGGCGAACCCGGCCGCCGCGTGCACCATCGCCTGCTCGTTACGGGCGAGCCGGTACGGCAGGTCGGCCTCGCCGGTGCGCTGCGCCTGCAACAGGGCCTGGCCGAGCCCGGCGACGTTGCCGTGCCCGAAGATCCCGAAGCAGCCCGCGACCGCCCGGCGCTCGACGCCGTCACGTTCGGTCCACTGATTGGCCAGGAACCGCACCACGGCCTGCCCCACGGTGAGTCTCACGGACGGGTCCTCTCTCTGCTGGACGTCAGGGGCAGACGCGGATCGACGTCGACGCCGGTCCACGACGCCCGCACCCAGCCATGCGCAGGGTCGTCGCGCACCAGCCACTCGCGCTCGCCGGGCCCGGCCATCACGTTGAGGTAGTAGAGGTCGTAACCCGGCGCGGCCATCGACGGCCCGTGCCACCCGTACGGGACGAGCACCACGTCGCCGCTGCGCACCTCGGCGCACACGTCGATCGGGCGGTCGGGGTGCCCGTACACCCGCTGATAGGCGCACCCCGGGCTGCCGCTCGGCGACGGCGCGACCTCGAAGTAGTAGATCTCCTCGAGCGCCGACTCCTTCTCCCCCGGCTCGTCGTGCTTGTGCGGCGGGTACGACGACCAGTTGCCGCCCGGGGTGAGGACCTCGCACGCGATCAGCCGGTCGGCCTCGAACCTCTCGGGCGTGCAGAAGTTGTTGACCTGCCGGCTGGCCTGTCCCGCGCCGCGCAACTCGACAGCGACGTCCTCGGCCGGCCCGTACCGGAAAGGCAGTTGTCTTGTCGCCCGCGCCGACGGCAGCGCGAACCGTCCACCGCTGGGCGCCCGCACGGTCACCGTGGAATCGCGCGGCACGTAGGCGAAATCGGTCACCCGCGAGAAGACCGACCGTCTGCCGGTCAACGTCATCCGCTCGTCGTCGCAGGCCACGTCGCAACCGCCGGAGAGCGGCAGCACCAGCATCTCGTCGTCACCGGTCAGGAACTTGGCGCGCGATCCCACCGGCAGGTCGAGGACGCGCAGGCCGCTGTACCTCCACCCGGCGTTCTCGGGGGTGACGAAAACGTCGAACGGCTTGTCGGCGGTGCTGCCGTTGGGCATGAGCGGATTCACCCGGGCGCTCACAGCAGGCTCACCGGCCGATCGAGGGCGTCGCTCGCCGAACCGCTCGCCGGGTACCGCAGCGACCGCCCGACGACCAGCCCCTGCGCCGTGAGGTCGTCGAGGTCAGCCATCGGTCGCCTCCCGGTTCGCGGCCTTTTCGAGCAGGGCGCGGACCTCGGCCTCGGTCGGCATGGCGTCGGCGCAGGACAGTCGCGAGGCGACGATGGCTCCGGCGGCGCCGGCGAAGCGCATCGTCGTCTCGAGCTCCCATCCGGCCAGCAGCCCGTGGCAGAGGGCGCCCCCGAACGCGTCACCGGCGCCCAGGCCGTTGACCACGTCGACCGGCGCCGGCGGCACCTCCGTCCGGGTCGTGCCGTCGGAGGCCAGCACCCCCGCCGGGCCCTGTTTCACCACCGCCAGCTCGATCCCGGCCGTGTGCAGGCGCCGCGCGGCTTCGACGGGTTCACGGGTGTCGACGGCGGTGTGCGTCTCGTCGAGATTGCCGACGGCGACCGTGGCGTACGGGAGCGCCTGCGCGTACCAGTGCCGGGCCTCCTCCCGTGAAGCCCAGAACATGGGCCGGTAGTCGAGGTCGAACACCGTGACACCGGATTTGCCGCGGTATCTGAGGGCGGTCAGTGTCGCCGTACGGGAAGGCTCTTGAGACAGCCCCGTGCCGGTCACCCAGAAGATCCCGGCCGCCCGGATCGCGTCGTGGTCCAGCTCGGACGGGTGGATCTCGAGGTCGGGCGCCTTGGGGAACCGGTAGAAGTACAGCGGGAAGTCGTCGGGCGGGAAGATCTCGCAGAACGTCACCGGCGTGGGCAGCGTCGGCACCGGCGTCACGTACCGGTCGTCGACGCCGAAGCCCCGCAGCGCGTCGTGCAGGAACTCGCCGAACGGGTCGTCGCCGGTACGGGTGATCACCGCCGAGCGCCGCCCGTACCGAGCCGCCGCCACCGCCACGTTGGACGCGCTCCCACCGAGGAACTTCTCGAAGGTGCGGACCTCCCGCAAAGACACCCCGGTCTGTTGCGGGTACAGGTCGACGCCTATGCGTCCCATTGTCAGCACCTCGTCGGCAGGCATGCGGCGGCCTCCGGCCCTGTTGACGATCGCGAGGTTGGGGCACGCTGGCGCGCACCGGATGCCGTGCTCGTTACGGCGCGGTGGAAACTCGTTGCAGCCGATCGGCGACCTGGGTCTGCTGCCTTCGATGTAATAACTTGCCGCCGCGTACGTCAATGTCCGGCCTCTCCGACGACTTGCCTTTTCGTTAGGCACCTGACAGTCTTGTCAGGTGCCTAACGAAATGAGACCGCACGAGCTCGACCCTCCGGGCGCCTGGGCGAAGAAATACGTCCTCGCCAGCCGGGCCCTGATGGAGTCCGTGCTCCGCCCCTTCGATCTCGGGAACACGCAGTGGTACGTGCTGTACCGGCTGAGCGGCGGCCGCCCTGTCGGCCAGCGGGACCTCACGCGCGAACTCGAGGTCGAACGGGCGACCCTCAGCGCAGTGATCGCGGCGCTCGTGCGCAAAGGCCTGATCGAACAGACGGCCGACCCGGCTGACCAGCGTCAGAAGCTGCTGCACATCACCCCGGCCGGCGTGACCCTGTGGCACTCGCTCCCCGATCCGATGGCGCTGATCGCGGAGGTCGCCTTCGGCGGGGTCGACCCCGCGGACATCGAAACCATGAACCGCGTCCTCAGCGGCGCGACCAGACGACTCATCGACTACAGGAAAGAGAACGGATCATGACGATTCTCGTGACCGGCGCGACCGGCCTGGTCGGCCCCCGCCTGCTCAGCCGCCTCACCGCGGCGGGCGTCGAGTGCCGTGCCCTCGTCCGTCCCGGAAAGGACGTGCCCGAAGGCGTGGAACGCGCCGAGGGTGACATCCTCGATCCCCACACCCTGCCGGCAGCCGTGAAAGGCGTCTCCGCGGTCATCCACCTGGCCGCCGTCTTCCGCACCCGCGACGACGACCAGATCTGGGCCGTCAACCGTGACGGCACCCGCAACCTGATCGCCGCCGTCGAGCAGCACGCGCCGGAGGCCCGGTTCCTGCTGGCCAGCACCGCCCACGTCTACGACGCCGACAACCCGCACCCCGGCCGCGAGGACGACCCCGTCGCGCCGGCGCTCGCCTACCCCGCCAGCAAGGTCGAAGCCGAGCAGCTGCTCCGCGCCAGCGGGCTCACCTGGGGCATCCTTCGGCTCCCGTTCATCTACGGCGACCGGGACGGGCACCTCGAGTCGTTGCCCGAGCTCGCGGCCGGCATGGGGTGGCACCCGGCACAGAGGCTGAGCGTCGTCCACCACGCCGACATCGCCACCGCGTTCACCCTGGCCCTCGGCGGCGCGTTCGACCACCGCACGGTCAACATCGCCGACGAGTCATCCCTGAGCATCCACGAGATGTCCCAGATCGTCGGCTACTCCTACGGCGACTCGGCCGCGCCGCTCAGCCAGCCGTGGAGGGGGCAGATGGATGTCAGCCTCGCCCGCGGCCTCGGCTTCACACCGACGATCAGCACCATCTACGAGGCCGCCCGCAGCGGCGCGCTCTGACCCGGCCTCTTGATAGGCAAGTACACACTTGCCTATTATTCCTCCGTGAGCGAGTCCGCGGCCGAGGAGAGCGTGTTCAAGGCGCTGGCCGACCCGACCCGGCGCAAGATTCTGGATGAGCTCACCGAGCGCGACGGCCAGACCCTGTTCGAGATCTGCGCCCGCCTTGCCATGAAATATCAGGTCCAGTCGTCCCGTCAGGCGATCTCTCAGCATCTCGACGTGCTGAGCGCCGCCGGACTGGTCACCACCCGCAGGGACGGGCGTTACAAGTTCCACTACCTCGACACCACTCCCCTGCGGCGCCTCACCGAACGGTGGCGCCGCCGGGACGACACCCAGGAGAGCTGATGCGGATCACCATCACCAGCGTCATCGTCGACGACCAGGCCAAGGCCGAGCGCTTCTACGTCGACGTCCTCGGCTTCGTGAAGAAGCACGACATCCCGCTCGGCGAGGCCCGCTGGCTGACCGTCGTCTCCCCCGAGGACCCGGAGGGCTGCGAGCTGCTGCTCGAGCCCGAGGGCCACCCGGCCGCAAAGCCGTGGAAGGCCGCCCTCGTCGCCGACGGGGTGCCGTTCACGCAGTTCACCGTCAAGGACGTGCACGCCGAGCACGAGCGGCTGCGGGGCCTCGGCGTCCGGTTCACCCAGGAGCCGGCCGACCTGGGCACGATCTACGCCGCGGTCCTCGACGACACCTGCGGCAACCTCATCCAGATCGTGCAGATGAAGGAGTAGTCGGAGGGGAAACGAGTCGCTCCCCGTGCGGTGACGGGCTCGACGGCCGACTGACCGTGTGTGAACGATCGGGCGTCGAAAGGTTGCCCTTATCGGGACTGATCCGGACGATCGTCGTCGGCCCGACCCCGATCGGAAGGATTCGACGTCACGTGCAGTCATTCCCCTCCATGACCGGCAACCTGAACGAGGCGGCCACCGCCGATCTCAGCGGTCGGTGCGTCGGCAATTCGTACGTCCTGGTCTGCCCGGTCGGTCACGGCGCCACGGGCACGGTCTGGCGCGGCATCGATCGGTCGTCGGGCGCCGACGTGGCGGTCAAACTGCTGCACGAGGGCCTGCTGCGGCAACCGAAGCTGGTCATCCGGTTCGTGCAGGAGCGCACGATCCTGATGATGATGCGCCACGAGAACATCGTCGGGGTGCGCGACCTGTTCAGCGTCGGCGGGTCGCTCGCGCTGGTCATGGACTATGTGGCCGGCGGCAGCCTGCGCAACCATCTGCGCGCCGAGGGCACGCTGGCTCCGTCCGCCGCGGCCGATCTGATGGCTCAGGTCGCCGCGGCCCTCGCCCAGGCGCACGAGCTGGGGGTGGTGCACCGCGACGTCAAGCCCGACAACATCCTGCTGCAGGAGAACGCGGGCCGCTTCGAGGTGCGCCTCACCGACTTCGGCATCGCCCGGGTGCTCGACAACGCCGGGCTGACCACTCCGCAGGCCATCGTGGGCACGCCGCACTACATGGCCCCCGAGGCGATCCAGGGCGAGGCCGTGCCGGCGTCCGATGTCTACTCCGCCGGCATCGTTCTCTTCGAGCTGGTGACAGGCCTTCCCCCGTACGCGGGAGAGCCTCTCGCGGTGCTGCGCGGGCACCTCGACGAGACCCCGTCCCGCCCCGGCGGCATGTCGCAGCCGGTGTGGGAGCTGATCACCTGGTGCCTGGACAAGGACCCGAGCCGCCGCCCGACCGCCGCCGAGCTGGGCGTCGCCCTGCGGGAGCTGACCCGCGCGACCGCCGGTGTGCCCGCGATGGCCGCCCCCGAGGAGGAGCACGAGCCCTCGGCCACGGCCACTCCCCACCTGGGCATCCGTGGGGTGGCCCACCCGTCGATCCGTCCCGTGTCCTCGCGCAAGCGTCCCCGCAACGGCCCTCGCTCGTGGATGTGGCGGCGGCCATGGGCGGTGGTCGCGTTGATGGCGGGCGTGCTGATCATGTCCGGCGTGAGCGGCTTCAACGCGTGGCAGCTGCTGCGGCAGGGCGGTGCCCCGGCGGCCGCCGCGCCGCAGACGTCGCAGGAGCCCCTGGGCGGCGAGAGCGGGCTGGGGCCCAGCGGTGCACCCCGCCGGAGCGGCCTTCCATCGGGCGCGGCTGCCGGATTGCCCGGAACGACGACAGCGGCTCCCGGCCTCCCGGCGCTCACGGGCGGTGGGTTGCCGTCGGCAGCGGCCCCCACGGCGGCGTCCTCGGGCCGAGCCGGTCCAGGCGGTGACGTCGGCGCGGGGGCCGACAACCAGCGGCGGCCCGGTGACTCGCGGGCCGAGGCCACGTTCGGCCCCTGGGTCTGCGGCGACCAGTACGAGTGGGACCTCGGTCACCCCGTGCTGGCGCGCCCCTGCCACGCGCTGGGCCAGGACGGCGTACGGGTGGTGGGTCAGATGGAGGCGATGCCCGGTGTGCAGGCCGACATCGCGCTGACGTTGCGGGACGCCAGGAGCAACGAGGTGCTGGCCGGGCCGCACGAGTGCAAGGCCTTGATGTTCACCGACTTCGCGCTCAAGCACGCGTGCGGGCCGGTCGACCTGCGCCCGCCGCACGGGCACCGGCTGGTGCTGGTGCTGACGTGGGAGTACACGCAACGCCCGCTGATTCCGGGCGGCACCGCGCGGGGGCCGGAGTTCACGTGGTGAGCGGGGGGCGCGGCCGGACGGTGGCCGCGCCCCGTCACACCACCGTCAGGCGCGCCACATCCGATAGAACGGCGTGCCGTCGGGCAACAGCATCTCGAACGGCTCCATGTCGACGTACCCGGAGCGGCGGTAGAGGCGCACGTTGTTGTGGTTCGTGGCCTCGAGATACGCCGGCGTGCCGGTCTTTTCGAGCTCCTCGTGCGTACGGGTCATCAGCTTGCTGCCGAGGCCGTGCTCCTGGTGGTCGGGGTGCACCGCCAGGAACGCGAGGTGCCAGTGCGGGTCGTGCGGGTGGTGCTTCTCGAACAGCAGGTCCAGCGCGACGAACCGCTCGATGTACTCGCCGGCCAGGGCCTTCAGCCGCTCCTCGTACGCCTCGGGCTCCGGCGATTCCTTGGTGTAGTCGAACCACACCGCGGTCGCGGCCAGGCCGCCGCCGTCGGGAAGGTCGATGACGTCGACCCGGCCGTACTTCTGGGCGTGCTCGGTCAGCAGCGTGAAGAAGTCGGCCATCACCTTGAGCCGGTCGTCGAGAGACGGCACGAGGTAGTTGTTCGCGTCGAGGTCGAAGAAGGAGTGGCTGATCAGATGACCGACAGCCGGGATCTCCTCGTCGCGGGCCGGGCGGATGTCGGGGAACGTCACTGGTGGTCCTTCGTGTCGGTGGAGGCGAGGGCGGCCGAGAAGCCACCCGCCGTGGTGGCGCTGCGCGCGCCGAGGCCGATGCCCTCGTACACCTGGGGGCGGCTGCCGCGCAGGATCAGCGCCCACACGATGCCGGCCACCATCAGCACGACGAACGCCAGCGGAACGACCCAGGTCGGCTTGCTGCCGGGCTCGACGCCGAACAGGGTGGCGATGTTGCTGAGGGCCAGGTACGACATGATCAGCAGCAGGATCGAGCCGAGGACGGGCGCGCCGAGGCGGTGCCAGAAGTCCTCGCCCTCGGGGCGCTTGGCGAAGAAGCCGATGACCGCGAGCGAGGTCAGCGTGACCAGCAGCAGGACGCCGATGCCGCCGCCGCTGCCGCCCCAGAAGAACAGGTTGACCAGCGGGTCCCAGCCGGCCACGGCGTAGACCACGATCACGGTCAGGCCGAGCGCGCTCTGGATCAGCGAGCCGTTCTTGGGGGCGCCGGTGCCGGGCACCGTACGGCCGAAGGCGCGCGGCAGCACACCCTCGCGGCCGAGCGAGAACATGTACCGCGAGATGATGTTGTGGAACGAGATCATCGCGGCGATCAGCGACGTCAGGAACAGCGCGTAACCGAGGTCGACGGCGCCGCCGCCCAGCTGGTCGGCGGCGACGTTGAAGAACAGGTCGGGACCCTCGGCGCCGGCGCGGCCGACGACGTCGTCACCGGCGCCCGAGATCATCGTCCAGGCGGCGAAGCCGTAGAGGACGGCGATCAGCGAGATGGAGATGTAGGTGGCGCGCGGCACGGTGCGGCGCGGGTCGCGCGACTCCTCGCTGAACACCACGGACTGCTCGAAGCCGACGAATCCGGTGATGGCCATGGCGAGCAGGGCGCCCGAGCCCGCGCCGACCAGGCTGGTCACGTCAACCGGGGCCGACGAGGCCTCGAAGTTCGGCGAGAAGATGTCGGCGAAGCTGAACACGAACACCACGATGATCTCGGCGACCAGCAGCGTGGCCAGGACCTTGCCGTTGACGGCGACGTCACGCACGCCGAGCACGGCGGTCAGCGCCCAGACGCACAGGGCCAGCACCCACCACGAGACGTCGAGGCCGAACCACTTGTCGAACAGCGGGGACGCGATGGCGCCGAAACCGCCGTACGCGGCGATCTGGAACATGTTGTAGGCGAGCAGCGCCACCCACGACGCGCCGACCCCGAACGGGCGGCCGATGCCCTGCGAGATGTAGGCGTAGAACGCGCCGGCGTTGGCGATGTGCCGGGCCATGGCGACGTAGCCGACCGCGAAGATCGCGAGAACGACGGCGACCGCCACGAAGGCGATGGAAATGCTCGTCAGGCCGGTGACGGCGATGCCGGTCGGGACGACGCCGGCGACGACGGTGAGCGGCGCGGCGGCCGACATGACGAAGAAGACCACCGCGGCGACGCCGAGGCGGTCTCGAGCCAATGCTGTGGAGAGCTGGCTCTGCGGGGGTTTGGTGGTGGTGGCGGACACGCGGTCTCCAGGAGGGGGTTGAGAAGGGGCTGCGAGAAGGGGTCGGGAAGTCAGGCGCGCCGGGCCATCACGGCGTCGCCCACCGCGGCCTCGGCCTGGCCGATCAGCTCGAGCAGCATGGCGGGAAGCCGGCGCTTGAGCTGGTCGAACAACGCCTCGCGGTCGCGGGTGTCGAGGGTGAGGAAGACGTGCTGGTCGAGACCGGTGGCCAGGATCAGTCCGGTGAGGACCAGGTCGGGGATGTCGAGCAGCTCGCCCCGCCCGACGAACGTGCGGATCCGGGTGGCGGGCCACCCGGCGATCATCGAGTCGGTGGGCACGAAGGACACCTTGCTGCCGAACAGGCCCCTCTTCTCCTGCCGCTGAACGAGAGCGGCGCGGGCCAGGCGGCGCTCGACCAGGTCGGTCGCGACGCCGGTGGCGAGGAACGAGATCCAGTCCCGGACGAGCCGGTGGTGGCCCTCGCGCAGGAGCTGGTCGAGAACGGCGTTCGCGGCGGGGTCGCCGGTGGGACGGTCGTCGATGATCTGGAGTTTTCCGTCCACCACGTCGAGACGGCGCCAGAGCACGAGCTCTCCGATGAGGGCCGCGGCCATACCGAGGCCGAGCGTCGCCGGGGAGAGCAAGCACTTGCCCTTGACCGTGTCGTGTGCGGTGAGGAAGAGATCGTCGGCGAGGGGTAGTTGTGCCGATGCCGTCACGGCACTTCTCCTCTCCACTCCGGTATTCACGCGGGGTGACGCGCGCTAACCTCGCCCCGTGATTACCGAAAGTGATGCTTACAGCTAATAGCCAACGTTACGGTGTGCGTCCCCCAGAACGACATCGCGTAGCATGCCAGCGAGGTCAACTCGGCGCAACGTCCTCTTGGGACTTAATTTCCGTCCGATGTGGTTTTTACGAGAATGCATCCTGCAGCAAGACGTTGACCAGGTATCTTTCGGCACCGAACGACTGTAGGGAAATACCGATTTAACCTTTTGATGTACGCCTGTCGATGCATTTGGCGTACCCCCGGAGCGAGGCCGGCGGCCGCCCGAGTAACCATGACGGATAGTGCTGGTAAGAATGCATCAGCACTCTCTGTAGTTACCGAGGCCGGCCTGAACGCCCCGGCGGCCGAACCTGTCCCGGCGGAACCGGCTATGTCACCGGCATGACCCGCCGCGCGGTCTAGACTCCAGGCAGGAAGGGCTCCGCTCAGCAACTTCCCAGGTCAGCCAAGGACGATCACCAGGTTGCCCGCTAGTCGCCCGGAGGTTCCTTCACCATGCTTGAGGTCACCGCGCTCGGCTGGACGCTGACCATCGGGGTCATCGTCGCCCTGCTCGCCCTCGACCTGACACTCGGTGTGTTCCGGCCCCACGCTGTCGGTTTCCGTGAGGCCGCTGCCTGGTCCGTCTTCTACATCGCGGTCGCCGTCGTGTTCGGCATCGTGTTCGGACAGGTGGCCGGCTGGGACTTCGGCGCGCAGTACTTCGCGGGCTACATCGTCGAGAAGAGCCTGTCGGTCGACAACCTGTTCGTCTTCGTGATCATCATGACCACGTTCGCGGTGCCGGAGAAGTACCAGCAGGAGGTCCTGACCTTCGGCATCATCATCGCGCTGGTCCTGCGGGTCATCTTCATCGCCCTGGGCGCGACGCTGCTGAACGCGTTCTCCTTCATGTTCCTGCTGTTCGGCCTGTTGCTGATCTTCACCGCGGTGCAGCTGTTCCGGCATCGCGACGAGGACCCCGACATCGAGGACAACGCGCTCGTCAAGGCCAGCAAGCGGTTCCTGCCGGTCACCGACGACTACATCGGCGGCAAGATGATCACCAAGGTGGACGGGCGCCGGGTGGTCACACCGATGTTCATCGTGCTGATCGCGATCGGCAGCTCCGACCTGCTGTTCGCGCTCGACTCGATCCCCGCGGTGTTCGGCGTGACCAACGAGGCGTTCATCGTGTTCGTGGCCAACGCGTTCGCCCTGCTCGGCCTGCGTGCGCTGTTCTTCCTCGTCAAGGGTCTGCTCGACCGCCTGGTCTACCTCTCGGCGGGCCTGTCGGTCATCCTGGCCTTCATCGGCGTCAAGCTGATCCTGCACTGGCTGCACGAGGACATCACCAAGTCGGCGCCCGAGATCCCGACCACGCTCTCGCTTGTCGTCATCGTCGGGGTCCTGGCGCTCACCACCGTGGCCAGCCTGCTCAAGTCGCGCAAGGACCCGGAGCTCAAGGCCCACGCCGGCAGCCTCCGCGCCCACGACAAGGACCGCCGCCGCTGACCGGCGGGAGGCTGACAGCGAAAAGCGGGCAAACAAAAAACCGGCCCCGGAGAATCTCCGGGGCCGGGCGCTCGTCGGGGCCAGGTTCAGCCCAGGTATCCGCCCAGGCCGGCGGTCTGGCGCTCGCTGCGCTGGCGGCGCACCACGTCCTGGCGGTGGAGGATCGCGCGGATCTGCTCGGTCTCCTCGGCGCTGTGCCGGCTGAGGAGCTCGTCGAGCTCGGCCCGCTCGGCGGTGGAACGGAACGACGCCAGCTCCTCGGCGAGGCGGCGGTGAGCGACACGCATGGTGCGGCGGTTCGCCAGCGCCGTGCGCGCGTCGCGAAGCGTGGTCGTGAACTGCATGGCCGTCTCCTTAACGGATAGTGATGGCGAAAGGCCTCGTCGCCTTCTTTTACAACGATCCGCGAACGGCCTTTCATACCCGGATCACGCAGGTAAAACCTTCGCGACGGAAGTGACCGCGGCCACGGTCGGAGGCCGCAGGTCAGACACTCGTGGTGACCTCGGACACCACCGCGGGGAGCCGGGACGAGAGTTGCGTCCGCGACCGCACCCCGAGCTTGCGATAGACGCGGGTCAGCGTCGCCTCCACTGTCTTCACGCTCAGATAGAGCCGCCCGGCGATCTCCCGGTTGCTCGCGCCGTCGCGCACCAGCACGGCGATGCGCAGCTCGGTCGAGGTCAGCCCCAGATCGAACGGGGTGCCCGCGGCGGAGGCGCCGGCCAGCGCACGCTCGGTCTGCTCGGCCCACGGCTTGGCCTCGGCGGCCAGAAAGATCGCCAGCGCGGCGCCGATCGCGAGCCGGGCCGCCGCGTACCGGCGGCGGCGACGCTCGGCGCTGCCCTGCACGAGCAGCGCGTGGGCCTGCTCGATCGGCTGCTGCAACTGCTCGAAGTGCTCGGCCGCCGAGGCCGACAGCAGCACTGCCGAATCGGCCTGCCCACTCTCCGAGAGCACCACCGCCGCCGCCCTGTCCAGACAGCCGGCCAGGCCGGGGTTCTCGCCCAGGCGCTCGGCTGCGGCCCGCGCGGCGACCAGCGTGGCCACCGCCTCGGTGTGCTCCCCCAGCGCGGCCAGCCCGCCGGCCAGGTCGCCGTGCCACCGCGCGATCATCGGGTCGGCCCCGGCGAAACCGGCCTCCAGATCGCGCAGCCGCCGCAGCGCCGCGACCCCGGCCCGGGTCTCCCCCGCCCGCAGCTCGGCCTGGCCCAGCGCGTGCAGGTTGCGGCGCAGATAGAGGGTGTCACCCTCCTGTTCGGAGGCGCGCACCCCGCGGCGTGCGAACCCGGCCGCCGCGGCCAGGCTGCCCCCGGCCAGCTCGGCGATCGCCGCCGTGTACCAGGTCGGGCCGGGGCTCAGGCCGGCCCGCTGAGCGGCGCGGACAGCCCGGTGCGCATAGCTGAGCGCCTCGCGGCAGCGCCCGGCCCGGGTGGCCACCTCGGACAGGCTGCGCAAGACCTCGACCCGCGCCTCGCCGATACGGTCCTGCTCGGCCACGGCCAGCAGGCCGAGCAGCGCGGCGCGGGCCTCCTCCAGCCGGTCGTCCATCAGGGCGAACCGGGCCGCCACGTACCGCGGGCCGTAGTGCAGCCAGTCCGGGGCCGGGGTGGCCGGCAGGACCAGCGCCTGGGTCAGGGTGTCGGCCCAGCCGGGCTCGCCGCGCAGCCGCTCGATCTGGGCCAGCACGCTGAGCGCCATCGCCTCGGTGGTCGGGTCCCCGGCCCCGCGGGCGGCCAGGGCCGTGCGGGCCGCCTCGTCGGCCGCGCGGTCGGGGTCGCCGGTCAGCAGGGCGGCCCAGGTGCGGCGCAACCGCACCGGCGCGATCAGGGCCGGGTCGTCGCCCGCCTCGGCCAGGGCGGCGGCGAACATTTCCCCCATGCCCGCCAGACCCTGCCCGGCGAGGTCGATCAGCACCAGGCGGGCCTGGACCCGATGAGCGGCGGGCGCGTCGGTCACGGCCAGCACGGCCTCGGCGGCCCGTCCGGCCAGGGCGGCGGCTCCTCCGGCGAGCCCGTCGCGGGCCGCGGCGACCAGCCAGTCCAGCCGCCGGTCGGCGTGCGTGTGGGGACAGCGGTCGGCGGCCAGCAGATAGAGCTCGGCGGCCAGACGCCCGGAAGCACGCCCGGCCGCGGCGGCCAGCGAACGGGCGACCGCGGCGTCGGGCACCGAGCTGCGCAGGGCCCGGTGGCGCAGGGACTGCACGGGGTCGGCGGCCCCGGCGGCGAGCGCGGTGTGGGCCTCGGTGCGGTCCCCGGCCGGCGCGTCCTCGGCGACAACGGTGGCGAGCAGGGGCGGCGTGAACCGGACCTGGTCGCCCGCGACCGCGACGACACCGGCCGCGGCGGCGACCCGCAGATCCCGTACGGCGTCCTCGCGGCCCGCGCGGCGCAGCAGCGTGACCGTGGGGTCGGTGGCCAGCGCGGCCACCAGCAGGGTGTGCGCGACGTCGGCGGGCAGGGCGGCCAGCTGGTCACGCAACAGTTCCCGGGCGGCCTCGGGCAGCGGCGCAGGTCGCCAAGCCTCGCCCGGCGGCTGGGCGGCGCCGAGCGTGAGGGCCAGGAACGGGTTGCCGCCGCTGGTCTCGTGCAGCCGGCTGGCCGTGCGGCAGGGCAGGCCGCGCGCCTCCAGCAACTCGGTCAGGTCGTCGGCCCGCAGCGGCGGGACGGCCAGCTCGAGCGCGGGCGCCGGGCAGAGCCGCACAGCCCGGCGGCCTGCGGACGCGCCGGCGGCGAGCGGACGGCTCGGCGATCGGCCGTCCGCGTAGACCCGGCGGCCGGTGGACACGCCGGCGGCGCGGGGAAGAATCGGTGACGCGGAACCCGCGTAGGGCCGGCGCTCGGCGGCTATCACCCGCACCCGCGGACCGGGCCGGCGGCGCACGGCGAACGCGATCAGCTCGGCCGACGCGGCGTCGAGCCACTGGCAGTCGTCCAGCACCAGCAGGACCGGGCGCTCGCGGGCACTGTGGACCAGCAGCAGCGGCAGCACGAGACGCAGGGCCAGGGCGGGTGCGCCGGCGCGCGGGGTGACCCCCTGCCGCAGAGCGGCCAGGACACGACGCTGGGCCGGTGGCAGGGCCTCGTGGGCCGGTCGCGGCAGCTGCGGGATCAGGTCGGCGATGCCCGCGTACGGGATCAGGCGCTCGGAACGCACGGGCCGCAAGCCGACCACCAGCTCACCCCGGGCGCGCGCGGCCGAGGTGGCAGCGTCGAGCAGCGCCGTCTTGCCGATGCCGGCCGGGCCGTGAACGGCGACCCCGCCGCCCACACCGAGGCGGCCCTCGATCGTCGCGAGGAGCTCGCCTCGGCCACGCAGGGCACTCACGTCGGACTGCACGCCGCCCTCCCAGGTCCGAGCCCGACTCAGACTAAGAAGTGGCGGGGTGATTCATCAATGGATTCACATATGACGACGTCATATCAGTCGTCACCTATCACCGCGATAGCGCGGCCTCAGTCGTCGTCCCCGTCGTCACCGCCATCGTCATCGTCGTCGTCGCCGTCACCGTTGCCGCCGGGGCAGCCGGACAGGGTCAGCACGGTGGCCGCACCGCCCGCCAGCAGCAGCGCCCGGCCGAAGAAGGCACGCCGGTTGAACCCGGCTTCATCGCGCTCACGAGTCTCTTGGTCCATGGCCCGCATTCTGTCATCCGGCGGCGGTCACCGAGGTCGCTGTGACCGTGCCGTCCGAGCCGGCGCTGCCCTGAATCGTCACCGACTGGCCGGCCTTGACGTCGGAGACCTTGCCCTTCGTGGCCGTCGACACGCTCGTCCGGCTGTCCGTCTTCACGGTCACCACCTGGCCGTCCGCCGTCTCCACGTAGATCGTCGTGCCGTTGACCAGCTTGACCTTGCCCGTGGCGGCCGCGGCGGCCGTCCCGCCCGGAGCTGTCCCGCCCTGTGCCGTCCCGCCCTGGGCCTGACCGCCCTGTGCCTGACCGCCCCGCGCCTGACCACCGCCGAAGTCCGGCATCCCGCCTGCTGCCGCGGAGCCGCCCGGATTCTGCCCGCCGAAGGCCCGCCCGGCGGCCGGTGTCGCGGCGGTGCCCCACTGCTTCTGCGCCTGCAGGCCGCCGGCGAAGCCACCCACCACGAGCACGATCGCGCCCAGCACGACGGTGCCCCGGTTCCACCAGCGCCGCGGGGCCGCCCTGGCCAGCTCGGCGGCGAGGTCGTCGTCGCGCGGTCCGGCCGGCACGATCTCGATCACGGCGGTGTCGTCGTTCGAAGAAGTCACGGCAGGCGTCCTCACTCGTAGCGCAGTGCGTCGATGGGACGCAGGCGGGCGGCGCGGGCGGCGGGCAACCCGCCGAAGAACAGTCCGATCGCGATCGACACGCCCAGGGCGAGCCCGACCGAGCTGGGCACGATCACCGGTTCGACCCCGGCGATCTCGAAGCTGCTGCCGATCAGCGCGGCCGCCACCCCGAGGGCGCCGCCGAGCGCGCTGAGCAGCGTGGCCTCGATCAGGAACTGGGTCAGGACCGTCCGGCGGGGTGCGCCCAGCGCCTTGCGGATGCCGATCTCGCGCGTCCGCTCGGTCACGGTGACCAGCATGATGTTGGTGATGCCGATGCCGCCGACGAGCAGGCTGATCGCGGCCACCGCCCCCAGCAGGGTGGTGAAGGTGTCGGCAGTCTCGGTCTGCGTCTGGAGGAGCTGGGAGGCGTTCTGCAGTCGGTACGGCGTGGTGGCCGAGCCGGCCCCGACGTCCATCTTCTGGTTCAGGATCGCCGCCACCTGGGACTGCGCCGCGTCGACCCGGTCCGAGCCGGCCGCCTCGACCAGGATCGAGGTCAGCGCGCCGTAGCCGGTGAGCACCTGACGCACGGCGGTCAGCGGCGCGATCGCGGTGTCGTTGGCGTCCTGGAAGCCGGTCGAGCTCTTCTCGTCGAGCACGCCGATCACGGTGAACAGCGCGCCGCCCACGGTGACCTGCTGGTCGATCGGGTCGAGGCCGGGGAACAACTCCTCGGCCACGGTCGGCCCGATCACCACCACCCGCCGGCCCTGGGCCTCGTCGTCCGCGGTGAAGGCGGCACCGCGGCCGACCGGCGTGTTGGAGGCGGTGAACCAGCCCGGCGTGGTGCCGACGAACGAGCCGACGGCGTGCTCGGCACCCTCATAGGTGACCGTGGCCGACGCGCTGACCACCGGCGACACCGACTTCACGTCCGGCGCGAGCACC
The DNA here is from genome assembly GCF_004362215.1 of Paractinoplanes brasiliensis. NCBI lineage: Bacteria > Bacillati > Actinomycetota > Actinomycetes > Micromonosporales > Micromonosporaceae > Paractinoplanes > Paractinoplanes brasiliensis. Next base: position 7,044,576 of record NZ_SNWR01000001.1, on the reverse strand, counting down.
GGGTCGGCCAGGGCGGTCGCCATCTCCTTGGTGAGCGCCGTGCTGGTCTGGCCGCCGCGGCCGGCGCTCAGCACGGTGATGGTGTTGGTGCCGAGGGCCTCGATCCGGTCGCTGACCGCCCGCGCCGAGCCGTTGCCCACCGCAACCAGGAGGATCACCGCCGCGACGCCGATCAGGATACCGAGCATGGTCAGCGCGGACCGCAGCTTGTTGGCCGACAGACCGCGCAGAGCGAACCTGACCACTTCGAAGAAACTCACCGGGCGTGCCTTCCCGCGAGGGCGGCCACCGGGGCCTGCCGGACGTCGTGCACGACCCGGCCGTCGACCAGCCGGATCAGGCGTTTGGCGCGGTCGCCGACCTCGGGCTCATGGGTGATCAGCACGATCGTGCGGCCGGACGCGTTGAGCTGGTCGAAGACAGCGAGCACGTCCTCGGTCGAACGGGTGTCCAGGTTGCCGGTCGGCTCGTCGGCCAGCAGCAGAGCGGGCTCGGTGACGAGTGCGCGGGCCACCGCGACGCGCTGCTGCTGGCCCCCGGAGAGCTGGTTGGGCTCGTGCCGCGCCCGGTCGGCCAGGCCGACCATGTCGAGCGCGGCCATCGCCCGGCGGCGGCGCTCCCGGGCCCGCACCCCGGCATAGGCCAGCGGGAGCTCCACGTTGGCCACTGCCGACGTACGGGGAATGAGGTTGAAGGCTTGGAAGATGAACCCGATGAGCCGGTTACGGGCCAGGGCGAGCTGCCGATCGGCCAGCCGGCTGACGTCGACGCCGTCGAGCAGGTACGTGCCCGAGGTGGGCACGTCAAGCGCGCCCAGGATGTTCATCAGGGTCGACTTGCCGGAGCCGGACGAGCCCATGATCGCCACGTAGTCGCCGCGTTCGACGGTCAGCGACACCCCGCGCAGCGCGTGGACGGTCGCCTCCCCCTCGCCGTAGATCTTCTTCAGGTCACGGACGTCGAGAACGGGCCGGTTCATCGGCCGCCTCCGCCGCCGAAGTTGCCACCGCCCGGCCCGCCGCCGGCCGGCGCGCCGCCGAGGCCGCCGCCGGGGAACCCGCCCTGGTTGCCGCCGGTCGTGGTCGACGTGGTCGTCAGCACCACCTGCTCGCCCGCCACGACCCCGGACGTGATCTGGGTGGCGCTGTCGCCCTCGAGCCCGATCTCGACCTGGCGCACCTCCTGAGCGCCGCCGGCGACGACCGTGACCGTGTGCCGGTTGCCGGCCGTGGTGATGGCGGCCGGGTTGACCAGCACCGCGTTTTCGACGCGGCCGGTGGTGACCGCGACGCTCACCGTCTGCCCCGCCTTGGCCCCGCTGGGCACCTTGTCGAGCGAGAGGGTGACCCCGTACGTCACCACGTTGTCCGACGTCGTCGCCGAGGGATCGACGGCGCTGACCCGGGCCGTGGCCGTGGCGGCGTTGAGCGCGTTCCAGGTGACCGTCGCGGTCTGCTTCTCCTTCAGCTTCGTCGCGTCGGCCTCGGCGAAGGCCGCGGTGACCTGCATCTTCGTCAGGTCTTGAAGCTCGATGAACCCGCTGCCGCTGGTGCTGTTGTCGCCCGCCGTCGAGTCGCCGGGCTGGGAGCTGCCCTGGCTGCTGGAGCCTGTGCCGGAGGAGGAACTGCCGAGGGTGCCGTTGATCGCGGTGACGGTGCCCGCCATCGGCGCCCGGAGGACCGTGCCGTCGACCGCCGCCTCGGCTTCGTCGACGGCCAGCTCCGCCTGCTGGACCGCGTTCCCGGCGGTGGACGTGTCGGAGCCGGCGTCCTCGGCCCGGTCGAGCGAGTCCTCCGCGGCGTCCAGGTCGGCCCGGGCCGCGTCCAGCGAGCGCTGCGCGTCGTCCGGGTCGACCTTGGCCAGCACCTGCCCCTTGGCGATCTTCTGCCCGACCCGGACGTTGATCGCGGTGACCGTGCCGCCGGTGACGAAACTGGCGGTCGCCGTGCTCGCGCTCTCGACCGTCCCGTCCGCGGTCACGGTCTTGGTGACGGTGCCCTGCCGGACGGCGATCGTACGGGTCGAGGCGTTCGCGGCCGGGGTGGCGTCCGTGCCGGCGAGGCTCTGGTAGGCCCAGAACCCCCCGGCGGCGGAGGCGACGACGAGGAAGGTGTTGACCGCTGCCACGGGGCGTCGCAGGTCGAGGCGGACTGGCATGCCGGACACTGTGGCGGACCGGCCTCGGAGCAGCTTCCGGGCAACCTGGGAGCAAGCTCGAAATCAGGTCGGCAGCAGCACCCGGAAGGTCGCCCCGCCACCCGGCGCCGGCTCCAGCTCGACCCAGCCGCCGTGGCCGTGCACGAACGCGGCCACGATCGACAGGCCCAGCCCGGAGCCGCCGCCCTGGCCGCGATGGCGACTGGGGTCGGCGCGGTACAGCCGCTCGAAGACGCGCGGGGCGTGCTCGGGCGCGATGCCGGGACCGTTGTCGCTGACCTCCAGCACCGCCAACCGCTCGGCCGCGGGCACAGCCGTTCCGGAGACGACGACGCCGGGCGCGGGCAGCCTCGGCGCGAACAACCCCACCCGTACGGTGACCTCGGTGCCGGACGGTGTGTGCTGGAGCGCGTTGACCACGAGGTTGGCGGCGATCTGCCGCAGCGCGTGCTCGTCCCCCAGGACGACAGGCGGCTCGAACGGATCGTCCTCGCTCAGCCCGGACAGGTGCACCACGCGCTCGGGCGAGCGGGCGTGCGCGTCGCGAACCGTGTCCACGGCGACCGCGAGCAGGTCGACCGGCTTGCGGTCGAGCGGGCGCTGCTGGTCGAGCCGGGCCAGCATCAGCATGTCCTCGACCAGCAGGCTCATCCGGCCGGCCTCGGACTCGATGCGGTCCAGCGCCGGGCCGGGCGCGACCCCGCCACGGCGGTGCAGCTCGGCGAACCCCTTGATCGAGGTGAGCGGGGTGCGCAGCTCGTGCGAGGCGTCGGCCAGGAACTGCCGCATCCGGCTCTCGGACGCGGTGCGCGCGCTGACCTCGGCCTCGATCCGGCCCAGCATGGAGTTCAGGGCCAGGCCCAGCCGGCCCGGCTCGGTGTGCGGGTCGGCGCCGGCCACCCGGCCGCTGAGGTTGCCACCGGAGATGTCGGTGGCCAGGCGTTCCATGTCGTCGAGGGGCCGCAGACCCAGCCGTACGACGAAGGCCGCCCCGACACCGAGCAGCGCCAGCACGAGCAGGCTCACCGCGGCGTCGATCAGCAGCAGCCGGTCGGAGGTCTGCTCGAGCTCGGCCAGCGAGACACCGCCGACCGTGTACCCGCCGGTGAGCGAGTTGGGGACGGCGATCATCCGCCAGGCGCTGCCGTCCGCCGCGACCACCGTGTACGGCTCGTTGAGCACCGGAATGTCGGCCGCGCGGTGCAGGGCGGGAATCGCCGGAAGCGCGACCGAGGCGGTCTCGGGAGCGACGAGACGGACCGACTCGGCCAGGCCGCTCGGGTGGAACCAGTACGTCACCTGGCCCGGCCCGAGGCTCTTCATGCCGCGCAAGCCGCCGCCGGAGCCCTCGGCCGTCCGGGCGAGACGCTGATCCGACGGGTCGAGGCTGGGCGGTGGCTGGTGGGACAGTGGCACGCGCGCCGCGCGCAACTGGCCGTCGATGCGGTCCTGCAGGTAATCGCGAATCAGCACCAGCCCGGCGACGTTGGCGACGATCAGCGCGAGTGCGGCCAGAGCGCCCACCACCAGCACGAGCCGCGCGCGCAGCGTCCAGTGCCGCCAGCGCCGTAGTCCCGCCGATCGCCCCCGCTGAGTGATCATCTCAGTCGTCGCTGCCGCGGGGCAGGCGTAACGCGTAGCCGACGCCGCGCACGGTCTGGATCAGCGGCGGCCCGGCCTTGTCGATCTTGCGGCGCAGGTAGTACACATACGACTCGACGATGCGGCCGTCGCCCCCGAAGTCGTACTTCCACACCCGGTCCAGGATCTGAGCCTTGCTGACCACCCGCCCCGCGTTGACCAGCAAGTATCTGAGCAGGTTGAACTCGGTCGGCGAGAGGTCGACGGCACGGCCCGCCCGGCGCACCTCGTGGGCGTCCTCGTCCATCTCGAGGTCGGCGTAACGCAGCACGCCCCGCGCGCCCGGCGCTTCCAGGCCGGGCTGGACGCGGCGCAGGATCGCCCGGATCCGCAGCACGACCTCTTCCAGGCTGAACGGCTTGGTGACGTAGTCGTCGGCGCCGGCCGAGAGCCCCGACAACCTGTCCTCCAGGGCGTCGCGCGCGGTCAGGAACAGCACCGGCACGCGTGAGCCGGCCGCCCGCAGCCGCTTGGCGACCTCGAAGCCGTCCAGGTCGGGCAGCATCACGTCGAGGATCACGAGGTCGGGCTCGAACTCCTCGACCGCGACCAGCGCACGAAGACCGGTCCCGGCCACCCGCACGTCGAACTCGACGAGGCGCAAGGTCGCGCTGAGCAACTCGGAGATGTTCGGCTCGTCGTCGACGACGAGCACCCTCGCGGCGCGGGCCGGGGCCTCGCCGAGGGCCGTCGGGTAGCGGGAATCTGTCAGCACCCCGAAGGAGTATCAACGCCACCTAGGAATTGCCTATGAACTTGTGCTGAGTCACCTGGGTCCTGGCAACTCGCTGACAGTCACCACGAACGGACGATCTCGTCCCCCTCCGAAAGGCCCCCGGCGATCTCGGTGTACTGATCGCCGCGCAGGCCGATCACCACCTTGGTGGGGGCGCCGTTCCTGAGCACCGTGCCTTGATCACCCGACACGTCGTGCACGGCGGTGCTCGGCACACGCAGTGCCTCCGCCTTCGAGCCGGTGGTCACGCGCACCGAGGCACTCTGCCCGACCAGCAGATCCTTGGGCGCCGCATCGAAAGACAGCAATACGCCGTACCGGACCATGGCGCCGTCGCCGGTGCCGACCGGGTCGACCTGGACCACGGTCGCCGGGAGCCACTGCCCGGCCCGGTCGGCCGGCGCGACCACAGCCTTCTGCCCGGCGGCCAGCCGATCGGCGTCGGCCTCGGGGAAGTTCGCGCTGATCTGCATGTCCTGGACGTCGGCCAGCGTTATGAATGCGTTACCTGCGCTCACCCGGCTGCCGACCTTGCCGGCGACGCTGAGGATCCGCCCGGCGACGGGCGCCTTCAGCGTCGCGCCGGCCAGGGCCTTCTCGGCCTTGTCGAGCGCGACCGTGGCCTGGTTGACCCGCTGCTGGGCACTGAGGACGGCGTCGCCGCCCGGCTGCCCGCGATCACCGGCACAGGTTCCGGACGTCGGGGCGCTACCGGCCGGCGTACGGGCGGGTGATGTGGTCCGGGAAGGCGCCGCGGCCGGGCCGGTGGTTGTGGGGCGGGCCGACGGCGTGACGGCCGGGACTGCCGAGGTGGGACTGAGGCCGGCCGACGGCGACGTGTAGGCCGCCGCGACGTTCGACCCGCAGGTGGCCGGAGCGGCAGCGCTCTTTTCGGCCTCGGCCAGGGCGTCCTCGGCGTCGTCGAGGGCATCCTGCGCGTCGTCCACGGCCTCGGCAGCGTCGGCGTCGTCGACCCGCGCGAGAACCTGCCCCGCCGTGACCGCGGTTCCCGCCCGTACGGCGATGGTCTCGACCGTGCCCGCGACCCCGAACGACAGGCTGTGCGTCTGCGCCGGCTGGACCGTCCCGGTGGTCGCGACCTCGCTGGTCACCGCGCCCCGGTCGGCCGCCACCGTCGCCGCCGCGACCGGCTTCGTCTCGGCGCCGGCGGTCAGGGCGCGCCCCACCCCGAAGGCGATCAACGCCGACACGACGACCGCCGCCGCACCCCGGACCCAGCGCCGGCGACCGGCCCGTGCTTCACCCATGGCAGCCAAGTGTGGCCGCCGGTCCTCGCGACGGCCTTCAACCCACCTCGGAGTTGCCTCGGAGCTGCCGCACCGGCCTGGGGCCTGTCGGCCGCCGCCCTCCCTTACGTCCGGGCGGCGCGCTCGCGGACGAGTTCCTCGACCGCGGTCGGCAGGGTGGTCTCGAAGTCGATGAGTTTGGCCCAGGTCGGCTCGACCACGATGCGGACCATTCCGTCGTACAGGGAACGCACCTCGGCCTCCCACTCGACGCGCTGCTCGGGCGTCATCGTGTAGCTGCCGTTCATCTGCAGATACTCCGCCGGGATGCCGTCGGCCACGTCGAGTTCGGCCCGTCCGCGGATGAGCAGGATCTTGGGCGGGTGCACCTCGGTGTCGATGGTCAGCGCGACCGCCGGGTTGTGCCGCAGCGAGGACAGCTTCGGAGCGTTCTTGCTGGTGCAGAGCACGATCTGCGAGCCGTTCCAGGTGAACGCGATCGGGATGCTCCGCGGGGTGCCGTCCTTGGCCACGTAAGCCAGCCGGGTCAGGTCGCGGGCCAGCAGCTCCTGGCTGAGCGGGCGGTTGAGGACTTCGGTGATCTCGTGTCGTTCCATGCCCCGGGAACGGAGCGGGTCCGGCGATCTCGACATCCGCGGCGGAGCTTTCCCGGAATGTGGGCCACAGGCTCGGCACAGGCGCTCCGAGCGAACTCCGAGGCGGCGCCGACGCGGTGACGAGGTGGGGCGGCTTGGGTGATCGGCATCGGAAACCGGCAGCGCGGAAGGACGGCATCGTGGTCGGGAAGAGGGAACACCTCCGGACGGCAGGGCTGCTGGCAGCGGCTGCCACGATCGCGCTGACCGCGGGCTGCGGGGGCGGATCCGGTGACACGGACGCCGACGGCGGCGGCGGGAACAGCGCGTTCACGGCCTATACGGACTGCCTGGCCGCCAACGGCGTCACGGTCACGATGCCATCGCGCGGCTCTGGCGAACGCGGCGGCCGGCCCTCGGGCGCGCCGGGCGGGTTCCCGTCCGGAATGCCACGACCTTCCGGAAGCGCCTGGCCAGGCGGGCCGGACGGCGGCCGGCTTCCTGGAGGCGGCGGGATGATGAGCAAGCCCGACGATGTTGACGACGCCACCTGGCAGAAGGCGCAGGAGGCCTGTTCCGCCCTGCGCCCCTCGGGCCGCCCGGCAGGCGACGGCCAGAACACCGCCTATCAGAACTGCCTCAAGGAGAACGGGGTCGCCGACCCGTCGAAACCGGACCCGGGCGACGCGACCGTTCAGAAGGCGATCGAGACCTGCCAGATCCTGCGGCCCTCGGCCACTCCCACGGCCTGACCCGATCTCCGCGCCGGCGTCGCCGTACCCCCGTTTCCGGCACGCCGGCGCGGCCTACCGGCGGCCCTGAATGTTCAGGCCGGACCAACGGCCGGTCAGGTCGCGGCGGCGGCAGGCGACCAGGTGCCCGGCCAGGATCGCGGGCTGCCCGCTCCGCACGCAGGCGTCGGCTCCGGCGGTCAGCACCGCGGCGACCAGCTCGGCGGGAGCCACCTCGTCGACCACGGCGACGATCGTCGTGCGGGACGCGAGCACCCGGCGGGCCGTGGCGATCTCACGCTCGGTGGCCCCGGCGAACAGAACGATCTCGCCGGAAAGCACGTCCTCAAGGCCGGCGGCCCGGCGCAGCGACCAGCCGTGCGGCAGATGTGCGGCCAGGCCTGCCACGCGCCCGGGATGGCCGAGGACCGCCACGGCGGGCAGCGGTCCCCGCGTACGGGGAAGGTTGGCCGGGTTGATCGGCAGGCCGGTCGAGGTGGCGGTGAAGTCGCGGGTACCGGTGTTGCTGTCGAGCTGAACGAGCATGGCGCTCCCCCTGTGTGCGAGCCGTTCGGACACCCCCCACGATTCGCCCGCCGGCTGAGTCGCCCGTGTGCTGCACCTGTGCGTTTGTTGGCAGCTTCATCGACGCCCGCCAACCGGGCCGGAAGCTCTGCCCACGACCCGCACCGCGCCCCGCCGATCACGCGGAGGCCCTGGGCACCACCCGGACGATGTCGGACGCGGGCAGGTCGGGGACGGCGCGCCCGCTGATCGTGGCGACCACGGTGGCCGCCAGGTGCGCCCCGACGATCGCCTGATCGGTGGTGACGGTGGTGAGCGGCGGGGCGGCGAGCCGAGCCGGCGGGATGTCGTCCACGCCGATCACCGCCAGGTCTTGCGGGGCCGACAAACCGACCCCCCGAACGCCGGCCAGCACCGCCAGCGCCACCTCGTCGTTGTACGCGCACACGCCCGTGACCCCGGTCGCGCGCCACCGGCGTACGGCCTCGGCGGCGGCCACCGGGTCGAGCGGGACGGTCAGACCGACCGGGGTGGGCAGGCGCAGGGCGGCGCAGGCGGCCCGCACCCCGGCCAGCCGCGGCTCGGCGAAGAACCGGAGGCGCTGGTCGTCGGGGTAGGCGAAGCCCAGACGGGTGTGACCGGCGTGGGTCAGGTGCTCGGCCTGACGGCGGCCGATGAGCTCCTGCGGCACGGCCAGCGACCGCCCCTTGCGACGGCTGACCGCCTCGACGACGGCGACCCCGGCCGAGCGCATGGCGGCGATGTCGGCCTCGGAGAACTCCGTGTACGCGATCACGGCGGCCGGGGTGATCGCCTTCCACAGCTCGTGCATCGGGCGTTCCTCGCGGTTGCCCGGGTGCACGACGAGGGTGAGGCCGTGGCGGGTGAGCGCGGAGGATAGCTCGCCCAGCATCAAGCCCACCTCGGGACCGATCGGCCAGTCCGGCAACAGGCAGAGCACCACGTCGGAGCGGCCGGTGCGCAGGGTGCGGGCGGCCGCCGAGGGGGAATAGCCCAGACGCTGGGCCGCGTCGAGCACGCGGGTGCGGGTGCCGGCCGAAATGGTCTGACGGGGTGTGTCGTTGAGGACGTAGCTGACCGTGGCCCGCGACACCCCGGCCAGCCGGGCGACGTCGGCGCTGGTGATCCGTTTGGTGGTTGACTCGCTCATGCCCATCGCGGCCTCCTCGTCCTGACGCCTCCCAACTTACACGTGTAACCATTGCGAGGCCTTCGACCTACCGGACTTTCCGCACGACGGTGGCCCTGCGCGCCGATCGCCGAATGTGGTGGCGGCGGAACGTGGAGTCACCTTCGGGGGCCGGCCGGCTCGTCACGCGCGGGCTCGGCGACATCCGCGCGACAGTTTCCCGATCGTCGCGGCCACTCCTGGCATACTCGTCACCTGCCGTGACGTACGACCCGTCGGGATGAAGCCGTGACCGCTGCGCCGGAACGCCTGGGGCTCGAGGACATCGAGCTCCACTGCGCGGTGCGCCCGGAAAACGTGCTCGAGGCCATGCGGCGCGAGGCGGAACGGCACAAGGCCCTGCTCGGTGAGGGCCGCACGCTGGTGCCCAACCGCTACACGGTCGGCCTGTCGGCTTACGACCACCGCCGCTGGGCCCCGCACGCCACGCAGCTGGCGCAGGAACTGGCGGTTCGCCAGGCCTCCCTGATCGCCGACCAGGCCTGGATCGTCTACGGCGACGTCTCGGTCGAGGTGTTCGTGCTCGACGACCTCGACACGGGCACGTTCCGGGTGGCCGCCCTGCTGCAACCCGACCCACCCGCCCTGGTCCCCACAGCCGCCACCGGCGACGAGACCGTGGCGCTGCTCGTGAGCGCCGAGGGGCAGGAGTGGCCGCTCTCCCCCGGGCTGACGGTGCTGGGCCGCGACCGTGCGTCCGGCGTACGGCTGCGTGACCCGGGGGTCTCCCGCCGCCACCTGATCGTCGAGGTCACCGACGACCGGGTCACCCTGACCGACCTGGGCTCCCACAACGGCACCCGGGTCAACGGCCACCCGGTGGCCACGGTCGACCTACGCCCCGGCGACGTGATCGAGGTGGGCGGCAGCGTGCTGACGTTGCACTCGGGCTAGAAGCCTCCGGGCAGGAACTGGGCCGGGGGCAGGGCGCGGGCAGTGATGCGGACATCACCGATCCAGCCGTAGAAGCCCTGGCCGTACTTCAGGTCGAACGAGGTCGCGCCGATCACGAAGGGGCGGCCCAGGGTGGCGATGCCGCGAGCGGACCGGGCCGGGTTCCGGGCGATCTTCGAGCCGTTCACGTAGACGGTCGAGCGCCGGCCGTCGTTGACGACGGCAAGGTGCTGCCAGACGCCGGTCGGCAGGGCATGGCTCCACGACGTCGGGTTGTGGTCGCCGACCTCGGAGTAGAGCACGTACTGCAGGAACCGCTCACCCGAGATGTTCAGGCTGCACGTCGGCTCGAGGTCGGACCAGCCGCTGTGCTTGCCGGCGTCGCCCGCGCGGCCCTCCCAGCTCAGGATGCCCATCCACGCGTGGTCGCCCACGAACGGCTCGGGCAGCTTGATGAACGCCTCGATCGTGTAGCCGCCGAGGAACTTCGCGCTGTTGAGCGGGGCGTCGTCGGCCGTCCGCAGGATCGCGCCGCGGTCGGGGTTCTTGCCGCCGTCGAAGCGCAGGCTGGCGTGGGCGGGTGCGCCGACGTGGTGCTCGCCGGAGAGGGTGAGCGTCTCCGGCGTGCTGTTCGCCAGACGCCGTACGGTCAAATGGTTGCCCTTGCCACTGAGATCGCGCACGGTCGCGCCGTCCGCGACGCTCTGGCCGGGCTCGTCGAACCGCCAGTACGCGGCCGTGTGGCGGTCCACGACCTGGGCCGCCGGACGCGGGCCGGGCTTGGGCAGGGGGAACCGGGCGTCGAAGTCGAACTCCAGGCTGAACCGGTCGACGTCGCCGGTCAACTCGACCGTCTCAGCCTCGAGCGGGGTCCGCTTCGCGGCGTCGCGGGCCAGGAACCACGGCGCGAACGTCTCGACGTCGATCCGGTTGCGGGCCAGGTCGAACCGGTACAGCCGGATCATGCCGGCGCCGCCGTAGTAGCGGTCCTGATAGTTGGTGATGTGCACATGGACGTCGTTGCCCCGCGTGTTGCGAAGGGTGGTGCGTCCAGGCGGCCAGTAGTGCCCGTTGAGGGTCAGGAAGATCTGATCGTTGTCCTTGATCAGATTGTCCCAGAGCCGCTGCCCGTGGCCCGACAGGAAGGCCTGCCCGGCGTCGTCGGCGTACGCGAGGTCATGGGTCGTGACGATCGCGGGGGCGCCCGGGTGCTTCGCGAGAACGCCGCGCGCCCATTCCAGGCCGCCGTCCGAGATGCGCCAGTCCAAGGCCAGGATCAGCCAGTTCCGGCCGGCCGCCGGAATCAGGTGAGCGCTGTTGTAGCCGTCCTTCGAGGCGCCGAGGAAGGTCCTGGACCCGCTGTGCCTGCGCGGGCCGAATTCCCGCAGGTACGCGCTGTCGCCGCGCTGATCATCCTTCGAGCCGTCGATGTCGTGGTTGCCGGCGAGGACGCTGTACGGCAACTTCCCGTCGATCTTCGTGAACGTCTTCCCGGCAAGCGTGATCTCGTGCTCGGTCCCGTGCTCGGTGACGTCCCCGAGGTGCGTCAGGAAGGCGATGTTGTCCTCGGCCCGCCGGCCCAGCAGGTAGCTGAACGTCTCGCGCAACGGGTCCGGGTCGGAGCTGTCCGCGTCGAACAGATACTGCGTGTCCGGCAGCACGGCGATCGCGAAGCGCGGGCTGTCCTGGTCGAACCGGCCGGACGTGGCTTGCGCGGGCGCGGCGCCGGCGGTCGTGACGAGTGTTGCGGCAGGTGCGCCGACGGCTACTCTGAGCAGATTCCTTCGTTCCACGCCCGTCAATATCCCGGCCGCACGGCAACATCAGGCAGCGTCCAGCCGAAGCTTGCGTGATCTTCCTGAGTCGCGCCGCCGAGCCCCGCACGGCATCGGCTCACCCGCAGGGCGAGTTCCACACGTCGATCGCCGTACGCCCGTGGTCGAACCCCAGGACCGACAGCGTCGCCGTGCCCAGTTTCAGCCGGCCACCGTACTCGGCCGGCAGCCCGAGCCACCGCGCCCCGACGACCCGCAACGCGTGACCGTGCCCGATCAGCGCCACATCCCCGTCGCCGAGCAGGGGCCGGACCTTTTCCAGTACGCGGTCGATCCGCTCGCCGATCTGCTCCGGCGACTCGCCACCCGGGGCGCCGTCGCGGAAGAGCCACCAGTCCGGGTCCGTCTCGTGGATCGTGGCGGAGGTGATGCCCTCGTACTCGCCGTAGTTCCACTCGGCCAGATCCTCGGTCGTCTCGGTGACGGCGAGCCCCGCCAGCTCGGCCGTACGCAACGCCCGCCGCCGGGGGCTGGAGATCACGGCCGCGAACCGCCGCCCCTCGATCCGCTCGGCCACGGCGCGGGCCTGGCGCTCACCGTCCGCCGTCAGGTCGAGATCGGTGTACGAGGTGTGCCTGCCGTTCGCGCTCCACTCGGTCTGCCCGTGCCGAACCAGCACGATCTCGCCCATGACGGTGACTCCTCAGTCGGCTGGATCTTGTGTACCCCGCGCCCCGCGTCGCACACTCCAAGATCGCTGTAGTGGTGTACTCGCCACCACCTCCCCCACCCTCCCCGGGAAATGGGGTGGACCTTACGCCCTTGTCAAGCCCGCCGGCGGAGTTGTCCACAGCAGCTGAGCCGCCGGCCCGGCCACCGCCGCACGCCCCACGCCGCACGCCGCACGCCCCACGCCGCACGCCGCACGCCCCACGCCGCACGCCGCACGCCGCACGCCCCACGCCGCACGCCCCACGCCCCACGCCGCACGCCCAGAGCACAGCACAGCCCGTACCGGCAATAGGCGGCGCCACCCACAGGATGAACGCCGCCTAATCGGAGATGTCGGGTGGGCTGCTGGCAAACTCGGTGCCCGGTTGCCGCGGGCAGGTGAGCACTCTCCCCGCCAGACCCCGTACGGGCTAAAGCAGGTCCTTGAAATCGACGGTGAGCGCGAACGGATCCGCGATCACGGCCGGCTCGCGACGCGCCACCTCGGCCACAAGCTCCCCGGCCGCCCGGTTGATGCGCGACTGCAGATACCCGTCCGACGAGTCGGCGCCCCAGTCGTCGGTGGCCGCGAACACCGCCGTGGGCACCACCACCGCGCGCAGATAGGCGAACATCGGACGCAACGCGTGTTCCAGGGCCAGCGAGTGACGGGCCGTCCCGGCGGTGGCCGCGATCAGCACCGGCCTGTCGGCCAGCGCGTCCTTGTCGAGCACGTCGAAGAACGACTTGAACAGCCCGCTGTAACTGGCCGAGAAGATCGGCGTCACCGCGATCAAGCCGTCCGCGCCGGCCACCGCGTCCAGTGCCTCTTTCAGGGCCGCGGGCGGGAAGCCGGTCAGCAGGTGATTGGCGATGTCGTGGGCGAGGTCCCGCAGTTCGATCACGGTGACCGTGAACTCGATGTCGCTGCCGTCCACGACGGCCTTGGCCAGCTGGTCGGCCAGCAGCCGGGTCGACGACGGCTGGCTCAGACCCGCGGAGACAACAACCAGATTGCGCTGCATCATGCGTTCACCTCGGTGGACCGCGCCAGGAGCGACGCGTGGGTGGGGGCGTCCGGCACGTGCGCCGGCTTGAGCGACGCGAATTCCTTACGCAGCACCGGCACGACTTCCCCGCCGAGCAGGTCGAGCTGCTCGAGCACGGTCTTCAGCGGCAGCCCGGCGTGGTCGACCAGGAACAGCTGGCGCTGATAGTCGCCCACATAGTCACGGAAGCCGAGCGTACGGTCGATGACCTGCTGCGGGCTGCCCACAGTCAGCGGCGTCTGGCTGGTGAAGTCCTCCAGCGACGGGCCGTGGCCGTAAACGGGCGCGTTGTCGAAGTACGGCCGGAATTCGTTGACCGCGTCCTGGCTGTTCTTGCGCATGAACACCTGCCCGCCGAGGCCGACGATGGCCTGGTCGGGGTCGCCGTGGCCGTAGTGCGCGAACCGCTCGCGGTAGAGCGCGACCATGCGCTGCGTGTGCGAGGCCGGCCAGAAGATGTGGTTGGCGAAGAAGCCGTCACCGTAGTAGGCGGCCTGCTCGGCGATCTCGGGGCTGCGGATCGAGCCGTGCCACACGAACGGCGGGATGCCGTCGAGCGGGCGCGGGGTCGAGGTGAACGACTGCAGCGGCGTACGGAACTTGCCCTGCCAGTCGACCACGTGCTCCCGCCACAGCTTGTGCAGCAGCGCGTAGTTCTCGATCGCGAGCGGGATGCCGGCCCGGATGTCCTTGCCGAACCACGGGTAGACCGGCCCGGTGTTGCCGCGCCCCATCATCAGGTCGACGCGCCCGCCCGAGAGGTGCTGCAGCATCGCGTAGTCCTCAGCGATCTTCACCGGGTCGTTGGTGGTGATCAGCGTGGTCGCGGTGCTGAGCAGAAGCTTGTCGGTCTGCGCGGCGATGTACCCGAGCGTGGTGGTCGGCGACGACGAGAAGAACGGCTCGTTGTGGTGCTCCCCCAGCGCGAAGACGTCAAGCCCGACCTCCTCCGCGTGCTTGGCGATCGTCACGATGTTCTTGATCCGCTCGTGCTCGGTCGGCGTCTGCCCGTTCGTCGGGTCGGTCGTGATGTCACTGACGCTGAAAATGCCGAACTGCATGATCCGCTCCCTCTGCCTCCGGGACCGTTGCGCCCCGCGTACTGCCACCACAACCTCTTTGCCCCCGCAACTATTTCAAAATCAAACAACTTCCGCTGCGGCGCGGGTCACAGTCAACCCCCTTTTCCTGTACGCCTCGGCGCCTCCCTCAACCGCACCCCCTCCCGAACCGGGGTCTCCGGCCCGGCGGGAACACCGGGCCATAACGCCCGACCGGGATGCTGGAGGGTGAAATCGGAGTGCTGCCGTCGCCCCGACAGGTGACAGACATCGAAGGTGATGATGCTGGGGGTTGCGCCGGGACGCTTCACTCGGATGGTGCGGGCGCCGTCCTCCGCCGAGGGGAACATCGTGCAGATCTGGCAGAGATCGTCACCACCGCGATCGCCGGTGGCATCAACGCCGAGCGGGTCGAGCGCCGGCGCCGGCGCTTCGAGGAGACGTGGCAGAGCGCCTCACCCGCGGGCCCCAATACCGCCTAGGTGAACAATTTGGCAATCCCGCGTGTGGACGAATCGAAAACGAGAGACGATGTCCTAAAGTGCAACGGCGCGCCTCTGCGGCCATACGGGGGATTGCGCCACGACTAGGGGCCATCCTAGTCTGACGACTGGCCGAATTCTGGCGCTTCCCAGCACTCGACCCGCTCGTTAAGCAGAAGGTGACGACTGGAGGAGTGTCGGTGACCGGCAGTAGCGGTTCGTCCGGCGGCCCGACCGCTTCGGTTGACGACATCCTGCTCAACGCCGACATAGACTGGGACTACTTCGACTCGCAGGACTACTTCCAGCACAACTACGGGCGTTTGCGCCACGACGACGCCGAGATCATCAATATCGTCGCCAACTTCTTCGCTTCCCAGAGGTGGAAGACGCTGGGGCGGGCCATCGACGTCGGCACCGGCACCAACCTGTATCCAGCGATGATCATGCTGCCGTACGCGGCCGAGCTCATCCTGTTCGAACGAGCCTTCAGCAATCGCGATTGGCTGACGGCCACGCTGAGGAAGCCGCAGGACTCGTGGCAGGTGTTCTGGCACACCATCGCCCGCGGCCGGAAGGCGTACGAGAGATTCCGGAAGCCGCTCGATGTGC
The DNA here is from genome assembly GCF_004362215.1 of Paractinoplanes brasiliensis. Classification (NCBI taxonomy): domain Bacteria; kingdom Bacillati; phylum Actinomycetota; class Actinomycetes; order Micromonosporales; family Micromonosporaceae; genus Paractinoplanes; species Paractinoplanes brasiliensis. Next base: position 7,029,149 of record NZ_SNWR01000001.1, on the reverse strand, counting down.
TCCTGCGCACCGCCAAGGTCGTCAAGGGCAACGTCTACGAGCTGGAGCGCGCGCAGTACGACCTCGGCACGATGTTCTTCGTCGCCGAGTCGATCACGAGCCGAGAGCGTGAGTTCCGCCTGGCCACTCAGAAGTTTGTCAACTCGCTGGTGCCCGGGGCCCCGTTCGCTGCGGCGTTCATGTGCCGCTCCGACGGCTACACGGTCGGCGGACAGCACTTCCCTGCCTACTCGATCGGCCCCTCGGACGTGGAGTCATGCCTTGCCTCGGTGGCACGCATCCGCCACATTGACAAGGTAGACAGTCACGACCTTCGCGAGGGATACAGCGGGATGATCGTGGCTACGGGGTGGAGGAAGCTCCAGTAAGACCGACGGACGGGTGGGTGACGGCACACCTATGCAGATCCAGCCACGTCAACAACTGCTCGACATCTGGCAGGCAACCGCGCGAGTGTCCTTGAACGACGGTGTGTGGACTCCGGAAGGTCGCCACGGCGTCAACTCGATCAGCGATGCGGAACAGTTGCTGTGCATCATGGCGCCGGCCACCGAGATCCCGCTGTTCCGCCTCGACCGTCCCGACGCCATCGCGAGCGACGTGCTCGAGGCTCTGCACGCCCTCGGTGACAACCGGCAGGTCCCGCAGAACCTCATTCACGCCCTTACCAGCTACATCGAGCGCTACACGGGTCCGGACGGCACGCCGGCATTCTCCGGCAACGGCTACTTCCGGTCCGCAGTAGAGGGCGAGGAAATCAAGCAGGCGCAGCGCGACCTGGACGTGGTGGACTCGTTCTCCATCTCGGTCACGCTGATGCTCGCCATCATCGGCTTCACCAGAATCTTCCGTCAGGTGATCACTCGTCCCAAGCTCATCGAAGAGGTCGAGACGCTGGAGCGCATGGCCAACCGGCGGCTCTCGGCGGCCATGGCCGGCCTGCTCCGCAGCTTCGCCATCAACGTGTTCCCCTCGGACAGCCAGGTCGGGCAGGAGCTCATACGCACCGTCAACCAGGAGGCCCGCCCCACCCATCAGATCGTGGATGAACTGCGGGAGGCCCTGCGCGAGATCAACGCCCGGCTCCGCGACGACGTCACCATCGGATCCGGCGCCACCGAGGGCGAACTCGACAATCCCAACCGGCTGTTCGAATGTGGATGGTCCTGGGGCATCGTCGAGGACGCACCCGAGATCGAGACCACGATCGACCTGGGCGTGCAACGGACCGGTGTGGCTCAGAACGCTCCCTACCTGTATTTCACCAGCGTGGCCATGGACGCCATTCAGGCGCTCTCGTCCGAACGCACCCGGCTCCTCGGCCTCCTCGATCCCGAACAGGCCAGGCTGGCACAGTCGCTGCAACTGCGGTTCGAGTTGACCAGGTCGTACTGGTCGGCCGTCGCCACGTTCGGCAATGGCCGCTGGCCGCTGGAGGACCTGCCCTGGCGGACCACCGACGGCGTCGAGGCCGACTATTTCAGCCTCCTCGTCAGCGGCATGGTGCTGCAGAACATGCAGGTGGTCCGCACCTCCGACACCGACCGGCGAAGGGTCGCCGCGGTGCTGGAGGAGATCGCCAACCGGAGCCGGATCACCCGTCGTTCCAGCGAGCCCGAGACCGCCATCAACGTGCACGCGCCCGGATTGGAGTTCGTGCTGGAGGGCAGCGACGAAGACGGCGGTCCGGTGCTGGCGTGGACCGTGGCCGACATCGCGCCCACGCTCTTCCGGCGCACGATCAACCTGGCGTCCTCACTCGGCGAGGGCTCCGCCCGCAACCGCCTGCTCAGCCTCTCGAACGCGATCTGGTCCCACCTGAGCCAGCGCAGCATCACCGAGGGCGCCGACCGCGGGTTGTGGGACAGGCCCTCGGGTGTGTTTCATTACCTGCCTGACACCGGCGAACGGGTCTCCTGGTATTTCACCAAGCGCGTCGTGGACTGTCTGGTCACCGCGGCACAAATGATCAGTGAGTCGCCGCCGCCCAGCGCACTGCTCGGCCAGATGGCCGAGGATCTGCTGAACGAGGCCGAGCACCTCTTCGACCGGGAACTGCTCAACGGCACCACCACGCGCGGCGAGGCCCTGCGGGCCGAACTCGAACGCATCGGCACCGAGTTGCGCCGCGCTCGCACTGTCCACGCGGAACGCCCCGGTGTGGCCGTCTCGCTCGTCCAGGATGTGCTGCGGCGGCTTGACCGTCTCTCGGCCGCCCGGCGAGCCGACAGCGGGGTGACCTGATGCTGATCTTTGCGACGTCCGACAAGGGCGGCACCGGCCGATCGGTCACCAGTTGCAACGTGGCGTACCGGCACGCGCTCCAGGGCAAGGACGCCTGCTATCTGGACTTCGACTTCGGCTCGCCCACGGCCGGGGCGATTTTCGACCTCCCGGACGCCCTGGCCGGTGTGGAGGAGGGCGGCCTGCACAGCCACCTGATCTCCGGTGGCGCCGCCCCACGGCAGATCAACGTGTGGGCCAATTCCCAGCGCGAGGTGCTCCGGGGCCGGCCCGGTGGCGCCGGCGAGCTCATACTGTTTCCCGGCGATCGGGGCCACGGCGAGTTCGGCTCCACTCCGGACATCGTCGATCGGTGCGCCGCGCTGCTGCGACGCGCCGACGAGGAGTACGACCTCGTGCTCGTCGACCTGAGTGCGGGTCGCTCGTACGCCACCGAGATCGTCCTGGCCGCCACCGCACCCGGTCGCCTGCCGGAGGACGTCGTGTCCCGCTGGATCGTGTTCCACCGCTGGACCAAACAGCACATCATCGCGGCCAGCAGCCTCGTCGAAGGTCCGCAGGGAATTCTCGACACCGCCGAGCAGAAGGGCCACGACCGGGCGAGCTTGGCCGAGCGGATCCGCTTCGTGCGTACGGCGGTGCTGGACCCGGCGGCCCCCGAGCAGGCCGGCCTGCGACCCGAGCAGCTCGCTTGGCTCGACGTCTGCAACCGGCGCCTGCAGAGCCTGGCCAGCCGTAACGGAGTGGGTCAGGCCAAGCTGCTGGGCGAGGTGCCGCTCGACCCTGTGCTGCAGTGGCAGGAGCAGTTGCTCTCCAACGACGACGTGTGGATGTACCGGACGGCCAACGAGCGCACGGTCAGCGCACTCGAGGAACTGGCCAAGAAGATCGTCGACGAGACCGCGTGGGAGGGACTGTGACCGCAGCCGACGCGTTCACCGAGGTGAGCGCCGTTCCGGCGGTGCGGTCGGTTCCCCTGGCTCATCTGTCGGTCGAGCTCGGCCACCTCTATTTCGAGGACTTCGAGGCGGGCGAGGAAAGACTGCGGGAGCACTTCCGGCGAGTCGCCCCCTGGGTGAGACCCGCCGTCGACAGCGCCGTCCGTGGACTGCCGCCCGGCCATAAGCCGCGGATCAGCACCTGCTTCCTGATCGACGACTACTTCACGAAGTTCAGCTCGCCGCCGGAGGTTGTCACGGCGCTGGTGGCCACAGCCGCGGAATGCGGCCTGACCATCGATTACGTGGCGCGTGAGTCGGGCTGTGCGCGCGCCGGCGAGGTGGACGTCGCGACGATCGTCCAGCAGCATCTCGTCGACGAACCGGTCGAGGGTTCCAACGGTGGGCGTCCACCGGCCTCCCGGACCGGCTGGCTCGCCAACGGCGAGCGCTCCCCGGCCAGCGGTGGGTCGGCGATGTCGGCGCCGGAGCCCGGCTGGCGGCCGCCCCGGCAGAGTGCCCGGCGTAATCATTCCATCTTCGTCGACGTTGAGCTTTGGAGCGACGGTCCGGGCGGACGCCTGTGGTCCTGCCCGTTCCTGGCCGCAGTCTGGCAATTGCAGCGCCTGGGGCTGCTGCGGAACCTGGGCGAACCGATCGCCGACCCGGTGCCGGCCACGCCGTCCGATCTGCCTCGGGAGTGGGAGGGCATGCCGGCCGTGGTTCAGCTCAACCCGTCCGCGGGGCCGTTCCGTGCCTACCGGACGTTCACCGCGCTCGACGCCCGGTTCCTGCCCGTGGAACTCGCGGTGCGCACAATCTTGGGACAGGTGGCCGTCGACACCGCGGTCACGACTCCGATTGCCGAACGGGCCCGGCGAGAAGGGCTGAACCTGCCGATCGAGCCGGTCGACCGGATCGCGTACGCCTTCGTCTAGGGACCGGACGGTGAGTCGTCCGGCCGTGGCGCGCGGGAGACCTCCCACAGCTCGCGATACAGCTGCGAGCACTCCTTGACCCGGCTCTCGGTCAGCACCAGGCGGGTCTCGGCGACGTGGGACACGCTCGGCTCCGAGATTGTCGGCAGTGTCTCGTAGGCCAGGATGTCGTCGAAGAGGACCAGGTCACGAACCTGGATCTTCAAGGGGCTCGGCACCGAGGTGCGGTCGAGCAGCCGGACCTCTATCCCCATCTCCTGCTGATCGCGGCATGCCCGCTGCAGGTCGGGGTCATGTTCCATGTCGGAGGATTCGAGCACGAAGATGCGCCGCACCCGGCGGCCGGCACGGGCGGCGAGACGCTGGGCGTCGAGGTAGCGCTGGCCGATCTCGCTCTGCCAGAGGCCGTGGTCGACGGCGTCCAGGCTGATGGCGTCCACGCTGGTGGTGGCGGCGCGGGTCAGACCGAGGAGCCAGTCCCGATCCTCACCGTAGTAGGTGGCGGTGCCCCCCTCGGAGAGCTGCTTGAGGAAGTCGGACATGTCCTTGATGCGGGTCTGAACGAACTTGTAGACGATCGGCGGCGAACTCGGCGAGATTTGCGTGGAGTGGCGCACCAGCTGGGTGACCACATCGGTCTGCAACGCCGACGCCTCGACGGACCCGAACAGTTCGGTGGCCTCGTTGATCTTCGAGAAGGCGTCGCCGACCAGTTTCTTCATGTCCGCCATACCGTCACGCTCCAGCTTCTCGACGGAGGCGAGCCGCCTCTCGAAGTCGACCAGGAAGCGCACCATCAGCGTGATCCCGCCGATGAGGATGGACAGCATGATGCTGGTTGCCGGCGGCTGGTTCAGCCCGTTGGTCACGAGGTACGTGATGGCGCCGGTGGCAAGGGTGAGTCCGGCGGTCTTGACCACGCTCTGCCCCTCGGCCAGCGTGCGGGCCGGCGTCTCTCCGGTCACGTCCGCGTCGCGGCGGACAGGGCTTCGGCGACGCCGACCGACAGCTGATCCCGGATCCGGTTGACCAGGGTGTTCCACTGCCGGGTAAATCCGGCGTGCCGTTCCAATGCGATCCACATTCGCTCCGTCAGGTCGTCAGCGCGGGCGGCCGGCATCCACACGTGCAACAGGTGATCGATGGCCGGAAGCAGGCGCCTGAGGGTCTCGGCCCGGGTCTCGAGCCCGATCGCAGCCTTGCGCACGTTTGCGATCAGCGTGGTGAGCAGCCAGTCGTGCAGGGCGACGTCCTCGCAGACCGCGGCAACCGGCCCGGGTGGGGTGCCGCCGGGAACAATGAAACGCAACACGCGCAACCGGTCGTCGACGGCGTCGAAACGGACTTCGGAGAGCGTGTCGTCCTCGCCTGTCATCCGGGCAACCCACCGCAGCCGCACCCGGGCCGCCCGGAACGGCTCCCTGCTCCCTCCACGCGTCGCCGACTGCACCTCGTCAGTGACACGTTCCGCGATCGTGCCGAGGTCGAGGGTGGACGGGGCCCTGCGCGCGGCAGCGAGCGCGGCGTCGAGCTCGTGGGCGTCAGCCCGGCCCACCGTCTCGATCACCCCCGGTCGGGCCAGGTAGTGCGACCACGACTGCCGGGACGAGTACGGAGCCGGGACGACCTTCACGAAAGCCGAGCCCTGAACGACCTCATGGTCCGTGATCAGGGCACGCTGCCGGACCGTACCGATCCCCCGAACCTGCCGGCCGCCGGGCGGACCGAGCGGGCAGTCGACGCCGACCAGCCGCTCGGGTGATCGCAGGCTTGATCGCGGACGGGTGGAGACCAGGACCTGTTCGCCCGCCACCAGGTCGACGAGACGCCGGCCGTCGTCACCGGCCGACGGGTCGCGTCCGCGGAGCAGACCCGTGTCCACCACACCCACCATCAGCACGTAGGCGCCCCCATTCTCGACGGCGCGGGGACCCCGGGCGGAGGCGTGGCATGCGCTGGTCGCCGATGACCCTTGCGCCCCCGCGGCGCGTCTCGCCCGCGCTGCACCAGCCTGTCGATTGGAACGCATAGGCGCGCGGATTGCAACAACGCGTGATCGAACGAAAGCCCTACGTGTCGATAACATCGCCGCCGGACAACGACAAGGGAGGTACGCCGTTGTCTGCACGCATCGCATAATTACCGTCCACGAAGCACTGTGACATCGAAGCCCGTTAGCGTTCGAAAGATGACCTCCGACACCGATGTGCTAGTCGTCGGTGCCGGTGTTTCCGGGCTGACCACGGGCGTATGTCTGGCCGAGAGTGGCATCCGGGTGCGGATACGCGCCGAGCGAGAACCTGCGGAGAGCAGTTCGGCAGCCGCGGGCGCGATCTGGGACCCCATCTATGCCAACCATCCCCGGGTCCAGGTGTGGGCGGCCCGGTCCTACGACGTCTTCGTCGACCTGGCCGGCCGTGACTTCCCCGGGGTTCGCGTCCTCGACGGCGTCGAGGCATCACGGATACCGATGGCGACTCCGGGGTGGGCGCTGAGCTTGCCGGGCTATCGCGAGTGCGCGCCGGAGGAGCTCCCCGGTGGTTTCGTCCATGGCTGGCACTACACAGCGCCGATCATCGACATGCCCGCCTACCTCGACGAACTGCAGCGACGGCTGGCCGCGGCCGGCGGGGAGCTGCTTTTCGGGGAGCGGCTGCAGAGCCTGAGCGAAGGGTTCGCCGACGCGCCCGTCGTGATCAACTGCAGCGGAGTGGGCGCGCGGGAACTGGTTCCCGACCCGGAGGTCGAGCCCATCCGCGGGCAGCTCGTCGCCGTTCGGAACCCCGGCCTGACCGACTTCTTCGCCGAGCACACCGACGAACTGGGCGACATGACATACCTGCTGCCCCAGGGCGACGTGCTGCTGCTGGGCGGAAGCGCCGAGAAAGGCGAGGCCGAGCCCGTCCCCGACCGTCAGATCGCCCAGGCCATCGTCGACCGGTGCAGCCAGATCTTCCCCGCGATCCGCAACGCCACGATCATCGGTCACCGCACCGGGATCCGCCCGTCCCGGCCCGAGGTCCGCCTCGAGCACGATGACCTCGGCAACCGCCACATCGTCCACAACTACGGCCACAGCGGGGCAGGGGTGAGCCTCTCGTGGGGCTGCGCCGAGGAGGTGGCCCGGCTGTGCGCACCCCTGCTCGGGCACTGAACGGCCGGGCCGGTGTTGCCGCACCGGCCCGGCCCTGCCTCAGCGGCCCTGCAGGCGCTTCACGTTGTCGCCGAAGGTCCAGCCTCGGGAGCCGTCCCAGTTGATCGACCAGGTCATCAGGCCCTTGATGCCGGGGACGCTGTTGTACGCCTGGGTGACCAGCGCCGGTGTCATGTAGCCGCCGCCCGCGCCCGGTTGGGCGGGGAGGCCGGGGACCTGCTTGTCGTACGGGATGCGGATGGTTGTGCCCTGGATGGTCAGGCCGTTGGCCAGGCACTGCGTCTGGACGGTGAAGCCCTGCACCGTGCCGGCGCTGTACGAGTCGCCGCCGCAGCCGTACATCGAGCCGTTGTAGTACTGCATGTTCAGCCACCACAGGCGGCCGTTGTCCAGGTACTTCTTGATGATCGGCAGGTAGGAGCCCCAGATCGAGCCGTAGGTGACGCTGCCGCCGGTCACGTACGCGGTCTCGGGCGCCATGGTCAGGCCGAAGTTGGACGGCATCGCGGCGAGCACGCCGTCGATGATGCGGATCAGGTTGGCCTGCGAGGTCGACAGCTGGTTGATGTTGCCGCTGCCGGTCAGGCCGGTCTCGATGTCGATGTCGATGCCGTCGAAGCTGTACTGCTTGAGGATCGGCACGATCGTGGTGACGAACCGGTCGGCGACGGCGGCCGAGCTGAGGTCGATGCCCGCGGTGGCGCCGCCGATCGACATGAGGATCGTCGCGCCCTGCTGTTTGGCCGCGCAGATCTCGGCGGCGGTGGGCACCCGGACACCGGCGTCCATGCCGTTCTCCCACAGCACCGTGCCGTCGGAGCGGATCACCGGGAAGGCGGCCATGAGCACGTTGTAGCCGTGCTGGGTGATCCGGCTGTCGTTCATCGGGATCCAGCCCATGCCGGGGTGCACGCCGTTGGCGGCGCCGTCCCAGTTCTCCCAGTAGCCCTGCAGCACCTTGCCCGCCGGCTTACCGCGCACGGCACAACCCGGCGGCGGCGAGCTCGGCGGCGGGGTCGTCGGAGGCAGGGTGGTCGGAGGCAGGGTGGTGGGGGGCGCGGTGGTCGGGGGCGGGGTCGTGGGGCCGCCCGTGCAGGCGCCGAGGTCGGTCCACAGCGTCGGCGTGGCGGCCGGGTTCCAGCCCGTGCCCGCCCAGGCCGTGTGGGTGACGAGCGCCTGATAGAGGTGGGCGTTGTAGGTGACCTGCTGGCCGGCGGTGTACGTCGGGCCTTCCCGCCAGGTCGTGCTCGAGCAGGTCACCGCGGCGGACGCGACACCCCCGCCGGCCACGACGACGGCGAACCCGCCCGCGGCCACTCCGAGCGCTGCGGCCAGCGCCAACACTCTCCGACGGACACCCATGGCGACTCCTCGATGCGTCTGTGGCCTGCGTTACGCACATCATGGAGTTCACATATATAAATATCAAGGGTTCTTAACAGTCAGTGGCAAACCGAGATAGGCCGCGTACGGCTCGAGCGCCTCGGCCGCGGCTTCACGGTCGCGCGCGGTGAGATCCGTGAACGGCTCGACGGTCACGGTGACGCCCTTGCGGGTGAGGGTGCGGGTCCACGTCGCGCGCACCCGGCCACCCTGGACGAGTGTCGAGCGGAACACGCCGTTGCCGCCGGGCACGATCGCGTCGACGTTGTCGGTGAACAGCGAGCGGTCCTTGTAGCCCAGCATGTACTCGTCGAAGCCGGGCAACGCCAGCCACTCCCCCGCCCCGAGGTCGGGAGCGTCCGCTGCCATGGTCATCTCGACGCCGTCGACGTCCACCGTGGTCAGCTGATCGCCGGCGGCCGTGATGCCCGCGCGGCAGTCGGTCATCGTCAGGCCCGTCCAACCAGCGAAATCCTTGCGGGTCGCGGGGCCGTGGCTGCGGAAGTAGCGCAGCGCGACGGTGGCCAGCGCTTCCTCGCGGGAGGGACGGCGAGGCGCCGGCACCCACTCGTCGAGCAGCACGAACGTCTGTTCCTTGCCGACGTGGGGCGCGATGGCCGTGACGCCGCGCTGAGACGCGTACCAGAGCAGGTGATAGCCCCGCTGACCGGCGATCTCGACACCGCCGTCGGCCAGCGCCGTCATGCACTCGGCCCGGGTGAGCCGGCCGCCACCCTTGAGCGCCGCGCCGAGAACCTCGACGGCGAGGTCGGCGGTCGCCTCGTCGAGCCCGAGGGTCTCACGTCGTTTGGCCGCCCCGGCGAGGGCGCGGACGCCCATCAGGTCGAGCATCCAGTGCGCGTCGGCCGCGGGCACGAAATGCACCGTGCCGCGCATGGGCCACGTACGCAGGACGGTTTTCTCTTCCAGAGCCTCGCTGACCTGCTCGAGCGTCCAGCCGGGCAGGCGGCGGCCGAGTGACCAGAGGCCGCTGTTGACATCTTGAGCCTGCATCGCGCCGAACCACTCGACGATGCCCGCCACCGAGCCGGGAGCGTTGCCCCGCAGCAGCAGGCTGGTCATTCGCAGGCCCAGGGCCGTCGTCGAGTCCATGACGACGACCCTAGAACCCGGGTCCGACAAAAATCAGCGGCCGCGCTGCGAGCGGTAGAGCTTGATGAGGGCGTTGGTCGACGAGTCGTCGTCCGTGGCCGGCGCCGACGACGCGGTCAGCTTGGGCGCGAGCTGGTTGGCCATCACCTTGCCGAGCTCGACACCCCACTGGTCGAAGGAGTTGATCTGCCAGATCGTGCCCTGGGTGAACGTGATGTGCTCGTAGAGCGCGATCAGCTGACCGAGGACGGACGGGGTCAGCTCCTCGGCGAGGATGGTGGTCGTCGGGTGGTTGCCCTGCATGACCCGGTGCGGCGCGATCTCGGGCGAGGTGCCCTCGGCGAGCACCTGGTCGAGCGTACGGCCGAAAGCGAGAGCCCCGGTCTGGGCGAAGAAGTTCGACATGAACAGGTCGTGCATCTCGCCGATGTCGTGGTTGGGCTTGCTGAACCCGATGAAGTCGGCCGGGATCATCTTGGTGCCCTGGTGGATGAGCTGGTAGAACGCGTGCTGCCCGTTGGTGCCGGGCTCGCCCCAGAAGATCTCGCCGGTCTGGAACGACGCGGGCGAGCCGTCGAGACGTACGGACTTGCCGTTGCTCTCCATGGTGAGCTGCTGGAGGTAGGCCGCGAAGCGGTGCAGGTACTGCGAGTACGGCAGGACGGCGTGCGACTGGGCGCCCAGGAACGTGTCGTACCAGACGTTGAGCAGGCCGAGCAGCGCCGGGACGTTCGACTCCAGCGGCGTGTTGAGGAAGTGCTCATCGACGGCGCGGTAACCGGCGAGCATGTCGGCGAAGTTCTCCTTGCCGACCGCCACCATGACCGACAGGCCGACCGCCGAGGGCAACGAGTAGCGACCGCCCACCCAGTCCCAGAAGCCGAACATGTTGGCGGTGTCGATGCCGAAGTCGCTGACCCGCTTGGCGTTCGTGCTCACCGCCACGAAGTGCTTGGCGACCGCGTCCGCGCCCGCGCCCTCGCCCAGGCCGGCCAGCAGCCAGTTGCGCGCCTCAGTCGCGTTGGTCAGCGTCTCCTGCGTGCCGAACGTCTTGGAGACGATGATGAACAGCGTCGTCGCCGGGTCGAGGTCGTGCGTCTTCTGATAGAGGTCGGTGGGGTCGATGTTGGAGATGAACCGGCACTCGATCTCGGGCGATTTGAAGGCCTTGAGTGCCTCGTACGCCATCACGGGGCCGAGGTCCGAGCCGCCGATGCCGATGTTCACGACGGTCTTGATGCGCTGACCGGTGTGCCCGGTCCACTCCCCCGACCGTACGCGGTCACTGAAGGCGCCCATGCGATCGAGCACCTCGTGCACCTCGGCCACCACGTCCTGCCCGTCGACCACGAGCGTGGCCTCGCGCGGCAGGCGCAGGGCGGTGTGCAGCACGGCCCTGTCCTCGGTGATGTTGATGTGCTCGCCGGCGAACATGGCGGCCGTACGCTCGCGCAGCCCGGCCCGTTCGCCCAGCGCCAGCAGAGCGGTCAGCACTTCGTCGTCGACCAGGTTCTTGCTGTAGTCGACGGTGAGGTCGGCCACCCGCGCGGTCAGGCGCTCGCCGCGATTCGGGTCGCTGCCGAAGAGGTCGCGCAGGTGCACCCCGTTGAACTTCTCGGCGTGGCCCTGCAGCGCAAGCCACTCGGCGCTGTCAGAAACGTGTTCGCTCATTTGCCCTAGTCTCTTCCTTGAACCCGGACTCTCGCCTTCATCCTGGCACGAATCGCAGCGATGCGACGGCGACGCGGGGCGAATCACGGGGTGGAGGCGGGCACTCCGGCTTCGAGCAGCGCTCCGGCCTGCCGGGCGGGCAGCGGCCGCGACAGGAAGTAACCCTGGCCGAAATCGCATCCCATCCCGCGCAGCGCCGACATCTGCGCCTCGTTCTCGATGCCCTCGGCCACCGTCCTCATCCCGAAGCGGTGTCCCAGCCGTACGATGGTCCGGACCAGCGTCTCGTCCTCGGCGTCGCCCTCGCCCAGCCGGTCGACGAAGGACCGGTCGATCTTGAGCACGTCCATCGGGAAGCGCCGCAAGTAGGCCAGCGACGAGTAGCCCGTGCCGAAGTCGTCCATGGCCAGCATGACGCCGAGCGCCTTCAGGCCGACGATTCGCGACAGGTTCTCGTCGGTGTCGGTGAGCAGCACGCTCTCGGTCATCTCGAGGCACAGCCGACCGGCCGGCATCCCGGTCTCGGCCAGCACCTCGGCCACCGTCGCGGCCAGGTCACCCGCCTCGAACTGGCGGACCGACACGTTCACGGCCATGGTCAGCGGGCGTCCCCAAGCCACCGCCTGGCGGCACGCCTCGGCCAGCACCCAGCGGCCCAGCGGCACGATCAGGCCGGTCGACTCCGCGATGCCGATGAAATCGAGCGGCGGCACCATGCCGCGGGTGGGGTGCTCCCACCGTACGAGGGCCTCGAAGCCTTTGATCTCACCCGTGGCCAGGTCGACGGTCGGCTGATAGTGGAGCACCAGCTCGTCGCGTTCCAGCGCGCGGCGCAGATCGCCGGCCAGGGACAGCCGTTGCGTCAGCGCGTCGTGCATCGCCGGGTCGTAGGTCGCGTAGACCCCGCCGCCGGCCTCCTTGGCCTTGTACATGGCCAGGTCGGCGTTGCGCTGCAGCTGCTCGATGTCGGTGGCGTCGGCGGCGGACGCGAGCCCGATGCCCGCCCCCACGTGCAGCTCACGCCCGTGCACCACGAACGGCTCGTCGAGGCGTCGCAGGATGCGGGCGGCCAGCGACTCCGCTTCGGACGCATCGGTGATCACCGCGAACTCGTCCCCGCCGAGCCGGGCCACCGTGCCCGGATCCGGGACGACCTCGACCAGCCGCGCGGCCACCCGCACCAGCAACTGGTCACCGGCCGCGTGCCCGAGGATGTCGTTGACCTGCTTGAACCCGTCCAGATCGAGGAAGAGGATCGCCACCCCGTCGCCGAACACCGAGGCCAGCCGCTCGCGGAACAACACCCGGTTGACGAGCCCGGTCAGCGCGTCGTGATGGGCCTCGTGCCGGAGCTGGTCCTGCAGCCGCTCGGCCTCGCTCAGGTCACGGGTGTTGAAGACCAGACCCCGCACGTACGGGTCGTCGAGCAGATTGGTGACGGTCATCTCGGCCAGACGCCAGGTGTCGTCCCGGTGGCGCAAGGTCACCGGGAACGTGCTGACGCTGCCGGGGCGGCCGAGCACGTCCTCGATCCCGGCCAGGATCCTCGGTGCGGCCCGCTTGCCGACGACGTCGACGAGTCGCAGGCCGACCAGCACCGACGCGGGATAGCCGAAGATGCGCTCCACCGACGAGCTCTGATAGCGCACGGTCGAGTCGGCCTCGAGGATCGCCAGCGAGTCAGAGCTCTGCTCGACCAGGGCACGGAAGCGCTGCTCGCTGCCGGCCAATTCCGCCGTACGGCCGGTGACGCTTTCCTCGAGGCGACGAGCCAGCTGACGGTTGTCGAGCACCAGGATCAGCCCGCGCAGCACGATCAGGGCGATCGTCACCGACCGGCACCACACGAAGCCGGCCGAGCTCGCATCCCCGGTGGCGAGCCACAAGGTGCCGGGGACCAGGGCGGCGAGCACGACCACGTACGGGAGCAGCAGGCCGGCCGATCGCGGGGTCACGACCGTCTCGACGTCCGGTTCGCGTTCGTCGCGGAGGTTCATGCCCGCCGCGCGGACGGCGGCCAGCAGCAGCATCCCGTAACCGGCCAGGCCACCCGCCTGGGGCAACGCCGCCCAGCCGGTGACGTCCTCGACCGCCAGCCGGACGGCGACGCTGTCACCCACCGCGATCAGGAGCAGACCGGTGCACATCAGCATGAGCGTGGAGGACTCCCGCCAACCGCGGCGCCGGCGGGCGATCGCGACGATCGCGACGGTGCCGAGCACCACATCGGCGATCGGCAGAGCCGTCAGCAGCGGGTCGCCGCCCGGCCCGGCCGGGGCGAGCACGAGATTCCAGCTGGCCAGCAGCAGCGAACTGGCGATCAGCAGCGCGTCCACGACGCCGCGCAGCCGGCTCATCCAGGACCGCTGAGGTTGCGGGAGGGCGAGCAGCGCGAGCGTGACGAACACGGCCGTCGCCAAGTGACCGGCGTTCCGCGGCCCCTCGGCGAGGAGGCCGACGGCCTCGGACAGGGCGCCGGCGCCGAGACCGAACCAGGCGAGCCGGACCCGGGACGTACGGCGGCGCCCCACCAGCACCGCCACGACGGCGACACCGAAGGCGACCAGGGCGGTGCCCGACGTCATCGCGGCCCTCCCCCTGTCCTCGCGTACGGCGTTCAGCTTTTCGGGTTCGCGTACGGCCACCTGAGAAAAACCCCGGGAAACAGGAACGGCGGCCTCCCCCGTACGGGGAAGCCGCCGTCACCTGCGGAGCGTCAGCCCAGCTTCACCTTGAAGATCGGGTCCGCGGCCAGCTTCTTGAACGCGGCCAGCGCGGCCGGCGTGCTGTTGATGCTGATGTCGCGGTCGCCCTCGTCGTCCTTCTTGGTGTCGAAGTACACGATCGCCTTCACGGCCGGACGCTTGGCCAGCTCGGGCAGCACGCTGTTGAACATCGCCGACTTGTCGGTGACCTTGTTGACGCGGTGGTAGGCGCCCCACTCGGCGACCATGATCGGCTTGGCGGCGTGCTTGGTGGTGGACCACTCGTAGAAGCCCAGGCCACCACCGGTCGGCGCGCGGTCGAGCAGGTCGTTGAACTTGCCGAAGTGGTAGTAGCCGGGCTCGACGCTCACGTACGAGTCGAGACCCATCCAGTCGACGACGTCGTCACCGGGGTACAGGTCCTTCCACCACGACTGGGCCATCCACTTCTCGTTACCCATGTACGCCATCACGTTGACGACGTTGGTGACGCCCTGCGAGCGCAGACGCAGGATCGTGTGGCGGTACATGGCGGCGAAGTCCTTCGCCTCGAAGCCCGAGCCGGCCCTGGCCACAACATCGTTCTCCGGCTCGTGGTTCAGAACCAGGAAGAACTTCTTCCCGTACGTCTTGGCGCGCGCGGCGAACGCATCGATCCGCTTGTTCTGCTCGCCCTTGGCCACCTTCGCCCACGTCGAGCCGTACGCGATCTTCCAGTTGGTCAGCAGCACCCGCGGGTTGGCGGAGTCGCCGGTCATCGCGATCTCGGCCTTGGTCGGGAAGTTCTCGTCACCCTTGTGGTAGGTGTGGTAGATCGTCGAGGTGCGGCCGCTGAGCTTCTCCCAGTCCTTGAGGGCCTGGTCGCGCGGCGCGGTCGTGAAACCACCGGCCGCGGCGCCCCACAGCACGCCACACGAGGGAACAAGCTTCGCGTCGGTCACGCAGTCACCGGCCGGCTTGGCCACCGGCGGCGACACGTCGCCCTGCGTGGTGACCTCCAGGACCGGGGCGCCGCTGCCGGCCTCGGCCGACTGGAAACGCACCGCCGCGCCGGTCGAGGACAGGGCGAACGCGTACGTGCCGGGGCCCTTGACGACCTTGCCCAGGTCGAAGCTGACCGTCGTGCCGGGGACGGCGCTTGCCAGCACGGAGCCGAGCGCGGGAGCGTTGGCCGCGGTGAGCTTGGCCTCGGTCCAGTTGGTCTTCGCCACCTGGCGCAGCGTGACCGTGCTGGTCGTCTGGGCCTGCGTGGTCAGCTTCAGGCGGGCGCCGGCGACCTTGGTGCCGGCCGGGACCGCGAACTGCAGGAACGAGGTCTTCGTCTCCTTGCCCGCGATGCCGGCGACCAGCTTGGTCTCGTTGCCGAAGACGACACCGGTGCGGACGTTCGAGACGTACGCGTCGTGGCCCGCGGCCAGCTTCAAGGTGGTCCCGGCGGCAACGGCCTGGGCCGGGGCCGTGGCCGCCACACCCGCCGTACCGGCGAGCACCGCGGTCAGCACCGAGTACTTCTTCAGCTTCGAACGACGCACTTTTTGCTCTCCCCCACTCCGTCCGGCCGTTGTCAGCCGGGCATGTGAAAGAGATTCCGGGACGCTCGGTGCGCGGCCGGTGCCCGCGGCGGTGCGGTCGGGTTGCGGGGGTTGTTTTCCTCAAGTCTTGCCATCCGGCGCTTTCGCGGGGTAGCCAGACAGGATGGAACTGATCATCGACGGGCACAACGACCTGCCCATGCAGCTGCGCGGACGCTTCGGATACCGGGTCGACGGCCTGGACGAGCCGCAGCCTTCGCTGCAGACCGACATTCCCCGGCTGCGCGCGGGCGGGGTCGGCGGGCAGTTCTGGTCGGTCTACGTGCCGGGTGAGCTGAGCGAGCCCGAAGCCGTCGTGGCGACCATGGAACAGATCGACGCCGTGTACCGGATGGCGGCGGCGTACCCGGACGACTTCGCGATCGCGTACAGCGCCGACCACGTCGAGCAGGCCATGGCCGCCGGCAAGGTTGCCTCCTTGATCGGGATCGAGGGCGGGCACAGCCTGGCCACCTCGCTCGGCGTGCTGCGGGCGTTCGCGCGTCTCGGCGTGCGTTACGTGACGCTGACCCACAACGAGAACCTGTCGTGGGCCGACTCGGCCGTGCGTGAGTCCCGGGTCGGCGGCCTCAACGACGAAGGGCGAGCCGTCGTACGCGAGATGCAGCGCATCGGCGTGCTGGTGGACCTGTCACACGTGGCGCCGGTGACCATGCACGCGGCCCTGGACACGGCGTTCGCCCCGGTCATCTTCAGCCACTCCGGGGTGCGCGCGCTGCACGACCACCCCCGCAACGTCCCCGACGACGTGCTGAGGAGGCTGCGCGACAACGGCGGCGTCATCCAGCTGACGTTCGTGGCCCCGTTCCTGTCGGCCGAGTCGCGGGCGTGGATGGCAGCGGCCGACGAGGAGTGGGAGCGGCTCGGCCCGCCGCCGCGCCCGGCCGAGTGGCCACGGGCGCCCCGCCCCGGCGAGGACCCGGCCACGCTGCCGGAGTGGCCCGGCCCCGACCGCGTGGTGGAACCCGAGTTCGCGGCGTGGCTGGCCGCCAACCCGCGCCCGCCGGTGACCGTGGCCCACGTCGCCGACCAGGTCGAACACGCCCGCGACGTGGCCGGGGTCGACCACATCGGCCTGGGCGGCGACTACGACGGCACCCCCGAACTCCCCGACGGCATGGGCGACGTGTCCAGCTACCCCCTGCTGATGACCGAGCTCGCCGGCCGCGGCTGGTCCGACGACGACCTCGCCAAACTCGCCAACCGCAACATCCTCCGAGCCCTCCGCGAAGCCGAGCGTCTCGCCGAGGAACCCCTCTGGCCCCTCACTCCCGCCCGCTGACCCCCGTTACGACGGCGTCCGGCGTGGTCAGACGAGGCCGGCGTCGTGGTCAGACGAGGCCGGCGTCGTGGACGAGGATGGCGACCTGAACGCGGTTGTTGAGCTCGAGCTTGATCAGCAGGCGGGAGACGTGGGCCTTCACAGTCGCCACGGACATGTGCAGGTCGGACGCGATCTCGGCGTTCGAGCGGCCGTGGGCCAGGGCCAGGGCCACGTCGCGTTCGCGCTCGCTGAGCTGGGCGAGCCTGTCGGCGGCGCGGGCGCGCGAGGGCGGGGCAGGGGCGGCGACATGCGCGATCAGCCGCCGGGTGACCGTGGGCGACAGCATGGCCTCGCCCGCGGCCACTCGGCGTACGGCTCGCAGGATCTCGGCCGGCGGCGTGTCCTTGAGCAGGAAACCACTGGCCCCGGCCCGCAGCGCGCGCAGCACGAACTCGTCGGCGTCGAACGTGGTCAGCACAAGCACCTCGGGCGCGCCGGACCGGGCCCGCAGCGACTCGGTGGCGGCCAGCCCGTCGACCCGCGGCATCCGGATGTCCATCAGCACGACGTCGGGCTCGTGCTTCGACACAGCGCCGGGCACCTCGGCGCCGTCGACCGCCTCGCCCACCACCACGATGTCGGAAGCCGCCGAGAGGATCATGCTGAGCCCGGCCCTCACGAGCGCGTCGTCGTCGACGATCAGCACCCGTACCCGCTCTTTCTCGTCGTCCTCGATCACGTCGGCCATGGCAGCCATGCTGTCAGAGCGAACTCGTTCTCCGGCGTGCGGCCGTGGCTGAGACGGCCGCCGGCCAGCGCCGCCCGTTCGGTCAGGCCGATCAGCCCTGTGCCCGTGCCCGGGATCGACGTGCCCGTGCCGCCGATCGGCCACGGGTTACGGATGTCGATCACCAGTCCCTCGCCGGCCGACCCGGCCACATTGACCCGCACGTAAGCGCCGGGCGCGTGCTTGCGCGCATTGGTCAGACCCTCCTGCACGATGCGGTAGGCGGTGCGCCCCGTGCCGGCCGGAACCGTCTCGGGCTCGACCGCCACGTCGAGGTCGACCTTGACGCCGGCCGAGCGTGACTCCTCGGCCAGCGAGGTCAGCTCGCCCAGGGTCGGCTGCGGCGGCTCGGGGGCGCCCTCGGGCCGGTCGTCGCGCAGGACGCCGATCACCTCGCGCAGGTCCTGCAACGCCTGGTGGGCGCTGGCCCGGATGACCCCGGCGGCCGTGGTGACCTCGTCGGGCGTGGCGTTCGGTTTGATCTCGAGCGCGCCCGCGTGCAGGCTCAGCAGCGAGATGCGGTGGGCGAGCACGTCGTGCATCTCGCGGGCGATGCGGTTGCGCTCGGTCGAACGGGCCTGGGCCACGCGCAGTTGCTGCTCGGCCTCGGCACGTTCGGCGCGGTCCCGGTACGACGCGACGAGCTGGCGCCGGGCGCGGACCACCATGCCCCACAGACAAGCGATGAGAAGGAAGACCAGACCCCACGCGGTCGTCTCCCAATAGCTGTTGCCCTCCTCGGGACGGATGATCGGAAACACGATGTTGGTCGCCGCAGTGCCGAGGAAGAAGACCGCAAGCACCGGGAACCTGCGATGCACGGCGACGGTGAAGACCACGGCGACCATCGTGACGCTGGCCGCCACGCTGAAAGTCGAGAGGACCAGGCAGTAGATCGCCAACGGGATCAGAAGCCGGGTGCGCCGCCACCACAGCCCGATCGCCCCGATCATGGCGCACCAGAAGTCTGTCCAGATCAGCCACGCCGGCGAGCCTCCCTGCGCGACCAGGAACGACGGCTCCGGCTGCAAGAGATCCCACGTGCCGTAGACGGTGAAGCCGACTGCGAGGCAGAAGACCAGGGTGTCGACCAGCCAGTCACGGGTCGACCTGCGGCCCGGATCCGACGCTTCGAGCGCGGAGGGCAGCAGCCACCGGTAATCCTGACTGAGCTTTCCCACGTCCAAAACTCTACGGGCGCGCGTGACGGCCCGGATACCTACCAAAGTCGGGGGTCAGGGGCATACCAAGGTTCTGGGTGGCCGACCTCCGGCCGAAGCGCGCAGCCACCCGGCGCCCGCAGGCTTGACGGCATGATCACGGTCGAGAATCTCACCAAGAGGTACGGCAGCCACGCCGCCGTCAACGACGTGTCCTTCACCTGCGAGCCCGGCACGGTGACCGGGTTCCTGGGCCCCAACGGTGCGGGCAAGTCGACCACCATGCGCATGATCTGCGGTCTTTCCACACCCACGTCCGGCACCGCGACCGTTCGCGGTGTGCCCTACCGCCGGCTCGGGAACCCCGGCCGGGAGGTGGGCGTGCTGCTCGACGCGTCGGCTCAGCACCCCGGGCGTACGGGAAGGGAGGTCTTGACCGTTGCCGCCCTGACCATGGGCATCGACACCAAGGAGGTGCCCCGCGCGCTCGACCGGGTCGGGTTGAACACGACCGCGGGCAAGCGACGCGTCCGGGCCTACTCGCTCGGCATGCGGCAACGCCTCGGCCTGGCCCTGGCGCTGCTCGGCGACCCGGCGGTGCTGATCCTGGACGAGCCGGCCAACGGGCTCGACCCCGAGGGCATCTACTGGATGCGCGGCCTGTTGCGCGACTTCGCCGACCGTGGCGGCGTGGTGCTGCTCTCCTCCCACCTGCTGCGTGAGGTCGAGGCCGTGGCCGACCAGCTGGTCGTCATCGGCGGCGGCAAGATCGTCGCCCAGGGCGGCAAGGCCGAGCTGCTGGCCCAGACCGGCACCCTGGTTCGCGCGGCCGACCCCGCCGCGCTCGAGATGGTGCTCAATCGCGCCGGCCTGTCCGGGACGAGGACCACCGACGGCGGCTTCGTGGTTCCGGCCGGCTCCGAGGTGATCGGCCGCGCCGCCGCCGACGCCGGGCTCGTGCTCCTCGAACTCAGGCCCGCCGGCTCCGGTGGCCTCGAGCAGATGTTCCTCACCCTGACCGCCGGCGAATCAGTCAAGGAGGCTGTCCGATGACCGCCGTTCTCGAAACCCCCGTTTCCTCCGTACGCGTGCGGCACCGCCCGCCCGGGATCGGCCGGCTCACCCGCGTCGAGCTGCGCAAACTCGGCGACACGCGGGCCGGGATGTGGATGCTGATCGCCATCGCGCTGGCCACCGTGGGCACCTCGGTGATCCTGCTCGGCTGGGCGCCCGACGAGGACCAGCACCTCGAGGGATTCTTCAGTTTCGCGCTGCTGCCGTCGGCGGTCCTGCTGCCGGTGCTGGGCATCCTGTCGATGACCGCCGAATGGTCGCAACGGACCGCGCTCACCACGTTCACGCTGGTGCCGGCGCGCGAGCGGGTGATCGTGGCCAAGTTGATCGCGGGCGCCCTGATCGCGGTGGTGTCGACCCTGGCCATGCTGGCGATCTCGGCTGTGGCGAACCTGCTGGCCGGGGCGCTCGGGGCCGACGGTGGCTGGGACATCGCCGGCTCGCTCGTCGCGCAGGGCTTCGTCATGCAGATCCTGCTGGTGCTGATGGGCCTGGCGTTCGGCGCGCTGCTGCTCAACTCGCCGCTGGCCATCGTGCTGTACCTGGCCCTGCCGATGGTGTGGAGCATCCTGGGCGGCACGATCAGCGCCCTGCGGGACGCGGCCGGCTGGCTCGACATCAACTCCACGACCGCCGCCATGGGCGAGCCGGGGATGACCGGCGACGAATGGGCCCGGGTCGGCGTCTCGGCCGCGGTGTGGGTGCTGCTGCCGCTGGTGGCGGGCATCCTGCGAGTGCTGCGCCGTGAGGTGAACTGAGGGTTTGCCCACCGCCGGGCGGGGGTAGGCGAGGACAATGCCCATCGGCGCCCAACCGCCCGGCCGGCGCGGCACGGTCGAGAAACCGTACAGCGCGCTCAACCTGCGACTGATCCTCGCCGCGTTCGGCTTCGTCATCTGCGCCGTCCTGGGGATCCTGCTGCTGCGATCCGGCTGGGCGGTGCCCGGCTGGCTCCTGCTGGCCTGGGCCGCGGTGGCCGTGATCGACATGATCGTCGTGCAACTGCGCCGCCGAGCCCGCCGTCGCACCGAGAACGGCCAAGACCACTCCCTCTTCGAATAGCCACCGGGACGCCACCCGCCACGGGTAGCGTCCCTTTTCATGAGCCATGCCGGGTTTGCAGCTTTTGTCGCCACCGCCCTGTTACTCGGCACGCCCCCCACCCCGATCCACACCCATTCACGCGCCGCTGCCGCCTGGCCAACTGCCTCTGCCGCCCGGCCAACTGCCTCTGCCGCCCGGCCAACTGCCTCTGCCGCCTGGCCAACTGCCACTGCCGCCTGGCCCACTGCCGCGGACTCGCCGAATTCCGCCGGCTTCGCCACTGCCAGAATCGGGACCGCCGCTCACACCCGACGCGCAGGCCGAGGCCCCGGGCCGGCTTCCGACGTCCGCGAGCTCAGCCGAACGCGGTTCACGCTCGACGGCCGCCCGCTTCCGCCGAGCCGCCGCCCGCAGGCCCGGCCGCACGGGCGGGTCGCGGCCGAGGGCACACCGGCGGTCGGGACCGTACGGGAATGGGTCGGGCTCGACGACACAACCGGCAAGCTGTATCGCAAGAACTACACGCTGAAGGCGGTCGGCCGGCACATCGAGGTATGGGTCGCTCACGATCTCGCCTTTCCCGCCGCCGACTGCCGCAAGAACTCGATCGAGGTGACCGACCGGAACATCGCCGACCTGGTGCGCGAGTTCGACGGCACCATCTATCCGAAGGAGACGGCCGTCTTCAGCACCCCGCCCGAGCGCAACGGCGCGGCAGCGACGATGGACGGCGACTTCACCGGTGACGGAGACAAGACGGTCACCCTGGTCGACAACATCCGCGACGCCAACTACTACACCTTTCCCAAGGCTGTCACCTATGTCGCCGGGTTCTTCTCCCGAGAGCTCAACGAGCTCTTCGACCGCAACGTCATGACCATCGACGCCTACGACTGGAAACACCGCCTCGGGGCAGCACCGGCCGACGACCCCACCGACGACCTCTGCACGAGCCGGCCCGCGCGCCCGCGCATGTACGAGGCGACGTTCGCCCACGAGTGGCAGCACCTGCTGGAGTACTACGCCGACCCGAACGAGACGACCTGGGTCAACGAGGGCCTGGCCGACTTCGCGTCGACGGTGAGTGGTTATGTCGACGCCCGCGCCCGCGTCCACGAGCCGGGCAACGATGTGCATCTCATGTGCTTCCAGGGCTGGGGGTCCGTGCGGACGCGTTACAACATCAACCCGCGCGCCTGTGGCGGCCCGCAGAACTCGCTGAACCTGTGGGACGAGGGCGCGCCGAGCGAGGTGCTCGCCGATTACGGCAACGTCTATCAGTTCATGCTTTATCTGCGGGACCGTTTCGGCATCGAGGTGGTGTCCGCCCTGCATCGCGACGGGCAGCGGCAAGGGCTGGCGGGCGTGCAGGCAGCGCTGCCGGTCGGGGTCGCGCTTTACGACGTGCTGCACGATTTCCAGCTGATGACGCTGGTCGACGACGTGGACGGTCCCGTCGCGGGGATCGCAGCCGAGCGGGTGAGGGCGGCGTCGCTGCGCTCCACGATCAACCTCGAGAACGCGGCCGCTTACGACATGCCGGGCGCGGCCCCGAACGGCGCGGACTACGTGCCACTGCCGACACCTCTCAAGTCGGTCTCGTTCCGCGGCGCCTCCACGCTGGATCCGTTGCCGATCGGGTGGACGATCGCCGGAGGCACCCTCTTTTCCGGCAACACCGACAACCTCGACGCGTACGCCGTCAGGCCGGTGACCGTTCCGGCCGGCGAGCCTGTGCTGCGGCTGGAGACGTCCTACGCCGCCGAGGAGCGCTACGACCACGCCTACGTGATGATCTCGAACAACGGCGGGCGCACGTATCACGCCGTCACCGGTGACCGGACCGTTCCCGGCCCGCTCGGCCCCGCCCTGACCGGCGCCGGCAACGGGGTCGTCACGGCCGAGTACAACCTCAAGGCGTACGCGGGAAGGAAGGTCTTGCTCGGTTTGCGGTACGTGACGGATGCGGCGACGTCGAAGGGTGGCTGGCGCATCGGGACGATCACCCTCGCCGGCCGCGAGCTCAGCGACGGCACCTCGCTGACCGGGTGGACCTCCCCGACCGCCGTGCGGCGCACCCCTGTGCACGCCTGGCACGTCCGCCTGGTCGGGCTGGCTCCCGGACGCGCCGAGGTCGTCCCGTTGACGCGTTTTCGGCGTCTGGCTTCCTATCCCCGCGTCGTCGCCGTCATCTCGCACGACGAGCCGGCCGAGTCCGAGAAGCGTTTCGCGCCCTATCGCCTGATCGCCAACGGCCGCCTGCAGCCGGGCGGCTCCGGTCCTGCACCGACTCATCCCCCGTCCTCCCCCTCGACATCTGCGCCGCCACCGGCCACGGACTCCGGCCCGCAGCTCAGGGCAGCAGGCCGTAGATCAGCGCCGGCGAGCCCGAGCCCGCGCGATTGATCTGGCCGCCGCACAGGATGTGGGCGCCGGTCTCGGGCAGCGCCGCCAGGTTGGCGAGCACCTCGAGGCTGATGCGGTGGCGGCGATGGACCAGGTGCGACACCGTGTAGGTTGCGTCGGCGCCCACGTCGGGGCTGAACGCGTCGGTGCCCGTGCCGCCGCGGTGACCGAGGCGACCTGTATCGATCAGCCAGCGCGCGGTCTCGACGGCGAACCCGGGATGGTGCAGCGCGCCGTCCGCGCCGGCGTTGGTGAACTCGGCCGTGCCCCACTTGGCGTCCCAACCCGTCCAGAGGATGACCATGGACTCGTCGGGAACGCGCCCGTGCGTCGCCTCCCAGGACTCGATGTCAGCGATCGTGACGGCGTAATCGGGATCGCGGGCGCATTTCTCCCGTACGTCGATCTTGACAGCTTTCAGATACAGGTCTTCCACGTCCAGCTCGTCGGCCAGCGGCTCACCGTGATTGAAGTGGCCGGGCGCGCCCCAGTGGGTGCCGGTGTGCTCGCCCTGGCGGACTGCGCGCAGGTAGTAGCCGTCCTTGTCAATTGTCGCCACCGTCTCGAGCTCGAAGGGCGGGTCGCCGGGGTAGACGTTCGTCGTGGCGGGGTCGTGCACGTGGGAGAGGCTGACCAGCTGCATGCCGGACACCATAGCCCATTGACAGTGTCATCGTGACAGTGTCATGCTTCTTGGCATGTGGACGCTCGACGAGTTGGTAGAACGGGTACGTGAAGCCCTCGAGGCCGAATACCCCGGTGCGCCGAACGGCCGCGTCCGCGACCTGCCCGATCGCCGGGCGATCCGGTGGTATTCGACGATCGGCCTGGTCGACAAGCCGCTCGGCATGCGCGGCCGCACGGCTCTTTACGGTCCGCGCCACCTGCAGCAGCTGGTCGCCATCAAGCGGCGGCAGGCCGAGGGCCTCACCCTCGCCCAGATCCAGGAGGAGCTGACCGCCGTCTCGCCGGCCGCCCTGACCGAGATCTCCCACGTGCCGCCGCGCCTGCTGGTCACGATCGACGACAACGCCCTGGAGCATCACGCCGAGCGCGCCCGCTTCTGGGCCGACCCCCTACCCGAGACCCATCCGCCCGAGACCCATCCGCCCCGGCCCACACCGCCGGGCCACGGTCGGCCGTCGCACGATCCCGTGCCTCCGGCCGCGTCACCAGCTGACGTGCCGAAACCGCCCGCGTCACGTCCGCCGGCCGCCCGCCGTTCCGCTGCGACGACTCAGGCTTTCACCGGCGTGGCCCTTGGGGGTGACGTGCTGTTGCTCGTCCCCGGCCCCGTGTCCGACCGCGACCGCGACGCCATCGCCGAGGCCGCCGCACCCCTGCTCGACCTGCTCACCGCCCGAGGCCTCACCTCCGCCGACGGCTTGATCGATGGGAGTCCGTCATGACCTTTTCCGTCACCCCGATGGCGCCGGGGGAGATCAGCCGCATCCGGATCCTCCCCGACGCCGGCTTCGGCATGCTGCGCACCGACCGCGGCGCCCTGCCGCTCGACCGTCTCGACGTGCGCGCCCGCATCAGTGGCCTGGTCGCGCGCACGGTGGTCACCACCGAGTTCGTCAACGTGCACGACGACGCTCTCGAGGCGACCTATGTCTTCCCGCTGCCCGACCGCGCCGCCGTCACCGGCATGACGATGACCTGCGACGATCGCGTGGTCACGGCCGAGCTGCAGGAACGCGGGGCGGCGCGGGAGGCCTACGACCAGGCGATCGCCTCCGGCCGCCGGGCGTCGATCGCCGAGGAGGAGCGGCCTGACGTCTTCACCATGCGGGTCGGCAACATCGTCCCCGGTGAGCGCGTGACGGTCGAGCTGAGCATGGTCGGGCCGCTGCCGTTCGAAGACGGTGAGGCCACGTTCCGGTTCCCACTGGTGGTGGCGCCGCGCTACATTCCCGGCACTCCGCTGCCCGGCCGGTCGGTGGGTGACGGCTGGGCGCCCGACACCGATGCCGTGCCGGACGCCTCGCGCATCACTCCCCCGGTCCTGCTGCCCGGCTTCCCCAATCCGTTGCGGCTCGGCGTCTCCGTCGAGATCGACCCGGCCGGCCTCGAGCTGGGCGAGGTGCGATCCAGCCTGCACACGGTCATCAATCGCGACGGTGTGCTGACCATCGGTCCCGACGAGCGGGCCAACCGCGACTTCATCCTCCGCCTGCCCTACGCCGGCGGCGGCCAGACCGCGATCGCCGTGGCCGACGAGACAGCCGAGGAGCCCGAGGGCGTTTTCCAGCTGGTCGTGCTGCCGCCGGCCGATTCCACGCCGGCACGCCCGAAAGACGTGGTCCTGCTGCTCGACCGTTCGGGCAGCATGGGCGGCTGGAAGATGGTGGCCGCACGCCGGGCCGCGGCCCGGGTGATCGACACGCTGACCGCCGCCGACCGCTTCGCGGTGCTCACGTTCGACCATCAGGTCGACCGGCCCGACGACCTGCCCTCCGGTCTGGCCGAGGCGATCGACCGGCACCGGTTCCGCGCGGTCGAGCACCTTGCCAAGGCGGACGCCCGCGGCGGCACAGAGCTGCTCAGTCCGCTGCGCGAAGGGCTGGAGCTGCTGCGGGCGAGCGAGGGTCGTGACCGGGTGCTCGTGCTGGTCACCGATGGCCAGGTCGGCAACGAGGACCAGATCGTCCACGACGTCACGCCGCTGATCGGCACCACACGCATCCACACGATCGGCATCGACCGTGCGGTCAACGCCGGGTTCCTGGGGCGGCTCGCCGCGCTCGGCGCCGGCCGGGCCGAGCTGGTCGAGAGCGAGGACCGTCTCGACGAGGCGATGGAGCACATCCACCGCCGCATCGGCGCTCCCGTCGTCACCGGCCTGCGGGTCGAGGCCACGGGCTTGACCCTGGTCGACGAGGACACGACACCGGCTCGGCTGCCCGGCCTCTACCCGGGTGTCCCGCTCGTGGTGAGCGGCCGCTACACCGGCCGACCCGGTGGCGAGCTCGTGGTCACCGGTTGCACACGCGACGATCGTGAGTTTCGCGCGACGGTCCCGGTGCATGAGCGCCACGAGACGGCGTTCGAGGCGCAGTGGGCACGGGCGCGGCTGCGCGATCTCGAGGACGCGTACGCCGCGGGTGACCGCGGGCTCGAGCAGCGCATCGTCGCGACCTCGTTGCGCTACGGGGTGCTGTGCCGGTTCACGGCGTTCGTGGCCGTCGACAGCCGGGTGGTCAACGAGGGCGGGAAGACCCGCCGAGTGACCCAGCCGGTCGAGTTCCCCGACGGCTGGGCGGCGCCCGAGGAAGCATCGGCCGGCTACATGCCGATGGCCGCGGCCGCGGCCGCGCCGATGCCGGCACCACCGGCCGCCCCGGCCCGGTTCGCGCCGGCCACTCTGGAGTCGTTCGCCGCCCCGGCCGATTCGGGGGGCCCGGGCGGCGCGAGCGGGGCCGGCGGCTTCCGGGCTGGCCGCGCGGCCGCACGGCCGGCGATGATGCGGGCCAAGGCGCAGGCGTCGTTCGGGAGCACGCTCAGCCTCGACGAGGTGCGCGCTCTGGCCGCCACCGAGGTTCAGCGCCTCCGCGACGCCGCCGGGCTGCCCGACTGGGAGCGCCGCGACCTGCTGGACGACCTGGCCAGCCGCCTCGATGTGCTGACCGGCGGGCTCGACGACCCGGCGTTCGCACCGCTGAAAGACCTCATCATCAAGCTCCGCTCCGACGCCACCACAGCCGAGAAATGGACGGCCGCAGTGGAAGTCCTGACCGCTTTCGCGGGCGACGCCACACCACCCACCTCCGCCGAGGGACCGCCGTCGTCAAACACCGCACCCGAGCGAAAGGCCTTCTGGAAACGCTGACACCACAGCACCCAGCTCCCCGAGATCCGCCCGCCAACGCCGAACCGGGGCGTCGGAAGCACGCGCACGACGGGGAGCTGGTGGCGTGTCAGCGGACGGGTGGCAGGACCTTCGGGGTGTTCCGAGCCGGGAGGCCGTGGGCGGCGATCTCGGCCGGGGTGGCGGTGTTGAGGTCGAACGCGTCCTTAACGGTCTCGTCCGGGTTGTCGCTCAGCGGCGTCCGGAAGGGCTGGATGTCGCCGACGCAGGTCCTGCCCCGGGCGGGCAGGGCCCGCGTGAGCAGGTAGCGGTCCATCGCGCCGGTCACGCAGGCCGAGGTGCCGTAGGCCGTGTGGCCCCAGTTGGTGCTCGAGAGGAGTCGGCTGTGCGGAATCAGTTCGGACGACGTGACCGCGTCCGCGTAGTTCGTGGCGGGGTCCCAGTAGCTGCCGACGACCAGGACAGGGTTCTTGGAGCGGCGGTTGAACGGTCCGGTGTAGGCGTCCTCGTCGCGGACCGTCCACGAGTCGCGGGCGCACGACGCGCTGGCCCAGACCCAGGCGCGGCCGAAGTACGGGGCGCGCTTGTCGGCCTTCGCACCCGCCTTCACCCAGGCGGAGCCGCGAGCGGGATGACGTCCGTCGGTGCACATGACAGCGGCGTAGGCGTCGAACGAGTTGTCGTACGGGAACGCACGACCGACGGCCTTCCGGTGTGCCCGCTGGACGACGGCGGCCTCGGTTCCGGCGGCCTTGGCGCCGGGGGTGGTCAGGCGCCACAACGCGGCGGCCATCTCGGTCAGGTCGGCGCCCGCCTCGACGTCGTACAGCGAGCTGAGCGCCATGCTGACGAACGCGGCGTAGGTGATCTTCTGTCCGCCGACGGTCAGCGGTTCGGCCTTGAGGCGGTTCGCGATGATCCGGAAGCGGCGCAGCGCCTGACCGGAGAACTCGCACCTGTCCGGACCGGCCGCGTTGCACCGGCGCATGATCTCTTGCAGCGCCTTCCACGCGCCGTCGGCCGAGCGCAGCCGGTCGTCCTGCACCTGGCCGGCCGTGCGGCGGCTGCCGACCCAGGCGCGGGGGTCGATCACGCCGTCCACGGCGATGGCGCGGAAGCGGTCGGGGAAC
Organism: Paractinoplanes brasiliensis; assembly: GCF_004362215.1. Classification (NCBI taxonomy): domain Bacteria; kingdom Bacillati; phylum Actinomycetota; class Actinomycetes; order Micromonosporales; family Micromonosporaceae; genus Paractinoplanes; species Paractinoplanes brasiliensis. The sequence continues at coordinate 7,000,735 of NZ_SNWR01000001.1, read as the reverse complement.
ATGTTGGCGTAGTACTGCCCGAGCGCGGTGCCGTAGCTGAAACCCAGGTAGGTGAGTTTGCTGTCGCCGACCGCCCGGCGCATGACGTCCATGTCCCGCGCGACCTCGGCCGTCGACATCGAGCCGGCGAGCTGACGCCCGGCGGTCGAGCATGCCCGGCCCTGCTTGGCGGCCGCCTTCAGAAACGCCTTCTCCTCCTTGACCCCGTACGGGAAACCGGTGTTGAGCTTGGCGATGACGGGCTGCTGACGGCCGGGGTCGCCGAAACAGTTGACAGGGTCGCTGAACCCGATGCCGCGCGGGTCCATGCCGACGATGTCGAAGCGCTCGAGCAGCGAGTCGCTCATGAAGTACGGCGCGGCCAGCGCGAGCCCGACGCCCGAGGCGCCCGGGCCGCCCGGGTTGACGAACAGGCTGCCGATCCGGTGCTGCTGGTCGCGGGCCTTGATGCGCAGCAGGGCCAGCGTTACCTGCTGACCGTGGGGGCGGTCGTAGTCGAGCGGCACCTTCGCGGTCGCGCACTGCGCCCACGAGTAACACGAATACCAGTGCAGCTTCGGGGAGGCCACCGAGTCGACACGGCGACGCTCCCGGGCGGAGGTTCGTGCGGTCTTAGCCGTGGCCACGACGTCGGCGGCGCCCGACGCAGCCATGACATCGGAGGCGCCCGACGCGGCCACGACGTCGGAGGCGCCCGACGCGGCCGAGCCAGGGGAACGGCCCGGCGCGGCCGAGCCAGGGGAACGGCCCGTGGCGGTGGCCGGCGGGACGAACGCACCGGCCATGACCAGGCCCGCCACACCGGCGGCGAGCAGGCGGGAGGAAAGCGACATGGGGACCTTTCAGATCAGCCGGTGCCCGTGTCGCGCCCGGATGAGCTGAAAGGTAGGTTCGCTGGAGATCAAGTCGGTTCGCCGTTGTGGAGCTGGGAAGTTGCTGCCGGGTCAACTGTCGCCAAGCCGACTCAATGTGATCGATCACTGCCCGGACGGCCGCAACGGGCGGAAAGTCGGATGTTCACGGGACGGCGGAATCACGATCATCACGGGTATCTTGGGCGGCCGATCGTCTTGTGCAGACTCGATGGCGGCGGGTGAAGCGTGACGGACGGTGACCAGAACGACGAGCAGGATCCCCTGCTCGTACGGCCGTTCGTGCTGCGCGATTCCGGAGCGCTCGACGACGAGTCGACCCAGACCTGGCCCGCGGCGTCGACCCGCGAGGTGCGATCGCAGCATGCGCTCGAGGGCTCCGACGCGCCGACCGCGATCCTGCATCTGCCGTTCAAGCGCAAACACGCTCCGCGCGGGGCCGGCTCCGGCAATCAGGGTCGCCGGCGGTTGATCGTCATGGCTGCGGCCGCTGCCGCGGTGGTGCTGGGTGCGACCGCGGCGGGTTATGCGACGCTGCGCTCCGAGGACGTGCGGCCCTCGGTCGCCACCGAGCCCGGCGCCGAGATCCCTGCGGCTGAAGCGCCCCTGACCACCAGTGCCCCCGTCACGCCACCGGTCGCGGGCGCTCCGGCTGGGCGGGGAGCCCGCCCCGGAAGCACAGGCGCCGCCGCGACATCGGCCTCTGCTTCCGTGAGCGCCGGCGCGCCGCCGTCCGGATCGTCGCCGCCCAGCGCCGGCAGCCCGCCGACCCCGATCTCGCTGACCCCCTCGGCAACCGGCGGCAACAAGACCACGCCGACCGGCAACCCGCAGCTGGTGGCGCCCGAGCCGCCGCCGAACGACCGCACGGGCGTGATCCGCGGCCAGAACGGCCTGTGCCTCGACCTCAACGGCGCTCTGCCCCTCGACGGGAACTTCGTGCTCGCCTTCGAGTGCAACAACTCGGTCGCGCAGAGCTGGACCTTGGCCAGGGACGGCACCCTGCGAGTCATGGGCAAATGCGCCCTGCTCGTGGGTGGCGGCGCGGTCGAGGTGGTCGGCTGCGACGGACGAACCACAGCGCAGTGGCGTGTCTCGGGGCAGCGCCTGCTCAACGCCGCGAACAACGGCTGCCTGACCGACCCGTCCGCGGGCCGCAAGTCCGGGACTCGCGTCCTCGTCACCGACTGCACAGGCTCCGCAAGCCAGCGCTGGTCGTTCCCCTGACAACCCGATGCGGCCCGGCCACCCGATCCAGCCCGGCCACCCGGTACGACGAGCCCGACCGCCTCTCCGCGCTGTGCAAGATGCGTCTCGCACCCCATCCGGGCGACCGGGGGGCTGTTCGACGCACCGGTCGCGGGCGCACCATGCGCCGGGCCGGGGACACCGATCGGGGTCGGGTTGGCTACAAGGTCCGGGAGAGGTGGCGGCCGGCGTTCCGGCCGGTGAAGAGGCAGCCACCCAGGAAGGTGCCTTCCAGCGCGTTGTAGCCGTGAACGCCGCCACCACCGAAACCGGCTGCCTCGCCCGCGGCGTAAAGACCGGGGATCGGGGTGCCGTCGGCGGTCAGGGCGCGTGAGTCCAGGTCCGTTTGGATGCCGCCCAGGGTCTTGCGGGTCAGGATGTGCAGTTTGATGCCGATCAGCGGGCCCGCGGCGGGGTCGAGGATGCGGTGCGGGGTGGCCGTCCGCCCGATCCGGTCGCCCAGGTAGCGCCGCGAGTTGCGGATGCCCTGGACCTGCGCGTCCTTCGAGTACGGGTTGGCCATCTGCAGGTCGCGGGCCTCGATCTGGCTGCGGATGCGGGCCGCGTCCAGCAGGGGCTGGTCGGTGAGCTTGTTCATCCCGGCGACCAGGTCGTCCAGGTTGGACGCGACCACGAAGTCGGCGCCCTTGCGCTTGAACGCCTCGACCGGGGCCGGGGCGCCCTTGCCGAGCAGGCGTTCACGCAGGAAGGCCCGCTTGTCGCCGGAGGTGATGTCGGGGTTCTGCTCGGAGCCGGAAAGCGCGAACTCCTTCTCGATGATCTTCTGCGTGAGGATGAACCAGGAGTGGTCGTACTGCGCGATGTCGGGCGTCGTCCGCAGGTGCCGCAGTGTGCTCATCGTGTCGTAACCGGGCAGGCAGGGCGCGGGCAGGCGCCGGCCGAGGGCGTCGAACCACATCGACGACGGCGCGGGCAGGATGCGGATGCCGTGGCCGGGCCAGATCGGGTTCCAGTTCTGGATGCCCTCGGTGTAATGCCACATACGGTCCCGGTTGACGAGCCTCGCTCCCGCACTCGCCGAGATCTCCAGCATGCGGCCATCGACGTACGCGGGAACGCCCGTGATCATTTGGGCGGGCGCCGTGCCCAGCCGGTCGGGCCAGTATTTGCGTACGAGGTCGTGGTTGCCGCCGATGCCACCGGACGCGACCACCACCGCTTGCGCCGTCAGGCTGAAGTCGCCGGTCTCCTCGCGGCTGGTCGGCTCGCCGCGGGCCTCGTCGGCAGGAGCCAAAACCTTCCCCCGTACGCCGGTGACCGCGCCGTTGTCCACGATGAGCTCGTCGACGCGGTGCCGGTAGCGGAACGTCACGAGCCCGCGGGCCGCCGCGTCCTCGATCGACCGGACGAAGGGTGCGACCACGCCGGTGCCCGTGCCCCACGTGACGTGGAAGCGTGGCACCGAGTTGCCGTGGCCGTCTGCGCGCAGGCTGCCACGCTCGGCCCAGCCGACGGTCGGCAACCAGGACAGGCCGAGCGACGACAGCCAGGCCCGCTTTTCACCGGACGCGAACTCCACATAGGCGCGGGCCCACTTGTAGCTCCAGGAGTCCTGGTCGTCGAGCCGGTCGAAGCCCGCGCTGCCCTGCCAGTCGCTCCAGGCCAGATCGAACGAGTCGGCGACACGCATGCGCCGCTGCTCGGGCGTGTCGACGAGGAACAGGCCGCCGAAGGACCAGAACGCCTGCCCGCCGAGGTTGGCCGCGTTCTCCTGGTCGACCAGCAGGACCCGCTTGCCGGCCCGGGTGAGCTCGTGAACCGCGGCGAGCCCGGCGAGCCCGCCTCCGACAACGATGACGTCTGCGTCCATGGTCCGGCAGGGTACCGGAAATCCCGAGAAAATCTCAGGTTAGGTGCCGCCGACCCGAGACGCTGTGGCCGACGGCGATCAGCGGACCGGTTGGCCGGCGGCGCGATCAGCGGACCGGTTGGCCGGCGGCGCGATCAGCGGACCGGTTGGCCTGCGCGTCGCGGCCCAGGGCCGGTCACCGGCCGCGGCAGAGCCGGTCACCGGCCACGGCTGGACGCGCCGGCATTGCGGCCGGGCGAGGCGTGCCCGGAGCAGGTCACCGGCCGCGGCAGAGCCGGTCACCGGTCACGGCAGAGCAGGTCACCGGCCACGGCAGAGCCGATCACCGGCCCCGGCAGAGCAGGTCACCGGCCACGGCGAGGTGCCGGGCAGCCTCGGCCGGTGGTGGGGTCAGCTCGACGGCAGCGACAGGGCGGGAACGAGGCGAGGCGCTGCGAGCGAGTGCCGTAGAAGCACGCGTTCTCGCGGGTGGGCCCGGTGCGCGTCAGGCAGGGTGGCAGGAGGTGGCCGGGGTCGGGGCGGCCTATCGGGTTGGGGTGGGTGCGGCGAAAAGGAGTCGCTGGGCGTCGAAGGCCTCGCGCATGTGGTCGATCAGGGCGCGGTCAGCCGGGTCGGTCACCCAGCGGGCGAACGCGACCTTGAAGGCGGCCACGCCCGACTCGGCGGCCACGGCGGCGGACGGCTCGGGCACCCCGCGCCCGCGGAGCACCTCGGCCAGCGCGGCGGCTACGCCGTTGAGTTTGGCCAGCTCGCGTTCCTGGAGGGGCGGGTTGGCGTCGATGATGCTCTGGCGCTGGCGCGCATAGGGCAGTTCGGGGAAGTACGTCTGGGCGGCGTGTTCGAAGGCGGTGGCCACCGCGCCGGACGGGCCGGCGGCCTCGAAGGACGCGGCTGCGGTCTCGGCCAGCAGTTGCTGCAGCCGCTCGGAGCCGGCGAACAGCACCTCGCGTTTGTCGGTGAAGTGCCGGAAGAAGGTGCGCTCGGTGAGGCCGGCGGCCTCGGCGATCTCGGCGACCGTCGTGTTCTCGAAACCGCGGGACGAGTAGAGGTCGAGCGCCGCCTGGCGGAGGCGGGCCTGCGCGTTCGGCTCCCAGCGTCCCACGACCGCCATCCTACCCGATGACAGTCTCTGACATCACATTGCCGGATCTGATGACAGTTGCTGACATGAAGCGTACGGTGATGTCAGTCGCTGACATGCAACAGAGAGAAGGAACTGTCATGCGCGTTTTCGTCACCGGCGCTTCCGGCTGGATCGGCTCGGCCGTGGTGCCCGACCTGATCGCCCGCGGCCACGAGGTGGTCGGCCTGGCCCGCTCAGCCGAGAAGGCCCGAGCCGTCGCCGCGACCGGCGCCCACGTTCTGCGCGGCGACCTCGACTCGCTCGACCTGCTGCGGGACGGCGCCCGCAACGCCGACGCCGTCATCCACCTGGCGTTCGTGCACGATTTCGGGAACTTCGCGGAGTCGCTGCGCAAGGACCGAGCGGCCATCGCGGCCATCGGCGAGGCCCTCGAGGACAGCGGCCGGCCGTTCGCCATCGCCTCGGGCACCCTCGGCGTGCTGCCGGGCCAGGTGATCACCGAACGCGACCGGCCCGACCCGGCCACGGCCCACCCGCGCCAGCAGTCGGCGGACGCAGCGCTCGCGCTGGTCGAGCGCGGTGTGCGGGCTCAGGTCGTACGGCTTGCCCCGACGGTGCACGGCGAGGGCGACGGCGGTTTCGTGCCCGCGCTGATCAAGGCGGCACGCGAGCGCAAGACGGCGGGGTATGCCGGCGACGGCGCGAACCGGTGGACCGCCGTTCACCGCAGCGACGCCGCGACGGTGTTCCGGCTCGCGATCGAGAAGGCCCCGGCCGGCGCAGTCCTGCATGCCGTCGCCGAGGAATCGGTGACTGCCCGCGAGATCGCCGAGGCGATCGGGCGCGGGCTGGGGGTTCCGGCCGAGCCGGCCGGCCCGGAGGACCTCGGGTGGATCGGACCCATGTTCGCCCTGGACAGCCCCGCCTCCAACACGATCACCCGGGAGTTGCTCGGCTGGGAACCGGCGGGGCCGACGCTCATGGAGGATCTCGAAGCCGGCCACTACTTCAACTAAGCCAGGAACCAAGGCAAGAACTAAGAGAGCGCTCTCTTGTTCCGGAACCATTAAGGGATTCTTAAGTACGTCGATATCAGCTTGACCGGGATCTCCCCGGGTGGGAACTGTTAACTCACTTTCCGGTTCCCCGTCCCCACTCTCGGGAGATCCCCATGCACAGAAGCATCCCCCTGCCGGCATCCACAGAGGAGTGCCGGAAATGAAACGAGAAGTCATGCCTTGGGCGGCGAGATTGAGGACCGCCGCGATAAGGATCGCGACGCCAGGGACTTCGGCGCCCAGGAGGGTCAGGATGGGTGCGGCTATGACTGCGATGGTTGCTGTCGTGGCCGCGGCTCTGGCTGTCACGGGAGCGGGGCAGGCGTTCGCGGCGACGACCGGGGCAATCACCTCCGCCGCCAACGGCAAGTGCCTGGACGTGACCAACGGCAGCACGGCCAACGGCAATCAGCCCCAGATGTGGTCCTGCGCCGGTGGCCCCAATCAGACGTGGACGATCGGCGACGACGGCTCGGTCCGCGGCCTCGGCAAGTGCCTCGACGTGGCCAACGGCGCGACCAACGACGGCGCCGTCGTGCACATGTGGGATTGCTTCGCGGGCCTGACCAGCCAGCAGTGGACCCTGAACGCGGCCCGCGACCTGGTCAACGTCAGGGCAGGCAAGTGCCTCGACATCAAGGACAACAACCTCGCCGACGGCGCGAAGCTGCAGTTGTGGTCGTGCGGCGGCGGCGCCAACCAGAAGTGGACCATGTCCGGCACCCCCACGAACCCGCCCACCACCGTCCCCCCGAACCCGACAAATCCGGACTTGGGGCCTAACGTGGCGATCTTCGACCCGAGCATGAGCGCGGTCACCATCCAGGCCAAGCTCAACTCGGTGTTCAACCAGCAGGTGAGGAACCAGTTCGGCACCGCCCGCCACGCCCTGCTGTTCAAGCCCGGAAACTACAACGTCGACGTCAACGTCGGGTTCTTCACCCAGGTCGCCGGGCTCGGCCTCGTCCCCGACCAGACCAACATCAACGGCCACGTGCACGTCGAGGCCGACTGGTGGCCCGACGGCTCGCAGAACGCGACCCAGAACTTCTGGCGCTCCGCCGAGGGCCTCAGCGTCACCCCGCAGGACGGCCTCGACCGCTGGGCCGTGAGCCAGGCCGCGCCGTACCGCCGGATGCACGTACGGGGAAACCTCGCCCTCTCCGACGGGGGCTGGTCGTCGGGCGGGTTCATCGCCGACTCGAAGATCGACGGGCAGATCCAGTCCGGCAGCCAGCAGCAGTTCCTGACCCGCAACTCGCAGATGGGCAGCTGGAACGGCTCGAACTGGAACCAGGTGTTCGTCGGCTCCCCCGGCGCCCCGGCCCAGAGCTTCCCGACCCCGCCGTTCACGACGCTGAACACCACCCCGCTGGTGGCCGAGAAGCCCTACCTGTACGTCGACTCCACCGGCGCGTACCAGGTCTTCGTGCCCGCCCTGCGCAGTAACACGAGCGGCACGACCTGGGCGAACGGCAACCCCGCGGGCTCGTCGCTGCCGATCGGCACGTTCTATGTCGTCAAGCCCGGTGACACCGCCTCGACGATCAACGCCGCCCTCGCGTCCGGCAAGAACCTGCTCGTCACGCCGGGGGTCTACAACATCGACCAGCCCCTGAACGTGACCCGGGCCGGCACCGTGATCCTCGGCCTGGGCCTGGCCACGTTCGTCCCCACCGGCGGCGTGAACGCGATGAACATCGCCGACGTGGGTGGCGTACGGCTGGCCGGGGTGCTCTTCGACGCGGGCACCACCAACTCGAACACCCTGCTGCAGGTGGGCCCGGCCGGCTCGTCGGCCTCGCACGCGGCCGACCCGACAGTGCTGTCCGACGTGTTCGTGCGGGTCGGCGGCTCGATCGCCGGCAAGGCGACCGTCAGCGTCCAGGTCAACAGCAGCCACGTGATCGGTGACCACGCCTGGATCTGGCGCGCCGATCACGGCAACGACGGCACGTACGGCTGGAACATCAACACCGGGCGCAACGGCCTGATCGTCAACGGCAACGACGTCACCTTCTACGGCCTGTTCGTCGAGCACTACCAGCAGTATCAGACGATCTGGAACGGCGACCGCGGCCGCACGTACTTCTATCAGAACGAGATGCCGTACGACCCGCCGAACCAGGCCGCCTGGATGAACGGCTCGACGCGCGGCTGGGCGGCGTACAAGGTCGCCGATTCGGTCAACACCCACGAGGCATGGGGTCTGGGCAGCTACTGCTACTTCAACGTCAACCCGTCGGTGGTGGCGCAGCGGGCCTTCGAGGTGCCGGTCAAATCCGGTGTGCGGTTCCGTGACATGGTGACGGTCTCGCTCGGCGGCACCGGCACGATCGTCAGCGTCATCAACAACACCGGTCAGACAGTGAACAGCGGCCACCAGATGACGCCGCTCGTCAGCGGCCCGTAACACCTGCAAACCGCCACAAAACATCGGCCGGCGCATGACCATGGAGTCATGCGCTGGCTGATGCGGGTGGACACGGCCGTTCCGGTCGCCGGCCTCGTCACGTTCCTGCTGGTCTTCGGCGTTTTCGGCGGCCCCACCGACCCTGCCCCGGCGGCTCGATGGGTGGGGCTGGGAGTGCTGATCGGGCCCGCTCTCATGGTGTACGCCCACCGGGTCGCCGCCGTCTGGGCCGCTGTGCTCGGCGCGGTGCTCTGGACCCCGCTCGCCGGCTCCCCCGGCACGGTCTTCGCCACCTGGGGCTACGCGGTCGTCGCGATCCTGGTGTCACGCCTCGACCGGCCACCCCCGCCGCTTCCCGTCCCCCACCGCAAACCCCCTCCCCCGTACGCCCTCCCGCATGTGGCCGCCCCGGCCGAGGTGACCGGGTTCGCGCTGCTGCTGGTGGCGGCGGCCGGGGTGGTGTGGGTCGCCGTCGACGACGCGGCCGTTCCCTGGCTGGCCGGCACGATCTGCGCCTTCTCGCTGGGTTGCGCGCTGCTGGCCCGGGCCGTACGCCATCAGTCCGCGCTCCGCCGCCTGTTCACCGTCCCCCAGCCCGTGCACTCTGTACGCGCGGTCGAGCAGGAGGGTCACGTGCACGTCCTGCTGCCCGCCGAGGACGGCCGGACGGCGCTCGAGTTCGCGTTCGACGTCGCCGAGCCCGAACCCCGGCACGACGAGGACGACGTGCACACCGAGGCCGCGGTGCTCTACGGCGACCCGATCCCGGGCAGCTGGTGCGCGCTCGAGGTGGACCGGCGGCTGCACGTGCCGGTCGGCCCGGTCGGCGAGGTCGTCGAGGTCCCGTACGACGTGGTCGAGGGCCTGCCCCGCGAGATCGAGGACGACGAGGAGCAGTTGGTCGACCCGGACGCGCTGCGGCCCGCCGACCGTGACGCCGGCGCGTTCGTTCCGCGGGAGCACCGCATCTCGCCGCAACGGGCCTGGACCGCCACGATCGCCATCGGCCTGGGCGCCGCGCTGGCCCTCACCGAGGTCGCGCACCTGGCCGGGCTGCCCCCGGGAGGGCTGATCGTGGTGGCGGCGGTTGCCGCGGCGGCCGGGTTCGAGTTCGGCTGGCGCTCGCAGCTGCGGCCCCGCCTGCGCTGGCACGCGGGCGGCGTCGCGGCGGTCGGCTTCCGCGGGCTCAGCCGGGAGCCGTGGGCCACCGACAGCGCGGTCGTGCACGACGACGAGGGCACGGTGGTGCTGACCGCGGGTGAGGCCGTGCTCAACGTGCCGGTGCCGCCGCCCTGGCCGGCCCGGTCGCAGCAGCGCACGGCCGATCAGCTGGTGGCCGCACTGCGCGACACCCGGATCCGGGCCCTCGCGCTCAGCCCGCTGCCTCCACCGCCCTACATCGAGACCCCGCGCCGGCCTCTGTTGTTGTTGACACTGTGGGCAGCCACGGTGGCCGTCACAACCCTGATCGTGCGGTAACCGAAACACGACACGCGTAACGTACGTGCGTGGACCTGAACACCGTCGTCGAGGTCGTCAGCCCGGCCGGCCCGGGCCAGTGGCGCCCGGGTGACGCGTGGCTGGGCGGGGGCACGGCGCTGTTCGGCGAGCCCCGCCCGCACGTGACCCGCCTGCTCGATCTGACCACGGCCGGCTGGCCCGCGCTGACCTTGCGCGAAGACGGCCTCGAGATCGCCGCCACCTGCACGATCGCCGAGCTGGCGGCGAGCGGTTACGACATCGCCGAACGCTGCTGCCACGCGTTCCTGGCCTCCTTCAAGATCTGGAACGTGGCGACCGTCGGCGGCAACCTGTGTGCCGCGCTCCCGGCCGGGCCGATGATCGCGCTGGGCGCCGCGCTCGACGGCACAGTGCTGCTGCAGGGCCCCGAGGGCGGACGAACGGTCGGTGTCGCCGAGTTCGTGACCGGTGAGGGCGCCACCGTGCTGCGCGACGGCGAACTGTTGCGCTCGATGTTCCTGCCCGCTTCGGCGCTGGCCGCCGTGACGGCGTACAGGCAAGGGTCTTTGCACGCCCATGGGCGCTCGGGCGTGCTGGTGATCGGGCGGCGCGACGCGGACGCGACCACGACACTGACCGTGACGGCGGCGACCCGGCGGCCGTACGTTTTGCGGTTCCCCGAGCCGCCCTCGGCCGAGCTGGTGTCGGTGGCGCTGACCGAGCGGATCGGAGAGGACGCCTACATCGACGACGTGCACGGGCTGCCCGCGTGGCGCCGGCACCTCACGCGGTTGTACGCCGAGCAGATCCGGGCGGAGCTGGCATGAGGATCAACGGAAGCGAGCACGACCGGCCGCCCCGCCCCGGCCAGTGCCTGCGCACCTATCTGCGCGAGGAGGGGGCGTACGGGGTCAAGAAGGGTTGTGACACCGGGGACTGCGGCGCCTGCACGGTGCATGTGGACGGCAAGCCGGTGCACTCGTGCGTGTATCCGGCGTTCCGCGCGGCCGATCGCGAGATCACCACGGTCGAGGGACTGGCCGCCGACGGGGAACTGCATCCGGTGCAACGGCGGTTCCTCGACGCGCAGGGGTTCCAGTGCGGGTTCTGCACGGCCGGCCTGATCATGACGACCGCGGCCCTGACCGACGATCAGCTCACCGACCTGCCGCGCGCCTTCAAAGGCAACCTCTGCCGCTGTACGGGATATCGCGCGATCGCCGACGCCGTGGCCGGAGTGGTCAACGTGGCCGAACCGGTCGCCGGGAAAGCGGTCGGCGCGAGCCTCGGCGCCCCGGCCGGCCCCCAGGTCGTCACCGGCGCCGCCCGCTACACCTTCGACCTGGACGTGCCCGGCGTGCGGCATCTCAAGGTGCTGCGCTCACCCCATCCGCATGCCCGGGTCATTGCCGTACGCACCGAGGCCGCGCTCGCCGTGCCCGGGGTCGAGCTGGTGCTCACCCACGCCGACGCGCCCGCCGCCCGGTTCTCGACCGCCCAGCACGAGCACGCCTCGGAGGACCCGTGGGACACCCGGGTGCTCGACGACGTCGTGCGCTTCGCCGGGCAGCGGGTGGCCGCCGTCGTCGCCACCAGCGAGGCCGCCGCCGAGGAAGGCGTCCGTGCGCTCGCCGTCGACTACGAGGTGCTGCCCGCTGTGCTCACGCCCGAGGCGGCCATGGCCGAGGGCGCCCCGCAGCTGCACCCGGGGGCCGAGCGCAACGTGGTCGCCGAGCGGCACGCCGACCTGGGTGATCCGGAGGCCGGGTTCGCCGAGGCCGACGAGATCTACGAGGAGACGTTCCGGACCCCGCGCGTGCAGCACGCCAGCCTCGAGACGCACGGCGCGGTGGGGTGGCTCGACGAGGACGGCCGGCTCGTGGTGCGCGCCAGCACGCAGACGCCGTTCCTGACCCGCCGTGCCCTGGCCAAGCTCTACGACCTGCCCGAGGATCGGGTGCGGGTGATCGCGGGCCGGGTCGGCGGCGGGTTCGGCGGCAAGCAGGAGATGCTGGTCGAGGATCTCGTGGCGCTGGCGGTGCTGCGTACGGGCAAGCCGGTGCGGCACGAGTACACGCGGGCCGAGCAGTTCACGTCGGCCACCACCCGGCACCCGTTCACGGTCGGGATCAAGGTGGGCGCGCGGGCCGACGGGACCCTCACCGCGCTGCAGCTGCGGGTGGTCTCGGACACCGGGGCGTACGGGAATCACGGGCCCGCCGTCATGTTCCACGGCTGCCACGAGTCGATCGCGGTCTACCGTTGCGCCAACATGCGCGTCGACGCCTGGTGCGTCCACACCAACACTGTCCCGGCGGGCGCCTTCCGCGGGTACGGGCTGGGGCAGGTCTCGTTCGCTGTCGAGTCGGCGCTCGACGAGCTGGCCCGGCGGCTCGGCGTCGACCCGATCGTGCTGCGGGAACGCAACATCGTGCGGCCGGGCGACCACCTGACGGCGCCCGGCGACCATGCCGAGGACCTGACCATTGCCTCGTACGGGTTGGACCAGTGCCTCGATCACGTCCGCGAAGCCGCCGCCCGGCCCGGGGAGCCGGCGCCCGAGGGATGGCTGGTGGGCGACGGCATGGCAGTGGCGATGATCGCGGCCGGGCCGCCCGGCGGGCACTACGCGGACGCGACGGCGACGCTGCTGCCCGGCGGGCGGTTCGAGATCGCGGTCGGCACGGCGGAATTCGGCAACGGCAGCACGACCGTGCACACCCAGATCGCCGCGGACGCGCTGGACACGACGCCGGAGAAGGTCACGATACGGCAGTCCGACACCGACGTGGTGCGCCACGACACCGGGGCGTTCGCGTCGACGGGGGTGGTCGTGGCCGGCAAGGCGGTGCTGCACGCGGCTCGCGGCCTGCACGCGCTGCTGCGGGCCGAGGCCGGGGACGCCGAGCTGACCGAGGCGGTGCTGGAGGAACTGGCCGCCCGCCCGGCCCCCTTCACCGCCGAGGGGCACTGGGGCGGCAGCCCGCGGTCGGTGGCGTTCAACGTGCAGTGGTTCCGGGTGGCGGTCGACCCGGACACCGGCGAGCTGCGGATCCTGCGTAGCGTGCACAGCGCCGACGCGGGCACGGTGATGAACCCGCTGCAGTGCCGGGGGCAGGTCGAGGGCGGGGTGGCCCAGGCGCTCGGGGCGGCCCTGGCCGAGCACGTCGACATCGGGCCGGACGGGCATGTCACCACGACCGGGTTCCGGCAGTACCACCTGCCGACGTTCGCGGACGTCCCGCGCACGGAGGTGTTGTTCGCCGGCACCGACGACGCGATCGGGCCGCTGGGCGCGAAGTCGATGAGCGAGAGCCCGTTCAACCCGGTGGCCCCGGCGCTGGCCAACGCCGTGCGCGACGCCACCGGCGTACGGCTGACCGAGTTGCCCTTCACACGGGACCGGATCTGGTGGGCATTGCGCCACGCTCAGTGACGGGACCGCCGGTGGCGCCCGTTCCTGGGAACTTGCTGGGTTTTGTGACCGATCCGTGACAATCAATGGATTCTCACGCGTGGTGACCGTCACACCAGGCAATTCGTACGGCTGCCGAGCCCGCCGTCACGCAGCGTCACATGGATCCGGCAAGTTAGGTTACCGACTAGTAGCCGACCCCTTGTCGGGGACGTTCCCGGACGGCAACATTTCCCGGACGTTAACGGACGGCATCGACGGAGCTCACTGACGACGCCCGCGACCACAGCGGCGGCCCTCGATGCGAACCGGCCCGAGGTCACGAGGAGGACCCGTGGAGGACGCGCAGAGCGATCCGCAGTTCGGACGCACCGACTGGCGCCGTTTCGCCGTCGCGGTGGGGGTGCCCGCGCTGGTCGCCGGGGGTCTGGTCATCGCCCTGGCCAACGGCGCGCTGGCAGCCAGCTTCTCGGTCTCGGGCACCCAGTTCAAGCTGACCGCCGACCGGCTCGAGGGCAAGGGCTTCACCCAGTACAGCAAGAAGCTGCCGACCGAGCAGGTGCAGAAGAGCACCGGCGAGAAGTACGTGGTGGCCGCCATGTCGGGCATCAAGTCGGCCGACATCCACAAGCTGTGCCAGTCGGTGGCGGCCGGGCCGGTCGTGCTGCGCATCGAGGCCGGCACCGACCCGGACAAGCCCGCCCAGGCCGAGGACCTGCTGATCGGCATGTCCGAGCTGAGCGGCGACGCCACCTTCGGAAACATCGACATCGGCCAGGACGCCTCCACCCTCGACGCCGACGGGCAGAAGCAGCACGGCGAGGCCGGCGCGTTCGGCCAGCAGGCCACCGACGTGACCATCGTGGGGCTCAAGCAGAAGGCGTACATGACCTCGGCGTCGACGTTCAAGCTGACCGGGATGAGCCTCAAGCTCTTCCTCGGTGACAGCGGCAAAGAGTGCTACCAGGGCTGATCATCATGCCGCAGGACAATTTCTGGAGCAGGTTCCGGACGTGGCGGCGCACGCGGCCGTTCTGGGGCGGCTTCTTCCTGGTGCTGGCGGCCCTGGAGCTGCTGTACACCGCCAACATGAACCTCGGCAACCTCGAGGTCCACCTCGGCCCGCAGGGCTTCCTGTCCTACCTGCTGCCGCTGCTGCTCCTGCTGTGCGGCGTGCTGGCCTGGTTCAGCCCGGCCCAGCGCGTCTTCTACGGCATCATCGGCCTGCTCACCGCGCTCTACACGTTCGTCGGGCTCAACCTCGGCGGGTTCTTCGTGGGCATGCTGCTCGGCATCGTCGGCGGCGCGCTGGTCATCGCGTGGGGGCCGCCGCGCGCCAAGGCAGCCCCGCCGTCCGGCGCCCCCACCCCCGACGCGCCGGACAACAGCGACCCCGAGCCGACCCAGCCCCTGCGCCCGGCCGGCGCGGAGGGCGACACCACGATCGTGCCCGGCCTGAACGACGGCCGGTTCGACAACCCCCGCGCGCTCGCCGCGGTCCTGCTGGCGACGGCGGTGACCGGCGGCGTGCTGGTGGCAGGCAGCGGTTCCCCGGCCCGCGCCGAGGAATGTCCCGAGGGGCTCCCGTCCCGCACCTCGCAGACGTCCTCCGCGCCGGCCTCCCCCTCGGGCTCCGCGACGCCGAAACCGCCCCCCACGGTTTCCGGCAGTCCGCAGCCCACCCCCTCCGCGTCCGCTCCGGCGGGCGCGGAGGGCGGGGAGGACGACGAGGGCGCCGGCAACGAGTTCCTCGACGGGATCGGCGACTTCTTCGACGGCGTGGGCGATCTGCTCGGCATCGGCGGCAAGGAGTCGCCGTCGCCTTCACCGAGCGAGTCGCCGACGCCGTCGCCCACCGCCTCCCCCGCGGCCCCGGCCCCGGCGACCGCCGCCACGACGAGCCCGGCCCGGACGGAAAGCCCCACCCCCACCGTCTCGGCCGAGGAGATCCCCTGCCTGGGCCCGCGGGTGCTGGGCAGGACGGCGAGCGCCGACGACATCCCGCGGGTCGCGGCGACACCCGGGGTCATGAAGGTCGACTCGCTGACCATGTACGACTCGACCTACGACGGCGTCGTCGACATGCCGACGGCCAAGGGCACCTTCAAGGCGCTCAAGTTCAGCATGGACAAGGCCGTGAACAAACCCTTCACGCTGACCATGGACGAGCCGGGCCGGGCACAGACGGTCATCAAGAGCAACGAGCTGGTGACCGACGGCGACGTGAAGTTCTACACGCCCGAGTTCAAGGGCAACCTGTTCGGCCTGATCCCGGTGACCTTCACACCGGAGTCGCCGCCACCCCTGACACTGCCGGTGCTCTGGTTCACCAAGGTGACGATCAAGCTGGCGTACGTCCGCTGCGACACGCTGACCGCGGACCCGCTGAACATCCGCTCAGTGGCGTGACCGCCACGCGTCGACCACCCGGTCGGCGTGGAGCTTGCGCAGGACCACCGGAGGGCCGTCCATCCGCCCGACCGTGGCCCGGTGGATCCGCTCGTTCAGGTCCTCCACGTAGTCGCGCACCTCGCGTTCGCTGCGCAGGCGGTCGACCCGG
Source organism: Paractinoplanes brasiliensis (assembly GCF_004362215.1). Classification (NCBI taxonomy): domain Bacteria; kingdom Bacillati; phylum Actinomycetota; class Actinomycetes; order Micromonosporales; family Micromonosporaceae; genus Paractinoplanes; species Paractinoplanes brasiliensis. The sequence goes on along the minus strand of NZ_SNWR01000001.1, from coordinate 6,984,793 downwards.
GCCTCAAGCTCCTCGGTCTCGCGGCGCAGGGCGAGCGTCGGCGGGATGACCCCGGCGGTCGCGCCCTCGCGCTCCAGCCAGTCCTTGACCCACCAGTCCTCCTCGTAGTCCTTGCCGTGATCGGGCAGCGGTTTGCCCAGGCCGGGCAGGTTGTCGAACTCGCCGCGCTCGGTGGCCTCACGCAGCTGCCGGTCGATGGAGGACTCGTACCAGTGCGTCATGCGTCCATCGTATTTCGTCGTACCGGTGGCGTAACTTGGCTGACGTCGCGTTCCCGTCACCCGGAGGTCCCGCCGTGTGCCGTAACATCCACCAGCTGCACAACTTCGAACCGCCCGCGACGGGCGACGAGATCCACGCCGCCGCCCTGCAGTACGTGCGCAAGGTCGCCGGCAGCACCCGGCCGTCGCAGGCCAACCAGGCCGCGTTCGACCGGGCGGTGGCCGCCGTGGCCGCCGCCACCGCCGAGCTGCTGGGCGAGCTGGTCACCACCGCGCCGCCGAAAAACCGCGAGGCCGAGGCGGCCAAGGCGCGGGCGCGGGCCGAGAAACGCTACGCCAGCTGAGCCCAGCTCACCGACAGCCCGGTGACGGCCCGCTCGGTGCGGATCTCCATCATCGTGCCGAGGATCGTCGCCCGGTCGGCCACCAGCGCGCGGTCGTCCAGGCCATAGGTGACCCGCTCGGACAGGAACGCGGGGGTGCCCGCCGGCTGGCGCAGCAGGGCGGCCGTGGCCTGATCGAGCGAGCCCGGACGCACGGCCTCGCTCGCCCGCTGCACGACGATGCCGTGGCCGGCCAGCGCCTGATACAGCGAGGTGTCGCTCAGATCCGACTCGGCCAGCGCGGCCCCGCGGATCCACGACACCTGGTGCACGGCCGGGCGCCCGGCCAGCAGGCGCAGCCGCTCCAGACGTACGGCGGGCGGCTGCTCCCCCAGGTGCGCGGCGGCCCAGGCCGGGGGCGTGCCCACCGCCTGCCCGAGGATCTGCGTGGTCACCAGGTGCCCCTGAGCGCGCAGATCCTCGGCGAAGCCGCGCAGCGAGTCCAGACGGTAGGCGGCGCGCGGCTCGGCGACGAACGTGCCCCGGCCCGGCTGCTGCGAGAGCAGGCCGTCGGCCTCGAGCTGCTGCAGCGCCTGCCGCAGCGTCGCCAGCGTGACGCCGTACGACCCGCTCAGCTCCTTCTGCGGCGGCAGGGCCGATCCGGGCGGCAACTCCCCGCTACGGATCTTGGCGCTCAGGTCAGCCGCGATGACCTGATACTTCGGCGTGCGAGGCGTGGTCAGCGCTGGCCTCCTGGTCGGCGTGGTCGAGGGCGGCGCGCACCGCCGCGACCTCGGCTCCCAGGTCGGCGGGCGTGGCTCCGTCGAGAACCCTACGCATCAGCGCCGATCCGATCACGACACCGTCCCCGGCGCGTCCCGCCTCGACCGCCTGCTCGGGCCCCGACACCCCGAAACCGACCAGCACCGGCAGCGTCGAGACGGCCTTGATCCGGGCGGCCAGGGCGCCGGCCGACGAGGCGAGCGAGTCGCGTTCGCCGGTCGTGCCCATGCGGCTGACCGCGTAGACGTACCCACGGCTGCGGGCCACGATCTCGGCCAGCCGGTCGTCCGGCGTCACCGGGGCGACCAGCAGCGTCAGCTCGATACCGGCGTCGGCGGCGGCCCGTTCGACACCGGCGGCCTCGTCGAGCGGCAGGTCGGGCACGATCAGCCCGCGGAAGCCGGCCTCGGCGAGCCGGCGGCAGAACGTGGCGGCGCCCGGCCGGAACACCAGGTTCGCGTACGTGAAAGCGATCAGCGGAACGCGTACGGGGGCGTCTTTGATCTCGGCGAGGACCGAGGCGACAGTGACACCGCGGGCGAGAGCCCGGCCCGAGGCCTGCTGGATCGTGGCGCCGTCAAGCATCGGGTCGGAGAACGGCAGCCCCACCTCGATCGCGTCCGCCCCCGCCTCCTGCAGCGCGAGCAGGTGGTCGATCCAGTTCTCGGTGACACCGGCGGTCAGGTAGGGCACCAAGAGCGTCATGCTGTGCGTCTGGGCATGCCCTCCTGGCCCTACGGACACTGCGCTGACTCCGGTGCAGTCGGTCATGCCGTGCGTATGGGCATGCCCTCCTGGCCCTACGGACACTGCGCTGACTCCGGTGCAGTCGGTCATGCTGTGCGTATGGGCATGCCCTCCTGGCCCTACGGACACTGCGCTGACTCCGGTGCAGTCGGTCATGCCGTCTCCCCCAGCGTCGCCATGTCCTTGTCGCCGCGCCCCGAGAGGGTCAGCACCACCCGCGAGCCGGTGGGCAGCAGCGGTCCGCCCGCCTCACGCAGCACCCAGGCCACCGCGTGCGCCGACTCCAGGGCGCAGATGATGCCCTCGGCGCGGGCCAGCCGCCGCACCGCCGCGATCACCTCGTCGTCCTTGACCGAGTGGTATTCGGCGCGGCCGGCCGAGCCCAGGAAGGCGTGTTCGGGCCCGATGCCCGGGTAGTCCAGGCCCGCGGCGATCGAGGTGGCCTCGGCGACCTGCCCGTCGGGGTCCTGCAGCACCATCGAGCGGGAGCCGTGCACCACACCGGGGCGGCCGCACGACATCGCCGCGCCGCCCGCGGCCTCGACCCCGACCAGCCGCGCCGTCGTGTCCTCGAACCCGGCGAACGTCCCGGCCGCGTTGGAGCCGCCGCCGACGCACGCCACGACGACGTCGGGGACGTACGGGGCCTGCCGCCGGGCCTCGTCGCCGATGACCCGCTGCAGTTCCCGCACCATCCACGGGTACGGGTGGGGTCCGCCGACCGAGCCGAGCAGGAAGTGGGCGTCGTCCACGTCGGCCACCCACGCGCGCATCGCCTCGTTGGTGGCGTCGGAGAGCGTACGGCTGCCGGTGGTGACCGGGACGACGGTGGCGCCGAGCGTGGTCATGCGCAGGACGTTGAGCTGCTGCCGCTCGATGTCCCGCTCCCCCATGAAAATGGTGGCCTCGAGACCGAGCAGGGCGGCGGCGGTGGCCGCGGCGACCCCGTGCTGGCCGGCGCCGGTCTCGGCGATGATCCGGCGCTTGCCCGTGCGGCGGGCCAGCAGCCCCTGCCCCAGCACGTTGTTGATTTTGTGGGAGCCGGTGTGGGCGAGGTCTTCCCGCTTCAGCAGCAGTTCGACACCGAGGGCGGCCGAGAGGTTGCGGGCCGGGGTGAGCGGGGTGGGGCGGCCGGCGTAGACGGCGAGCAGGTCGTCGAGCTCGGCCCGGAACGCGGGGTCGGCCCAGGCGTCCCGGAAGGCCACGGCCAGGGCGTCGCAGGCCGGGACGAGCGATTCGGGGACGAACCGGCCGCCGAAGTCGCCGAAGCGACCGGCGGCCGGTTCCGTCATGAGGATGGGCATCACGCCTCCAAAGTTCTAGAACTCTCTTCGGCAGTGTGACACAGATGCCGGGGAGAGTTCTAGAACTATTGGAGACCGCTTACTTCTTGGCCGCCGCCTGGTACAGCGTCTCCGGCGCGACAGCGCCCGCGAAGACCCGGCCGTCGTCGGTCAGCAGCACGCTGAACAGCGACCCGGAGAAGATCCGGCCCTTGCCCCACGCCCCGCTGGCCTCGGGCAGCATGCCCAGCATGTCGTCGGCCTGCTTGGCCTCCTCACCGGCGGCCGCGTCGGCCTTCGGCAGCTTGGCCGTCACGACCGATGCCCAGCCCTCGCCGATCACCTTCACACCGGCGTCCTCGGCCCGGGCCTTCTGCTGCTCGGGCGTCGGCTTGCCCGCCTTCTCGGCGTCCTTCTCGAGCTGTGCGCTGTTCGCCTCGGTCACCTTGGTGCCCGGCGGCGGGTTGAAGACGAACTGCTGCGGGTCGGGCGTGTCGAAGCTGATCTGCTGGAACGCCACCCGGACGGCCGGGCTGGTGGCGTGCTTGGCGTACACGTCCACGCGGAGCGGAATGTGCTTCTCGGCGTCGATCGCCAGGCGCACCTGGCCGATCAGCGACTCCTGCGCCTTGGGGCTGAGCACCAGCTCGTACGCGTCCCGGTCGGCCACCTTGGCCGCGCCGGTCGTCGTCACCGCGGTGCTCTCGTCGATCGCCGCCAGCGCCGCGTCCGCGGCCTCCTGCGGCGAGGACGGAATGCCGGACGGCAACGCCTCCGGCTTCTTGTTCTCGGCGCCCGCCGGCACCTTCAGGTGCGTGGCCGCGTTCTCCTGCGACTGCCAGAACCACACGTCCGGGCCGTTGCGGATGACGTCCGTCTCACCCTGGGTGCCCAGCAGCGCGATCCGCGCCTTGTCCTCGCCAGCGTACCAGACCCGCGCGGTGTTGCTGCCCGCGACAAGGCCGGCCAGGCCCAGCTGACCGGACGCGTCGTCGGTCAGCCCGGCGATCTTGGGCAGCCCCAGATCGGCGCTCTGCACGATGGTGCCGCTGAGCCCGTCGACCTTGGCGTTCTGCAGGTCGACGAGGAGCTGCGCGGCGCTGCGCTCGGGCAGCGAAGGGTCGGCGCTGGCGATGATCGTCCCCGCCGCCGCGCCACCGCCGATGACGACGACGGCTGCGGCCGACGGCACGAGCCACCGAAGTGCCGACCTTGACCTGAACACGGACACGATGTCCACCTCCCGTTGATCTGTCACAAGAGTGCGCCATCACCGCTGTGACCGGGCTGAGAGCGGCCCCTAAGGGTTGCCCCTTCCGTGCAAAGGTAATGAGGTGCGGTTGCTGGTGGTGGAGGACGAGGCGCGGCTCGCGGCCGCGCTGCAGCGTGGATTGCAGGCCGAGGGCTTCGCGGTCGATGTGTCGGGCGACGGTCAGGACGGGCTCGAGATGGCCCGGCACGGCGGCTACGACGCCATGATCCTGGACGTGATGCTGCCCAGGCTCAGCGGTTATCGGGTGGTGCGGCAGCTGCGCGCCGAGCAGAACTGGGTGCCGGTGCTGATGCTGTCGGCCAAGGACGGCGAGTACGACCAGGCCGACGGTCTCGACTGCGGCGCCGACGACTACCTGACCAAGCCTTTCTCGTACGTGGTGCTGCTGGCCCGGTTGCGGGCGCTGCTGCGGCGCGGGGTGCACGAGCGGCCGGTGGTGCTGCGCCACGGGGACGTCGAGCTCGACCCGGCCGAGCGCCGGGTGATGGTGGCCGGGGCCGAGGTGACGCTCACGGCCCGCGAGTTCGCGCTGCTCGAGTACCTCATGCGCCGGCCCGGCGAGGTGGTCAGCAAGATCGAGCTGCTCGACCACGTGTGGGACGCCGCCGTCGAGACCGCGCCCAACGCCGTCGAGGTCTACGTGGGCTACCTGCGCCGCAAAATCGGCCGGGACAGGCTCGAGACCGTACGGGGGGCGGGTTACCGCCTGGCAGCGGTGGGATGAGACGCCCCCGCGAGATCAGCCTCCGGGCCCGGCTCGTGCTGGTCTCGGTGCTGGCGCTGACCGTCGGGCTGGCCGCCGGGGGCGCGCTGCTGGTCGGGGCCCTCAACTTCGCGCTGCTGCGGGCGATCAGCACCGAGACGCTGGAGACCGCGCGCGGCGTCGTCAAGCTCATCGACCAGAACTCGCTGAGCCAGCGGATCGAGGCCAACCCGGCCCTGCAGGTGCAGGTCATCGACGCGCAGGGGCGGGTGCTGGCGATCTCGGCGGGCGCCGACCGGCTGGTGCCGATGCTGCACGAGGACGAGCTGCGCGGGCTCGGCGACGGCGAGGTGCGCGACATCCCGGGCAGCCGGGTGGGCCTGCCCGGTGACGCGCGCGTGGTGATGCTGAGCGCCGGGCCGCCCACCGACCCGGTGCGGGTGCTGGTCGCCCGCTCGACCAACGACCTGCAGCAGGGCGTACGCATCCTGCAGCTGGCCCTGCTGATCACGTTCCCGCTGATCATCACGCTGCTGGCGATCGTGCTGTGGCGGGCCCTGGGCGCCGCCCTGCACCCGGTCGACGCGCTGCGGTCCGGGGCCGAGGAGATCACCGGCGGCACCCGGGAGGGCCGCCTGCCGGTGCCGGAATCGCGCGACGAGATCCATCGGCTGGCGGTGACGCTGAACGGGATGCTGCACCGGCTCGAGTCGGCCCGGGTGCGCCAGCGCGCGTTCGTCGCCGACGCGGCCCACGAGCTGCGCAGCCCGCTGACCAACATGCGCACCGAGCTCGAGGTGGCGCAGCGGCTGCCCGACACCGACTGGACGGCGCTCTCGGCCGACCTGCTCACCGACGTCGAACGGCTCAGCCGCCTGGTCGACGACCTGCTGCTGCTGGCCCGCTCGGACGACGGCGGCGGCCGGGTGATCTCGGCGCCGTTCCGCTCGGTCGACCTGCGCGCGCTGGTCGGCGACGTGGCCGACCGCTATCCGACGGTGACCTACGATCCCCCGCCGGAACCGATGGAGGTGACCGGCGAGCCCGACGCGCTGGGCCGCGTGGTGGCCAACCTGCTCGACAATGCCGTACGTCACGCCCGGTCGAGCGTGCGGGCCACGGTGCGCGCCGACGGGACGTTCCGGGTGATCACCGTGACCGACGACGGGCCGGGCATCCCCGAGGCCGACCGCGAACGCGTCTTCGACCGCTTCACCAGGCTCGACGACGCCCGCGCACGGGACGCCGGCGGGTCCGGGCTGGGGCTGGCGATCGTGCGGGAACTGGTGCGGCGGCACGGCGGTATCGTGACGTTGAGTGATGCGTCTCCGGGGCTGCGGGTCGACGTGCGGCTGCCGGCTCTGCGCTGAGCAAATTCGCCGGGAACTGTTTCGCGGCCGGGAGCGACCAACGTCCAGCCAGGTCTGTCCCCCACGGAAGGTTCGACAAGGATGTCCCTCATCAAGCGCTCGGTTCTGGTCGGCGCCACCGTCATCGGCTTCACCCTCGCGCTGGCCGCCCCCGCCGCCGCGCACGTCACGGTGAACCCCGGCACCGCGACGGCCGGCGGATACTCCAAGGTCACCTTCCGGGTGCCCAACGAGAGCGACGAGGGCTCGACGACCAAGGTCGAGGTCAATCTGCCCGCCGACAAGCCCGTCGCCTCGGTGTCGGTCAAGCCGATCGACGGCTGGGACGTCGCCACCACGGTCGGCAAGCTCGCCAAGCCGCTCGAGGCGCACGGCGCGCAGATCACCGAGGCCGTCTCGAAGATCACGTGGACGGCCAAGGCCGGGTCGGAGGTCAAGCCCGGTCAGTTCCAGGAGTTCGACGTCGTGCTGGGCCCGCTCCCCGAGTCCGGCGACATGATCTTCAAGACGCTGCAGACGTACTCGGACGGCAACATCGTGCGCTGGATCGACGAGCCGGCCGCCGACGGCAGTGAGCCGGAGTCGCCCGCGCCGGTGCTGAAGCTGACCGCGGCCGGCGCCGAGGGCAGCGACTCCGCCGCCGCTGCCCCGGCCGCCTCGGCGGCTGCCGAGGCCGCTCCGGCCGAGGAGTCGGGCGGGCCGGACGCTTTCGGGATCGCGGGACTGGTCGCGGGGGTGCTGGCGCTGATCGTCGCCATGCTGGCCTACGCGCGCTCGGCCCGTCGCCCGGCCGAGGCCGCCCCCGCCGCCTCCGCCGGTCCTGCCGCCTCCGCCGCCCCCGGTCCTGCCGCCTCCGCCGGTCCTGCCGTCCCCGCCGCCCCCGCCGGTCCTGCCGGTCCTGCCGCCTCCGCCCCGGAAAAGTAGTCAGCAGGCCGGGCTGTTCCGCGGTCGGCCTCGTCGTCCGGGCCCCTACCGGTCGGCCGGGCCGTTCCGCGGTCCGGGCCGGCCGTTCCACCCCTGGTCGTTTCCGGGCTGATTGTCAGCGGGCCGGTCGTTCCGTTACTGATCGCTTCCGGGCTGATCGCTCCCCGGCTGGTCGCCGGCGGGCCGCTCGTTCCGTTACTGATCGCTTCCGGGCTGATCGCTCCCCGGCTGGTCGCCGGCGGGCCGCTCGTTCCGTTACTGATCGCTTCCGGGCTGATCGCTTCCCGGCTGGTCGCCGGCGGGCCGCTCGTTCTGCTTCTGATCGCTTCCGGGCTGGTCGTTGCCCGCCTCGCGCAGGGACTGCTTCGTGGTGCGCCACCATTCGCGCAGGTCGTCGACCCAGTCGCTCAGTGCCTGCCGTCCGCCCGGGTCGTCGAGGCCCGCGCCCAGCACTTCGGTCAGGCCCAGCAGCCACAGCACCGGCGTGAGGGCCAGCGCGATCACCGGCAGCGGCCACCACGCCAGCCCGGCGTACAGTCCCAGCAGAGCGACCCCGGTGGCGGTCACGGCCAGCCCGGCCACGTCGGCCCGGCGCATGAGCGGCGGCAGCAGCCCCAGGCAGCGCCACGGCAACCGGCCCGCCGGGACCAGCACCCGGGCCGCGAACCCGGCCATCACGGCGGCCAGGACGGCCGACACGACCCGCGCGAACAACTCGGCCGGCTCCCACCACCAGTGCGCGACCAGCAGCAGCACACAAACCAGGGCGGCGCTCGCGGCCAGCCCCCGCCGCAGGCCGCTGAGCACGCCACGGATCGGCCACGTCATCGACACCACGTCGGCGCGGCCCGGGTTGTCCCGCGCCACGTCACGCAGCGCGCGCATCGATCGGCGCACCCGCAGCCGCTCGGCATCCAGCATGGCGATCAACCAGCGCCCGTACGCGTTGCCGGGGTCGATCGCCAGCGCCGCGCGGGCGGCCGCCAGGGCGGGATCCCGGTTGCCCGCGTCCCGTTCCACGTCGGCGACCGTGAGCAGGCCCTCGACCGAGCGCGGCGCGAGCGTACGGCCGTGCGCGGCGGCGGCCCGGGCCCGGTCGTAGTCGCGGGCGGCGGCCAGCGCGCGGGCCAGCACGAAATGCCCGGATGCGGCCGCCGGATCCAGCCGCACCCCCTCGGCCGCGGCGCCGATCGCCTCCTTCGCGCGCAGCAACAGGATCAGGGTCTCGGCCCGTTCCAGGTGCGCCTCGGCCAGCTGGGGCGCGGCGGCGACGGCGGCGTCGGCCGTACGCAGGGCGGCCGCGTACTCCGTGCGCAGCCGCAGCACAGAGGCGAGCAGCGTGAGCAGCCAGCCGTCGGCGGGCGCCTCGGCCAGTCCCTCGCGGGCGATCCGTTCGGCCTGCTCGTAGTGCCCGACCTCGGCCAGCCGCTGCGCCCGCCAGTACGCCCCGGGCGGCGCCGTCACCGTTTCTTGCGCTTCTTCAGGTAGGCCGCGAGGTCGTCGTACTCCCCGGACTCGTTGGCGAACATGGCGACGTTGCGGGCGGTGGCGAACCAGCCGTCGGTGGAGGGGCGGACCTCCCGTACGGCGGCCAGCATGTCCTGCTGGTTGATCATGCGGATCTCACCGGTGGCGATCGAGTCGCGCATGGCGAACTCGGCCGCGGTCTCGCACACGTGGGCCAGGTCGGCGCCCGAACAGTTCTCGGTCGCGTCGGCCACCCTGTCCAGGTCGACGCCGGCCACCGGGCGGTCGCGCAGGTGGTACTGCAGGATCGCGGCGCGGGCCGGCTTGTCGGGCGGCAGCACGAGCAGGGTGCGGTCGAGCCGGCCGGGCCGCCGCAGCGCGGAGTCGATGTCCCACGGCGCGTTGGTGGCGGCCAGCACGAACACGCCGTCGTTGTTGCCGTCGACGCCGTCGAGCTCGGTCAGCAGCTGATTGACCACCGTACGCATCGACGACGAGTTGAGCTGGCTGCGCTTGTGGCCCAGCGCGTCGATCTCGTCGAGGAACAGCACGCACGGGGCGTGCCCGCGCGCCGACTGGAACAAATCGTGCAGGTTGCGCTCGGAGCTGCCGACCCACATGTTCAGCACGTCGGTGATCGACAGGGAGATGAACGCGGCGCCCATCTCGCCGGCCACCGCGCGGGCCAGGAATGTCTTGCCGCAGCCGGGCGGGCCGTAGAGCAGCAGCCCGCCGCGCAGGCTCTTGCCGAACAGCGAGCGCAGCTTGGGGTTCTTGAGCGGGCCGAGGAACGAGATGTCGAGCCGCTTCTTCACCTCCTGCATGCCGCCGACGTCGGCCAGCGTGATCGTGGACTTCTCGACGTCGAACGTGCGGTCGTCGTGGCCGCGGACGGGCTCGGGCTCGTGCGAGAAGCGGGGCGGCACGATGTCGCCCAGGTCTTCCTCGAGGGCGGCCCAGTCGACACCCTGGTCCCGGGCGGGCGGCGGCGTGGGCGCTGCCGGCGGCGGTGTGGGCGCTGCCGGCGCGGGCGTGTGGGCCGGGCCGCTCAGCGCGGAGGTCATGAGCTGCTGCGCCGTCGCGTTGCCGGGCTCGCGGGCCAGAACCTGGGCGGCGTGCCCGATCGCCTCGGCGCCCCGCCCGGCGCCCACCAGCAGCTCGGCGAGGTGCAGGCGCAGCGTCAGGTCGTCGGGCCGGGCCTCGACGGCCGCGGCGAGGCTGTCGATCAAGGGCGAGTCGCTCATGACACCGAATTATGCCCGCGCCGCCTGTGACGACCGAAGGCCGCCGGGACCCTGCCCCGACGGCCTTCGACGCATGTTCCGACGACTGCCTAGCCCGGCCGGCGGTAACCCGCGATCGGGCCCCTGTCGATGGTCGCCATCCGTACGTGGTCGCCGGTGTGCGGGGCGTGCACGACCTTGCCGCCGCCGATGTAGATGGCCACGTGATGCAGGCTGCCGGGATAGTAGAACACCAGGTCACCGGGTTGGAGCTCGTCCCGCGAGACCGGCCGCCCCTGCCTCCACTGGTCCTTGGTGTAGTGCTCCAGGTGCACCCCGACGGCCGACCACGCCTCCTGGGTCAGACCCGAGCAGTCGTACGAGTTGGGCCCGGCCGACCCGAAGACGTAGGGCAGGCCGATCAGGTCACAGGCGCGCTGGGCGGCCCGTCCTCCCTTGTCGTTGGTGTAGTCCACCGGGCACGGACCCGTCCGGAACGGGCCGTCGTCGACGTCGGCCGACCCGTACGCCTGGGTGCGGAGCTTCTGCAGCGAGGTGATCTTGGCTTCGATCGTCTTTTTGCGCTCGGCCAGGTCGACGTCGCGTACGGCGATCGCCTTGGTCACGACGTCGAGGTCTGCCTTGGTCGCCGCGAGCTTGTCGCGCAGGGCGGCGACGTCGGCGATCTGCTCCTGCTGGTGCCGGCCGAGCTGGTCGAGATACATCAGCTTGTCGGTCAGCCCGGTCGGCGAGCCGGTGATCAGCATGGCGTTGAGCGCGCCCGGCGAGCCCTGCTTGTAGGCGTCGACGGCGAGCCCGCGGACCTGCTTCATGGCCGCGTCGACCTTGGCCTGGAGCGGGGCGAGCTGGGCGGCCAGCTTCTTCTGCTGGGCCCGGTTCTTCAGCAGCTTGCCGTGCACGTCGTTGTACTGCTCGATGACCGGCTCCAGCTGGTTCCACTGCTTGTCGATCTGCGCCTCGACCGAGCCCGGCGAGGGTGTGGCATGCGCGGCGGCGGGTCCGGACAGGACGATCCCGACCGCGGCGACGGCGCAGACCAGGCTGCGCACTACTGCGGCGCGACGCACGTGGGTGTGGTGTCCTTTCTTCCCTCATCCGCCGACCGGCTCGCGGCTTCTTCCGGTACGTCACGAGCGGCGTTCAAGCGGTGATCCGTCAGATCGGCCGGGTGGTCGATGGGGGGCTGCCGGACCGGGAAACACCGTACTGGAGATCACGTCCTTATATAAAGCGGCACCGGCGGGCAACTTTGCGCTCCAGAGGTTGCACGCTCGGTGACTACAGCGGCCAGGCTTCGAGCGCTCGATCAAGCCATGGGACCACGAGAATCACCGTCGGTAACACCAGCAGACCGATCGCGGCGGCCCCCGCGGCCATGTTCAGGGCAACGGACGGGGTGTGCGACGCCGTCAGCCGGTCGAGCCGTCTGCGACGTGCGTCACCCTTAGGGTCGGCCTTGACGTCCTCCGCGAGAGGGACAGCGTCGGACAGCCGCTCGAGCGCGGCACGCAACGGCCCGTCACCCACCCGGCGGCGCGCGGCGTCGTCCGCGATCATCTCGAGCAGCAGATGCACGGCGTCGAGCGGCTGCCGGCTGCGCAGCGGGCGCGGCACCGCACGATAGAACGCGGTGAACGACTCCATCACCACCTCGTGCCGGTGCCGCAGGTGGGTCTGCTCATGGGCGAGAACGGCGTCGATCTGCGTACGGTCGAGCACCTGCAACACACCGTGACTGAGCACCACCCGGGGCTCGCGACCCGGCACGCAGTAGGCCAGCGGCAACGCGCCGTCGAGCACACGCAGGTTGTCCGGCCCCAGTTCCCGGTGCTGCTCGGCCCGGTCGAGCAGGTCGACAAGCAGGCGGTGCCGGGCCCGCCTCGCCCGCGACCGCCGGCTCACCCCGATCAACGAGAGCAGCAGCCGCACAATGATGACCGCGGCCACGGCCAACGCCCCGATGAGCGCCACCTCGGCCACCCGCCGCCCCGACCCGGCCGCCCGGACAACCTCTTCGGGCGCGGCCAGCACCACCCCGAGCGCCGCCAGCACCGCCGTAAGCGTGATCGACTGCCAGAGCACCACGGCAGCAACCGGCGCCCGATCGGTCCAGCGGGCGGTGGCCAGCACGCCGGGCACCACGAGCGACAACGCCAGCCCGAGCGCACCCAGCAGCAGCGCGGTCACCGCTTCTTCTGCGCCGCTTCGATCACTGCCACCAGCGCTTCCGGCGGGAGCTGCCCCACGAAGTACGCCAGGGCCGCGTCCTGGTCGTCCGAGGAGGACAGCGCGTCGAGCATCAATGAAGCCGTCATCTCTTCGCGGGACTGCGCCGCCGCGTACCTGTAAGCCCTGTCCGCCTTTTGCTGCAGGACCACGCCCTTTTTCGCCAGCCGGTCGAGCACGGTCATCACCGTCGTGTAGGCCAAGTCGCGCTGACGGCTCAGGCGCTCGTGCACCTGCCGCACGGTGAGCGGCTCACCGGCGTCCCACAACTGCGTCATGACCTCGCGTTCCAGATCCCCGAGAGCCATGTCACGCAGTCTACTGCATCGCGTCGTACTACGTGTCGTAGTATCTACTACGAGACGTCGTAGAGGGGGACACCCATGGACGTGCTGGATCTGACCCGGCTGCAGTTCGCGGTCGTGACGATCTACCACTACTTCTTCGTGCCACTGTCGATCAGCCTGGCCGCGACCGCCGCCGGCCTGCAGATCGCCTGGCTGCGCACTCGTCGCGACCAGTACCTGCACCTGACCAAGTTCGTCGGCAAGCTGCTGATCGTCACGTTCGCCGTCGGCGTGGTCACCGGACTGGTCCAGGAGTTCCAGTTCGGGCTCGGGTGGAGCGCGTTCGCCAACTTCTACGGCGACGTCTTCGGGCCCACCCTGGCGATCGAGGGCATGCTCGCGTTTTTCCTCGAGGCGACGTTCCTCGCGCTCTGGTACTTCGGATGGGACCGCCTGCCCCGGCTCGTCCACACCGCCTGCATCGTGATCGTCGCGGTCGGCACGCTGCTCAGCGCGTTCATCATCCTGGCCGCCAACAGCTTCATGCAGAACCCCGTGGCGTACGCGCTCGACCCCGTCACCGGGCGGGCCCGGCTCACCTCGTTCACCGAGCTGATGCTCAACAAGGTCAACTTGGCCGCCTTTCCGCACACCATGGCCGGGGCGCTGATGGTGGGCGGGGCGCTGCTGCTGGCGCTCGGCGTGTGGCGTCTCATTGCCGATCCCGCGTACGGGGTCCTCGCCCGCCTCGGCGCCTGGCTCACGCTCGCCGGGGGCGGGTTCACGGCCCTCACCGGCGACCACCTCGGCAAGGTCATCACCGAGGTCCAGCCGATGAAGATGGCCGCCGCCGAGGCCCTGTACGAGACGACGTCGGGCGCGCCGTTCGCCGTGTTCGCGACCGGCAAGCCGCTGCCCGAGTTCGCGCTCGAGATCCCGTGGCTGCTGTCGATCCTGGCCAAGGGGAACCCGAACGCCACCGTCCAGGGCATCGACGACCTGCAAGCTCAGTACGCGGCGGAGTTCGGCCCCGGCTCGTACGTGCCCATGATCCCCGTCGCCTTCTGGACCTTCCGCCTGATGATCGGCGCGGGGATGCTGGCCATGCTGGTCGCGGGTTTCTACCTGTGGCGCACCCGCCGGGGCCGCACCGCGCCGACCTGGCTGACCCGGTGGCTGCCGCTCATCCCGTTGCTGCCCGCCGCCGCCAACACGTTCGGCTGGATCTTCACCGAGACCGCGCGGCAGCCGTGGATCGCGTTCGGCATCTCGAAGGTCGCCGACGGCATCTCACCCGGCCTGACCAGCTCCGAGGTTGTCGTGTCGCTGGCCGGCTTCACGGTCGTCTACGGGGTGCTCGCCGTGGTCTGGCTCCGGCTGGTACGCCACCTCGCCCGCCGGCCACTCACCCCGGCCGCTGCGTCCCCGTCCGCTGACGAGCCGGACCTCGCACCCGTCTACTGAGGAGCTTTACCGTGATCACGTTCTGGTTCTCGGTCGTCGTGCTCGCCTGGGTGCTGTTCTTCGTGCTCGAGGGGTTCGACTTCGGGGTGGGCGTCCTGGGCCCGGTGCTCGGTCGTGACGATCACGAGCGGGGAGCCGCCGTACGCACGATCGGCCCGTTCTGGGACGGCAACGAGGTCTGGCTCGTGGCCGCCATCGGGGTCACGTTCGCGGCGTTCCCCGCCTGGTACGGCGCCCTGCTCTCGGGTCTCTACCTGCCCATGGTCGTGCTGCTGCTCCTGCTGGCGGTGCGCGGCGTGGCCCTGGAGTTCCGCGGCAAGGGCGACGGCGAACGGTACCGCCGCCGAGCCGACCTCGCCCTGGCCGTCAGCTCGCTCGGCATCGTGCTGCTGTGGGGCGCGCTGCTGGCCGTCTTCGCTCGCGGGCTCGCCCTCGGCGCCGACGGCCAGGTGACCGGCGCCGGCTTGGCCCGCAGCCTCGACCCGATCCTCACCCTGCCCGCCCTGTTCGGCGCCCTGGCGGCCCTTCACGCGGCGCTGATGCTGGGTGCGACCTTCCTTTCCCTCCGTACGAGCGGACCCCTGCGCCACCGCGCCCGGACACTCGCCCGCCGGCTGGGTACGGTCGGGGCCGTCGCCCTGGTCGTCACCGGCTCCGCCACCGGCTCGTCGCTTGTGCTGGCCGCCGCCGTGCTGAGCTTCGCCGCCGCCGTGCTGGCCCGAACCGGCCGCGAGGCCCTGGCCTTCACCACCACAGCGCTGACCGTGGCCGGCGCTGTGACCGCCGTCTTCACCACCCACGGCGCGGTCGTCCTGCCCAGCACCTTGAACCCCGCCTGGTCCCTGACCCGGGAGGCGGCCGCCGCCACACCCCAGGCCCTGGAACTCATCACCTGGGCCGGCGTCCTCATCCTCCCCGGCGTTCTGGCCTACCAGGCCTTCTCCTACTGGGTCTTCCGCCGCCGGGTAGCCAGCGATCGGGTCCCCTCATGACGGGCGCAACCCCAGCTCCCCGCCGCCTCGCCACGGCGTCCCCCGCCGATTCCCCCGCAGCCGTTCCACCGTCGGTCCAAGCCGCTGTCTCCGCTGCCGCCGCCGTTGCTGGGGCCGGCCCGCTCACCTCCGCTCCGCCGACTTCTCCCCCCTCCGCTCCGCCGGCACGTCCCGGCTCCGCTCCGCCGGCTCCTCCCGGCTCCGCTCCACCCGCTCTTCCTGGTTCCGCTCCACCCGCTCCTCCCAGTTCCACTCCGCCGGCCTCTCTCCGGGCCGCGGAGATCCAGCGGTCGCGCCCGCCACGCGGGCCGCTGGACCCCCGGCTGGTGCGTCACGCCCGCACCAGCCGGACGGGCATCGCCGGCCTGGCCCTCCTCGGAGCAGGCCAGGCCGGCGCAACCCTGGCCGTGGCGGCCGCCCTGGCGATGCTGGTCGCCGACCCCACCACCCGGAGCCGGGCCGCCGTCCTGCTGGCCGCCGCGTTCGCCGCCAGGGCCGTCCTCGCCTGGGCCGAACAGGTCGTCGCCCGCCGAACCGCCGCCCGCGTCACCGACGAACTCCGCCGGGCCATGCTCGACGCCCTCCCCCGGCGCGGCCCCGCATGGGTCGCTTCCTTCGGCGCCGGACGTCTGACCGCCGTGCTCACCACCGGCCTCGACTCCCTCAAGCCCTGGTTCGGCGGATACCTCCCCGCCCTCGTCCTCGGCGTCGCCCTGCCCCCACTCGTCGTCGTCGCCATGGCCGTGGTCGACCCCGCCTCGGCCGTGATCGCCCTGGTCACCCTGCCGCTGATCCCCGTGCTGGGCGCCTTGATCGGCTGGGCCACGCAAACCCAGGCCCGCCGCCGCTGGCAGACCGATGCCCGCCTGGCCGGCCACTTCCTCGACGTCGTGCGCGGCCTGCCCACGCTCCGAATCTTCGGCCGCGCCGAGCGTCAGACCGCCGTCGTCGAAGACCTCACCGATCAGCACCGTTCCGCGACCCTGCGGGTCCTGCGCGTGGCGTTCCTCTCCTCCACCGCCCTCGACCTGGTCGGCACCCTCTCCGTCGGCTTGATCGCCGTGGAGGCCGGCCTGCGCGTGGCCGCCGGGAACCTGTCCCTGGGCCCGGCCCTGCTCGTGATCCTGCTGGCCCCGGAGGCCTACCGCCCGCTCCGCGAGATGGCCGCCCGCTACCACGCCTCCACCGACGCCACAGCAGTCATCTCCGACGTGGACGAGATCCTGACCCCCACCAACCCACCATCGGACAACGGCTTCCATGCCCTCGCCGCATCGAACCCCACGACCCATGCCGCCACGGCATCACAAGCGGAGAGGCAATCCCACGACTCCACCCATGCGCCTGCCGCATCACATCCCACAACCCATGCCACCACCGCATCCCAAGCACTCAATGCATCCCACGTGGACACGCCGTCCCATGCGGACACGCCATCCCACATCGCCGCCGCAATCCCCCGCGGCACCGCTTGCTCCGCGCCGGCCACGGTTATCCATGCGGCCCCGTCATCGCCTGGCCCCCGCCATGCCCTAACCGCATATGAGGTGGCCAGCGCGATCAACAGCGACACGACACCCGCGGCCGCCGGCCATGCCGATCCCTCATCACCACGCGCCAACCACGCTTCAGCCGCATCCGAGGCAGCCGCCCCTACCAACGGCAAACCAGCCCCCACGCCCTTTGGCCATGCCGTTGTTTCATCGCCACGCCTGAGTCATGCCGGAGCCGCATGGGACGGGCCCGTTGCGACCAGCGGCACCACCATCGCCGGTCATGCCGCTGATTCATCGTGTCCTGGCGGCCATGCCGTTACCGCATCGGTCGGGGGCGGTGGCGTTGTGGCGCTGGGACTTCGCGCTCGTTATCCCGGAGCCATCCGCGACGCCGCTGTGCTCGACGAACTGGTGGTCAGTCCGGGTGAGATCGTTGCGTTGAGCGGCCCCTCCGGCGCGGGCAAGACCACGGCGCTGCGTGTCCTCGCGGGCTTGCACGATGCGGCCGCCGGAGTCGCGTACGCCGCGAACCCGCTCTATCTGCCCCAACGCCCCACGCTGCCCCACGCCCGCGTGGTCGCCGACCTCTTCCCGCCGACCGCCGACATCGCCGAGGCCCTGCACACGGTCGGCCTCACCGGCGACGTCACCCCCGACACCCCGCTGGGCGAACGCGGCGCCGGTGTTTCCGCCGGTCAACGCCAGCGTCTGGCCCTCGCCGCGCTGCTGCACCGAGCCACCGCCCCGCACGACCCGGTCGACGGGCCAAACACCGATCAGGTCGACGGCACACACCGCAAGCGGGCCAGTGCCACCCACCGCGAGCAGGCGAACGCCACCCACCGCGACCATGCGAGCATCACCCACCGCGAGCAGGGCAACACCACCCACCGCGAGCAGATCGGCGCACGCGGCGAGTGGGCCGCCCGACCGGTCACGTTGCTTCTGGACGAGCCGACCGCTCACCTGGACGCCGCCACCGAGTCGATAGTGATCGGCCGCCTGCGCGCGGCGGCGAGGGCCGGAGCAGCGGTTTTGGTGGTCGCCCACAGACCCGCTCTGCTCGCCGCCGCCGACCGTGTGGTCTCCCTCGCAACGCCTGCGCCGTCAACCTCATCCGGGGCGAATTCCGCCGGCCCGACCGAGTCCGCCGTGCCGTCGTCAGCCGGTTCCCTCCTCGGTATCCAGCCGGGCGGCGGACCGTCAGCAAGCGCCGACGCAAACGGCAACGACTCACCACGCCACCGCACAACTGGAGACGACTCTCCCGGCCACAAACCCGCCGGCGACCCACTCAGCCACCGCATGACAGGCCACGCCCCGGCAAACACCGGCACAACGGGCCGCCACCCGATGAACGCCGGCCCGAACACGGCACGCAGAACGGATGGCGCGTCGACCAGCAGGCGGATGACGGCCTGGTGGCGGCGGCCCGGGAGGAGTTCGCGCTGGGCTGACCGGTGTCAGCGCGTCTCGAGACGCCCCAGGGCGGGGTCCGCGGTAGCCGTCGCGTTGGGCAGCGGGTCGTCCCTGGCGGGCCTGGTGCTGACCGGTGCGGCGGCCTGGCTTCTCGTACGGGCGTCGAGCATGCCCCCGGTCCTGAGCCTCTCGACCGCCGTCGTTCTGGTGCGGGGCAGCGCGGTCGCCCGGCCCCTGCTGCGCTATCTGGAACGGCTCGTGGCGCACGATGTGGCCTTCGCGCGTCTGGGCGCCTGGCGGGCCCGGGTCTTCGCGGACCTGATCCCGCGGGTTCCCGGCCCGCGGCTGCGGCGGCGCGGTGACCTGCTCTCCAAGGTGGTCGGTGACGTCGACGCCCGGGTTGACGGACTGCTCCGGGGCCGGTTGCCCGCCCTGATCGCGGGTGCCACGGTTGTCACGGCGGGAACGACGGTCACCCTGGCCGCGCCGAGCGCCGTGGTGCCGCTGGCCGGGGGGCTTCTCGTCGCCGGGGTCCTGGCGCCGCTGCTGGCCGTGCGCCAGGCGCGCCGGGACGAGCACGCCACCGGCGAGGCCCGCGCCCGGATGAAGGACGCGATGGTCGAGACCGTCGACGGCATCGAGGACCTCGGGGGCGCGGCCGACGACGTACCGCATCGGCGCAGCCGCGACCTGGCCCGCCTCGAGGCGAAAGCCGCCCACGCCTCGGGGACGGCCGCCGCGGTCGCGCATCTCGGGTGGGGTGTCGCCGTGGTCGGCACCGCGTTCACGCTGGGCGGGCTCACCCCGGAATGGGCCGCCGTGCTGCTGCTGGCGACCGTCGTGCTGGGCGAGACCGTCCTCACGCTGCCCGACGCCGCCGTGGCCCGCCTGCGGGCCGCCGCGGCAGAGCGCCGGCTGACCGCCCTGACAACCGACCCTCCCAGCGCCACCTTCCCGACGGTAGGGCCCCTCCCTTCCGCCAAGTCGAAAGCCGGACACCGACCCGTAGCCATGACGACCCAGGAGGTCGGCACAACCCCATCGGCCAACGACGGGCGGGCGGTGGTGAAGGCAACCGGCGCGATCGGGCCGATCAGCCTCCGCGCCGTCACGGCCGGCTGGGACCCGGCGCGGGAACCGGCTCTCCGCAACCTCGATCTCGACCTGGCCCCCGGCGAGCGGGTGGCCGTCGTCGGCCGTTCCGGCGAGGGCAAGTCCACCCTGGCCTCGGTGGTGGCCCGCCTCCTCGACCCGCGCTCCGGCACGATGTCCCATCGGGACCACCCCGAACACGACATCCGCGGCCGCATCGTGCTGGTCGGTGACGACACCGATCACGTCTTCGCCTCCACGGTCCGCGAGAACCTGCGCCTGGCCCGGCCGGCCGCGAGCGACGACGAGCTGCGGGCCGCCCTCACCCGCGTACGGCTCGAAAGCTGGCTCGGCGCCCTGCCGCACGGCCTCGGCACCTGGCTGGGCAGCGGCGGCGCCACGATGTCGGGCGGGCAGGCGCGCCGGTTCGCCACCGCGCGGGCCCTGCTGGCCGAGCCCGAGGTGCTGATCCTCGACGAGCCGACGGAGGGGCTGGACGAGGACGTCGCCGGGGCGGTGATGGCCGACCTGCTCGACGCGTCCGGCGGGCGTACGGTGTTGTTGCTGACGCACCGTACCGAGGGGCTGGACCGGGTCGACCGGGTGCTCGAGCTCAGCGCTGGGCGGTTGACACTCCGCGCGGGAACCGCAGTTGCGGCGTGAACAGGTGGATGTCCGGCGGCGTGGAAAACGTCGGGCGGCGCAACACGACCAGGCCCGTACAGCTGGGGAAACACCCGCATGGTGGCCAGCGCCTCGTCGACCGCGTGCGGGGCAGCCCGGCCAAGCCGGGCCGGCTCCCTGATCAGGGCGAAATCGCTCTCGTACGGGAGGCACGCGACCCCGGCGCCCAGGTAGGCGTCGGCTCGAAGCCGAGCCGGACCTATGTAGGGTGCGTACATGGGTGAGCCCCGGATCACGGCGTCGGTGCTGAAGGTTCTGGCGGGGCTGCTCGCCGACCCGGGCGCGCAGCGATACGGCCTCGAGCTGATGCAGCAGTCCGGGCTGCCCAGCGGCACGCTCTATCCGATCCTGGCCCGGCTCGAACGCGCGGGCTGGGTCGAGTCGCACTGGGAACAGATCGACCCGGTCGCCGAGGGCCGCCCGAGCCGCCGCTACTACCAGCTGACCCCCGACGGCACAGTTGCCGCCCGGCGTGAGGTCGCCCTCATGCAGCAGCAGATGTCCCGCGCGACCGGGCCGGCGGGCCGCCCCCAGGAGGCGTGATGGGCCGCCGTTCCCGGGCCGGGAAACCGGGAGGGCCGAGTGATCAGCCGGCGCGGGGGCCGGGGAACTTCGCCGACCGGGTGGCGCGAGCGCTCGTGGTCGTGGCCGCGCGGCGGTGGCCCGAGGATCTGGCCGATGTCATGCGCGACGAGTGGCTGGCCGAGCTCGCCTTCGCCGGTGGATGGCGGCGCAAGCTGGCCTTCGCCGCCTCGCTCGCCGTGTCACCCGCTGTCGGCGAGCCGGGGTGGCGCGATCGGGCGTCGGAACTCGGCCGTGCGTCAGCGGTCGCGGCCGGCGTGACGCTGTGCGCTGCCCTCGCGGCCAACGTCGCCCGTTCCACCGGGTTCTTCGCGCCGGTGCTGCTGGTCGTGGCGGCTGCCGGGCTGGCCGTGGCCGGATCCCGGGTCCGCGCGTCGACGGCCCTCATGGGTGTGGCCGTCTTCGCGTTCCTGTTCGTGGGCAACGCCGCGCCGGTCATGCCGTTCATGGGCGCGATCGACATCGCCCCGGCCGTCGTGGTCTGGGCCGCGGGCCTGGCCACCGTGACCTGGTGGTCGCGGCGCCTGGTGGGCAACGGCAACCGCCGCCGGGCTCTCGCCGTCGCCGCCGGCGGAAGCCTCCTCACGCTCGAACTGGCCACCGTCGCGGGCGCCGCGCACGCCGCGTCGGTTCTCGGTGCGCCGGCCTGGAGCGCCCCGGCCTGGTTCCCCCTGTCCCTGCTGCCCGGCGATGTCGTCGCCTTCGGCCCCCGTTTCGCCGACGGGGCCGCGGCGTTCGGCAGCGCCCAGTCCTCCGGCACGGCGTTCCACGCCTCCGACATCCTGCTCGCCAACACCGCCGTGATGGCCGGGCCGCTGCTGCTGTGCACGGCCTTCACAGTGGCGTCAGTTTTCCGGAGGGCGGCGGTTCTCCGGACGGCGGCGGTCCGGTCGCCGAGGCGGATCGGCAACACGGGCCGCATCGCGGTGGGCGTCACCGCAGCGGTGGCCGGATCGGTGGTGGCGCCCATGTTGTCCGCTGCGCCCACCAGCCCCGAGGCCGCACTCCCCCGCATGCTCGACAACACCACAGCGTTCGGCTTCGGCTTCGTCGAACACCCCTGGGGCCTCGGCCTGACAGCCCTGATCCTCGCGGTGCTCGCCGTGCACGCCACCGAACCCTTGCCCCCGATTCCGGACACCTGAACCTGGGATCGTGAGCTTGCGGGTACGGGCACGCTACGTTGACTGCCGGCCCGTGTTGAACCCGTTGCGGGACCATCCACGGAAGCTCGTGACGGTCAGGGAATTGCTGGTGCAGGAGCCGCACGGACCGGCCGACCCGTTCGAGTAGTCCCGGGCAGCCCAGTGCCTCTGTCGTCAGCACTGGGCGCACAGGCGTACGCACTCCGGGAACGTCGTCACCGACCAGCCCCTCGCCGGCCGCAGGCCTTTCGCGCTCGCCACACCCTATGTAGAGTTCCGACCATGGCTAAGCGGTGGATCTGGGTGGCGGCCGTCGTGGCAGGTCTCGTCTCGGCCGGTGTGGCGCTGGGGCGGCCGGCGCAGTTCCGGCTCACCGATCTGTCCGTCTATCTGGGCGCGGTCGACGGGCTCGCCCAGGGCAGCAGCCTGTACGACTTCACGCGAGGGGCCGCGCCCTTCACGTATCCGCCGTTCGCCGCCGTGGTCTTCGCGCCGTTGACCTGGGCGCCGACCCTCGTCGTCCAGGTCGCGTGGACAGTGGCCACCCTCGGCACGGTCGCCGCCCTGGCCACACTGGTCATGCACGACCGAAGAACGGGGATCCCCGCCCTGGCCGCGCTGGTCACGCGCCACCGAACGACGGGAAGCGCAGCGCTGGAGACAAGCCGCCAAACGACGGAGAGCGCAGCGCTGGAGATGAGCCACCGAACAACGGGGAGCGCGGCGCCGGAGATGAGTCACCGCCCGACAGGGATCGCGGGCGCGGTTGGGGTGGCGGCTCTGGTTCTGGTGGTCTCGGCGCCGGTTTCGTCGAATCTGAAGTACGGGCAGGTCAGCCTGTTCCTCGTCGCGCTTGTCGTAGCCGATCTGCTGGTCCTGCGGCGTACGGGATGGAACGGCGTTCTCATCGGAATCGCGGCCGCCGTCAAGCTCACGCCGCTGATCTTTGTGCCGCTGCTGTGGTTCTCCGGGCGGAAGCGGGCGGCGGTCACGGCGGCGGTGACGTTCGCCGGGTGCGGGCTGGCCGGGGCGCTCGCGCTGCCGGGTGACTCGTGGCGGTTCTGGGCGGGCGAGATCTTCCATGTGAGCCGGCTCGGCTACATCACCGGCGTGGGCAACCAGTCGCTCAACGGCGCCCTCATGCGGCTCGATGTGCCGGATCACGCGCGGTCGGTGCTGGTGCTCGCGATCGGCGGGGGCATCGCCGCAGCGGGGCTGGTCCGGGGCGTACGGCTGGCTCGGGAGAACCACTGGCTCGGAGCCGCCGTGGTGGTGGGGGCGGCCAGCGTGGTGTTGTCACCGGTGTCGTGGACCCATCACCAGGTCTGGCTCGTGGCGGCCGCGTTGTTGCCGGTTGCCGGGCCGGCATGGGTACGGCTCGGCTGGCCGGTGACCGTGCTGGCCCTGATGGTGCTGCCGGTGACGGCCCTGGAACCGCTGAGCGAGTCACGGCTGCTGCTGGCGATCCTCGTGGCGGCGCTGATCCCGGTGCACGACGGAACCCGCAGTCGGCCGCGCGAAAAGGCGCTGCTCTACGAGGAGACCCGGCGCTGAGCGGGGATGCGGATGCCGGGGACCTCGGCGGGCGGGCGCAGGGCGGTCACTGTCGCGTACCCGTCGGCCAGCAGTGCCAGGTCGGTGCCGGGCACCAGCGGCTCGTCGACGCGCTCGATGGTCGTACGGACGAAACCCTCCCCGGCCTCGGCGACCGCGATGCCCGCCTGGCCGAACGACGCCAGCGTGGCCTCGCGCAAGTCGGGCGGCGCCGGACGGTCGGGCACGTTCACGTTGAACACCGTGCCCTTGGGCGCTTCCTCGAGCACACCCAGCAACGAGGCCGCGGTTGTGGCGGCGGCACCCCAGTGGAGCGCATCGTCCGAGGGCAGCACGATCGCGTTGCCTCCGGACGCGGCCGACACCTTGGCCGACGGGTGGAGCACGTCCAGCGACACCGCCATCGCCCGCATGCCGTAATTGGCCGCGGTCAGCGCCGCGCCGACGGTCGCCGAGTGCAGCACGGCCCGTCCGGCGTTGGCGCCCCGGTTGATCCCGGACAGCACGAGGTCCGGCGGTGGGCCGAAGACCCCCAAGGACGCCAGCACCACGATGTACGCGGGTGAGGCCGCCACCCCGTACGCGGACAGGTCCGAGATGTCAGCCGGCGTGATCATGATCTGGCCGTCGGAGACCACCGCCGTCAGCGCCGAGCTCAGGCCGCTGGCCTCTTCCCGAGGGGCGGCCACGACAACCTCGTACGAGGAAGGAACGGCCGACGCCAGAGCGGCCAGACCGGGCGCCGCGATCCCGTCGTCGTTGGTGACGAGCACCCTCATCGCGGCTCGATCCGGACGCGGCTCATCAACTCCCGCACCGCCTCGCCCCGCCCTGTCCCCAGGCCGTGCCGGGTCACGTTGAGGGCGCCCGCGGCCGACCCCGTACGCAGGGCCTCCTCCATCGAACCACCCCGGGCCAGCACCGAAGCCACTCCCGCGGTCATCGAGTCCCCCGCTCCTCGATGCTCGTTGACCCGCAGCGGCGGCGGATGCACCTCGCACTCGTGCCCGTCGTAGAGCGCCAGCGCGGCATCCCCGGCCCGGCTGATCAGCACCGCCTCGACACCGCGTTCGAGCAGTTTGCGCCCCGCGGCCAGCAGCGAGTCGACGCTGTCGTCCCCGGCCAGGCCGTCATCGATCAGCTCCTCGTGACTGACCTTGACGAAGGCCACCCCACCTTCCAGTACGGCGGAAAGGTAGTCCCCGGACAGGTCGGCCACGACCCGTACGCCGTTCGCCGTCAGATCAGCCGCGAGCCGCTCGTACAGGGCGGGGTCGACCACCGAGGGTCCGTGCGGCCCGCTCAGCACGGCCACCGACGAGCGCAGCCCCTCGGTCAGCGCCACGTTGTGCAGCTCGTCGAGGTCGTGGCGTTCCAGGGGCTCCCCCGGATGCTCGGCCACCGTGTCCCGCTCCCCGTCCCGGCGGTCGTGCACGTACCACCCGGTCGCGGCGCGCCGGGACACCGCACGCACGTCGTAACCCTCCTCCCCGAGCAGCGCCCCGACAAGAAGCCCCGGTTCCCCGCCGAGCGCGACGCACAAGGTCACCGGCACTCCGAGCGCGGAGATCATGCGGGCCTGCCAGACACCCTGCCCGCCCGGGTGGACGTGCAGATCCGGCGCATCGTGGTGCTGCTCGATCGTGACGGTCAAAATCGGCGCGGGGGCAAAAACCATCACCCGGTCGGTCATGCCGCCTTCATACCCCACCGGCCCCACCTCAAGCACCACCGGCGCGCTTCCCGTTCAGGTGACCCGGGTCGGGCGGAGGGGACGCCGGTTGAGCTGACGTCAGGCGCAGGCAACGACGGCCGGATCAGGTGACGCGGGTCAGGCGCAGGTAACGCCGACCCGGAACGTGTCAAGGGAATGAGGCCAACGGGAGTTAAGCGGCTTGGCGTTCGGGCTGGGTTTGCAGGTCGGGCCGGTTGATCCAGACCTGGTCGGGCAGGTCGAGGATCTTGGGCAGTGGCCGGTCGGTGCCGAACCGTTCCGGGTGGGCGGTGCGGGCCGCGGCGAGGGTGTCCTCGCGGCCGGCGCGGATCTGGTGGTGGCGGCTGTGGTGGACGTCGGCGGGGGTGTGCAGGCCGATCCCGGAATGCCGGTGGGCGTGGTTGTACCAGGTCACGAACTGGGCCATGAAGGTCCGGGCGTCCGCGAGGGTCGCGAAGCGGTGCGGGAAGACCGGCGCGTATTTGAGCGTCTTGAACCAGGCCTCGCTGTACGGGTTGTCGTTCGAGGTCTTCGGCCGTGAGTGTGAGCGGGTCACTTGAAGGTCTTCGAGCAGGTCAGCCACCGATTTCGAGGTCATCGAGGTGCCCCGGTCGGCGTGGACCACGTGCGGGACGCCGTGGGCGCCGAATACCTCACGCATCATGCTCTCGGCCAGCGGACCCGATTCGCGGGCGTGCACCCGTGCGCCGACGATGTACCGGGAGTAGATGTCGATCATCACGTACGCGTCGAAGTAGACGCCCTTGACCGGTCCGGCGAGTTTCGTGATGTCCCAGCTGTAGACCTGCCGGGGTGCGTCGGCGACCAGCTCGGGACGTGTCCGGGCCGGGTGCCGGGCCTGCCGGCGCCGCTCCCGGACCTGCTCGTGCTCACGCATGATCCGGTACATGGTGGCGATCGAGCCCACGTAGACACCCTGGTCCAGCAGTGCCGCGTAGATCTGCGCCGGGGCGGCATCGACGAACTCCGGACTGTTCAACAACCGCAGCACCCGCTCGCGCTCGGCCGTAGTGAGCGCGTTCGCCGGTGCCTGCCGGGCCGGCCCGACCGGTGTCGGGCGGCGCCGGTCGCGGTCCGCGCTGGACCGGGCGATCCCGGTCAGCCGTTCCGCCTCCCGCGTCGTGATCTTCACACTGGTCAGCTGGTGGTAGGTGTCCATCAGCGCTTGCCGAGCCCGAACACGTCCGGACCGTCCGGCTCGCTCCTGGAGATGTCCTCCAAGAGCTCGCGCGCTTTTCCCATGATCGTCAACGCCGTCTCCGTCCGCGCCAGCTTCGCCTGCGCCAACTCCAGCTCCCGCCGCAGCCGGGCGATCTCGGCCTGCTCCGCCGACGGCCGCCCGACGGTCTCACCAGCGGGTTTACCCTGCAACAGCCCGGCGTCACGAGCCCGGCGCCACTCCGACATCAACGACGAGTACAAGCCCTCCCGCCGCAGGAACGCCCCGCCCTCACCGGCCTCCACGGCCTGCTCGTAGCGGGTCAGCAGGTCCAGCTTCTGTCCCGGCGTGAAGTTCCGGCGGGCCCGCGGCCCGCCCGCACGCGGTCCCTTCTTGCGACTCATGACCCCATCCTGGGCCACGACCATGTCAACAGCAGTAGTCAACGCTCTCAATCCTGAACTCGCCCTGTCCGGCGGACTTGCTATGAACCGCTGGCCTCAACTCACCCTGACAGACAGGGACCGGCCGCGTAGCGGGCGCCGCGGGGCTCGACACGCAGGCGGACGGTGGCGCCCGGTCCGAGGTGGACCGGCAGGGCCTCACTGCCGGTCCAGTCGAGCTTGGCCCGCACGGTGTGAGTGCCCGGCGGCAGAGCCAGCGACAACTCACGGCCGCAGCGGATCGAGCCCTTCACGGCGCCGTCGACGACGATCTCGTACGCCCGGGCCCGGTCGAACCAGTGCCCGGAGGGCCGCTCGACGGTGAGCGTAGCGATGACGGTCATACCAACGATCCTGCCACCGCCGTCCCGGGTCCGCAGCGCTAGTCCCAATGCCGGGTAGTTAAGCGCGGCGGTGGTTGGTCAAGAGGGTGTGTTGGTGCTGAGACTGGCAGCGGGACTCCGGTAGGAGAGGTACGTCCGCCAAAGACATGCCTTACCGCCGGGAGCCCCGCTGTTGGTTCAGTCTGTCATTACGCGTGTGGTCCGGGTCGCGGCAGGCCCGTTCGCGCCGGGTCATCTGGGTGAGCTGACCCAACAGGTGCCGTTCGAGATGATCGATACGGTCCTGGCTCAGACCCGCTGTACTCAGCAGCGGGTTCGGGACCTGCCCTCGCGGGTCGTGGTGTATCTGTTGCTCGCGGGGTGTTTGTTCGCCGAGATCGGCTATCGGCAGGTGTGGCAACGCCTGATCAGTGGCCTGGACGGGCTGCCGGTCACGGACCCGAGCGCGGCCGCGTTGACCAAGGCCCGTGCCCGGGTCGGCCCGCAACCGTTACGGGCGTTGTTCGACCTGCTGCGCGGCCCGGCAGCCAGCATGGCCGGGCCGGTGCGCTGGCGCGGTCTGCTGGTCTGCGCGATCGACGGCACCACCTTGTTCACGGCCGACACCACGGCGAACCTGGCCCGATACTCCAAACAACGCGGCGGACGCACCGGCGGGTCGAGCTATCCGATGCTGCGGCTGGTCACGATCATGGCCTGCGGCACCCGATCGGTGATGGACGCCGTGTTCGGGCCGATCACCAGCGGCGAGACCACGTATGCCAAGGATCTTCTCGCCCGGCTACCCGCCGGGGTGCTGTTGCTGGCCGACCGCAACTTCGCCGCCGGTCAGCTGCTCAACCTCGTGACCGGCTGCGGATCACATCTGCTCGTCCGGGCCAAGACCGGCCGTGGTGGTCCGAAGCTTCCCGTACTGCACCGTTTGGTCGACGGCTCCTACCGGTCGATGTTCGGCGGCCAGAGCGTCCGGGTCATCGACGCCGAGATCAGCATCAAGACAAAGGCCGGCACGGTCACCGGTGTCTACCGGCTGATCACCACCCTGCTCGACCCGGACGCCTACCCCGCCACGACGATCTTGCGGCTCTATCACGAGCGGTGGGAAATCGAGACCGCCTACCTGGAGATCAAATCGAGCATCCTCGACGGCCGGGTACTACGAGCACGCACCCCGACCGGCGTCGACCAGGAAATCCACGCGCTGCTGGTCACCTACCAGATCCTGCGCACCGCGATGACCGACGCCACCAACAGCGACACCAGCACAGACCCGGACCGGGCCAGCTTCACCATCGCCCTGCACGCCGCCCGTGACCAGGTCATCCAAGCCGCGGGTGTCATCGCCGACACCGTCATCGACCTGATCGGCAAGATCGGCCGCCTCGTCCTCGACGACCTCCTGCCCGCCCGACGGCTACGCGTCAACGCCCGCACCGTCAAACGAGCCATCTCCAAATACAACGCCCGCGGCCCAAACATCGACCGGCGCACCTACCAGGCCACCATCAGCCTCACCATCCTCGCCGGACCACCTTGACACCCAGCCCGGACCCTTAACTACCCGGCATTGGCGCTAGTCCCTCGTCTCTTTGATCAGCTTGGCGACCGCTTTCTCGCTGCCGGACTTCACGACGTCGCCGTCCTCGTAGGCCTCCAGCACCCGCGGATCGACATACGACGCCCGCGCCACCGCCGGCGTGTTGCCCAGCAGTCCGGACACGTCCTTCATCGCCCGCGACACGGCCTTCTTGCGCTTCGATTCCGTCGGCTGCGGCCCCTGCGAGGCGAGCGACCGGGCCGCTTCGACGGTTCCGTGCCACGTACGGAAATCCTTCGCCGTCATCTGTTCGCCGCTGGCCTCGCGCAGGTAGTCGTTGATGTCGTCGGCGTGGATCTCCCGCCAGCGGCGCGCGGACCGGTCGTAGTACGCGAACAGCCGGTCCTCACCGCGGCGACGGGCCTTGAGGTCGCGCAGAACCCGGCAGACCTCGCCGTCGTCGACAGTGCCCGAGTGCGACACGCCCGACTTGCCCTGGAATTCCAGCAGCACACACCCGCCTTTGGTGCGCACATGCGAGGGCTGCAGGGTCGAGAGCCCGAACGACGGGTCGTCCTCCCGTACGGCGTACTGGTCGCTGCCGATCCGGAACATGCCCATGTCGAGCAGCCGGACGATCGCCGCCAGCACGCGTTCCCGGGTCAGGCCGCGCCTCTCGGTGAGGTCGGCACGGAGCCGGTCGCGGATCTTCGGCAGCCGCGCCGCCACCTCCAGCGCGTGATCGAACTTCTCCTCGTCGCGTGCGGTCCGCCACTCGTCGTGGTAGCGGTACTGCTTACGGCCCGCGGCGTCGATCCCGGTCGCCTGAATGTGCCCGCGCGGGTCGGTCGAGATCCACACATCGGTCCACGCCGGCGGGATGACGAGCGCCTTGATCCGCTCGACGGCTGCACTGTCGGTGAGCCGCGAACCATCGGCGTCACGGTAGGTGAAACCTTTCCCCGTACGCTGTCGCGCGTACCCGGGTTTGCTCAGTTCAGAGCGTCGCAGCCGCACCGGTCACCTCGCGGGCGGCGGCGAGCACCTCGCCGGGCTCGATGGCCAGGAGCGCCGGATGCACGCCGGGGCCGGGGTTGTCGCCGGGCTCGCTGCGGGTCCCGTGCCAGATCGCCCGGTGCTGCGGCCGGCCGGGCGGCCCCCAGCGCTCCGGCGACATCGGTCCGAACAGGACCACCGACGGCGTACGGTATGCCGACGCCAGATGCGCGATGCCGGTGTCCCCACTGATCACCACCCGCGCGTGCGCGACAAGGGCAGCAAGCTCCCCCAGCCCCGTACGCGGCACAGCCGACTCACCGAGGCCGGCACGTTCAGCGACCCGTAGGGCGAGGTCTCGCTCGGCCTCAGAGCCGGTGATCACCACACGGTGACCCTCCGCAATCAGTTCCCTGGCCACAGTCGCGTAGCGCTCCACCGGCCACCGCCGCGACGGCGACTTGGCCCCCGGATGAACGATCGACACCCCCGCCGCGACGCCCGGCACCCCCACCTCGACGCCGGACACGTCCGCCGCGACACCCGGCACGCCCACCTCGACGCCGGACACGTCCGCCGCGACACCCGGCACGCCCGAACCGACGCCGGAGCCGCTCTCAACCGTCCTCCGACCGGTCCTCTTGGGCGACAAGTCGGAATTGTCGTATGGAGATGGAGGGCCAGAAAGGTGAGCGCCGACGAGTGGGGCCGAGCCGCCGTCAGTCGCTGATCGCGGCTTCGAGCTACCCGACAAAAGAGAAATGTCGGGTTGGCCGGCAGGCTCGGAGTCTGCGTGCTCGGAGTCTGCGTGCTCGGAGCCGACGTGCTCGGAGCCGACGTGCTCGAAGCCGACGTGCTCGAAGCCGGCGGGCTCGAAGCCGGCGGGCTCGAAGCCGACGTGCTCGAAGCCGACGTGCTCGAAGCCGGCGGGCTCGAAGCCGGCGGGCTCGAAGCCGACGTGCTCGAAGCCGGCGGGCTCGAAGCCGGCGGGCGACAAAAGCGAAATGTCAGAAGGGTCAGCACTCACGCCGTAGTGGGCGAGCAGGCGGCACCAGCGTTGCACCTCGTGCTCCTCCTCTTCCCAAGCCGGACCGTCGTGATGCCCCGCCGCGGGACAGGCAAACGCCCACAGCCGGTCGGGCGCTGCGGATTGGAGCAGCCCATGCGACTCCGGCCCCGACCCGTGCAGGTTGACGGCCAGGGAGATCGGCGGCACGGAAAGGGAGGAAGGCGGCGACGACCCCAGCGCCGAGGAGCCGGGGGGCGAGGCGGACGGCACCGCCGGCGAACCGGGCAGCGAGGCAGATGGCACCGCCCGCGAACCGGGCAGCGAAGCAGGTGGCACCGCCGGCGAACCGGGCGGCGAGGCAGATGGCACGGCCAGAGAACCGGGCGGCAACGACCCGGCCTCCAAGCCGGACAACGGGATGATGCGGTCGACGCCGCCGATCAGGGTGATCAGCGGCGTCAGCCAGGTCGGGGCGGCCAGGGCGAGCGTCTGCTCGGGAAAGGCGCCGCGGAGGGCGCGCAGGGCGGGGACCGCGGTGAGCAGATCCCCCACCCCGAGCGCGCGCAGGGCGAGGATCACGGGTAGGACGTCTCGGTCTCGGCCGCGATCACCAGTTCGCGGACGGCGCAGCCGCGGGGCTGGCCGAGGGCGAACATGATGGCCGAGGCGACGTTGGCCGGGTCGTTGAGGATGGCGTCGGGGCCGGGCTTGTACTGGTCGTCGCGCTCGTCGAAGAACTTGGTCCGCATCCCGCCGGGGATCACCAGGGTCACGTTGACCTGCCCGGCCAGTTCGGCCGAGAGCGCCCGGGTGAAGCCGACCACGCCGAACTTGGCCGCGCAGTACGCGGTGGCGTCGCTGACCGCCTTGACGCCGAGCGTGGAGGCGACGGTGACGATGCCTCCGTGCGACTCCTTGAGCGCCGGGATCGCGGCCCGGATGACGGCCGCGGTGGCCAGCAGATCGATGGTGACGATGCGGTCCCAGGTCTCGCCGGGGATGTCGGCCAGCGCACCGGGCACGTCCATTCCCGCTGCCGTCACGACGCCGTCGACGGCGCCGCCGGCCTCCTCGATCGCGCGGCGGGTGGCGGCCTCGGCGGCGCGGGTGTCGGCCAGGTCGCACTCGATCCAGGCGACACCGTCGGCCGGGGCCTGGCGGTCGATCACGTACGGGCGTCCGCCGGCCTTGATGACGGCGTCGACCACGGCCGCACCGAGCCCGCTCGAACCACCGGTGACGATAACTGCGTCCATGTTTACCTCCGCGAGGAAGCGGCCTGCGCCGCGTTGATGGTCTTGGTGGTGGACCGGCCGTCGAGGTAGGGCACGATCACCGTCTGGCCGCCCCACCGCTCGACCAGCTCGGTCTCCGGCAGCGAGTCGTAGTCCCCGCCCTTGACCCACACGTCGGGCCGCAGCCAGGTGAGCACCGCCTCCGGGGTGGACTCGCCGAAGATCACCACGGCGTCCACACAGTCGAGGGCGGCGAGCATGCGTGCCCGGTCCTGCTGCGGGTTCAACGGCCGCTCGGGACCTTTGAGACCCCGTACGGAGTCATCGCTGTTGAGGCAGACGATCAGGCAGTCACCGAGCCGGCGGGCGGCGCGCAGGGTCGCCAGATGCCCGACGTGCAGCAGGTCGAAACAGCCGCCCGTGGCCACGACGGTCCCGCCGCGCTCGCGTACCTCGGCCACGAGCCGCCCTGCGTCGGAGGCCCCGATCCGTTCGCGGACGGCGACGGGCTCGCGAGCGGGAGCGGCCGCGCCACCGCCGGCCACGTACGCAGAAGCATCAGCCACCGCCCGCTGCACGGCTTCGGAGACGAGCGCCCCCTCGGCCAGGGCGAGCGCCGCGCTGGCCGCGAACCTGTCCCCCGCCCCGCAGGTGTCGCCGTCCCCGGCTTCCGGCGCCGGCACGACCAGCGGGGTCGGCCCCGAGTGACACAGCACCGCCCCGTCAGCCCCGCACGTGACGACGACCGCGCCGGCCCGCCATTGTTGCCGCAACGCCTGGGCGCCTCGCTGAGCCGCGGCCAAGGTGGAGCCGCCGCCCCCGTCGCCCGACAGTTTGCGCACCTCGGCCAGGTTCGGCGTGACCAGCCGCGTGTTCGGCACCGGCGGCGGGCCGTTGGGGTGCGGGTCCCAGACGATCGCCGCCTTGGTCTCGCCCAGCGCCCGCCGCAGCTCCGGATGCCGGGCCACCCCACGTCCGTAGTCGCTGACCAGGATGGCTTTCGCCCCGCGAAGCAGGTCGAGCACCGCCTCGGGAGCGTCGCCCGGCGGCTGGGCCTCCCCACCGCGGTCCAGGCGCAGCAGCACGTGCCCGTCCGAGCGCAGCCGCACCTTCTCGGGCGTGGCGCCCAGCAGCGGCAGCGCGTAGACCCTCACCCCGGCCTCGGCCAGCAGCTCGCTCAGGCGGGCGCCCCCGGCGTCATCGGCCAGGGCCGTGACCAGCGCGACCTCCTGACCCGACTGCGCCGCGAGCAGCGCCGCCAGGCCGGCCCCGCCGGGACGCTCGGAGACCCGCTCCTCGTCGAGCACGGGCGCCGGCGCGTCCGGGGCGACCCGCCGTACGCTGCCGTCCACGTCCCGGTCGAGCAGGGTGTCGCCGACGATGACGAGCCTCATACCGTCACCTCCACCTGGAAATCCGCGAAAGGGGCGACCGCCGGCAGCGTCCGGTCGAGGTATTCGCACATCAGGTGCACGGCCACGAGGTGCAGTTCCTGCACGACCTGGCTGTCCGGCGAGGGGCAGCGCAACGCCTCGTCGCAGGCGTCGGCGAGCGGGCCGCCGAGCCCGGTCATCGCCCACGTACGCAGCCCGCATTCCTTGGCGGCCCGCACGGCGGCCAGCAGGTTGGGGCTGCGCCCGCTGGTCGACATCGTGATCAGCACGTCGCCGGGGCGGCCGTGGGCGCGGACCTGCCGGGCGAAGATCTCCTCGAAGCCGTAGTCGTTGCCGAGCGCGGTGATGGCCGACGAGTCCGGGGTGAGCGCGATCGCGGACAGCGGCCGGCGTTCCTCGCGCAGCCGCCCGACCAGTTCGGCCGCCAGGTGCTGGGCCTCGGCCGCGCTGCCGCCGTTGCCGGCCACCAGCAGACGCCCGCCCTGACCGAGGTGCCAGGCGAGGTCGGCGCCCCACCGGGCGAGCCGCCCGGCCTCGGCGCGGAACGGTCCGATCGCCGCGGTCAGCGCGGACAGGTGCGTCTCGAGAAAGTCCGTCACGCCACTACCTCCGGGGTGTTCGCGGCGACCCCGGCGTACGCCTCGGCGAGACGCTCGGCGATCCGGGGCCAGGCATACGTGTACTGGGAGCGGTCGACGGCCGCCGCGCCGTAGGAGAGCCGGCGCATGTCGTCGCCGGCGAGTCTGCGCAGCGCCTGGCCGAGCCGGGCCGGGTCGCGCGGGGGCACGAGGTCGCCGGTGACGCCGTCGACGACGGTGTCGGACAGCCCGCCGACCGAGGTCGCGACGACCGGGACGCCGCAGGCCATGGCTTCGAGGACGGTGAGGCCGAACGGCTCGTACCAGGGGGTGGCGGCGAGGATGTCGGCCGACCGGTACCACCGCGGCATCTCGTGCGACGGGACCGCGCCGGCCAGCACCACCCGGTCGGCGACCCGGCACTCCGCCGCGAGCAGGCGCAGCTTACGGGCGTACGGGTCGCTGCCGAGGTCACCGTCGGGCGGGCCGCCGACCACGACCAGTTCGGCCCCCGGCACGGCGGGCAGCGCCCGGATCTGGTCCTCGACGCCCTTGCGCTCGACCAGCCGCGCCACGGTGAGGATGCGGAGGCGGCCCCGGTCGCGGGCCACGGCGGGGCCGTCGGCACGGAACCGCTCGGTGTTGACACCCGAGGGCACCAGCGTCATCTGCGTACGGGGAACACCGAGTCGCAGCAGTTCGCGCACCTCGTCCTGGCACTGCACGATCACCTGGTCGACGGCCCGGCCCAGCTCACGCTCGTACGCGATGCGCCGCGGCGGGCTGGTGTCGGCCGAGCCCTGGTGGCGGCGCTTGACCGAGCCGAGCGCGTGGTAGGTCTGCACCACCGGGACGTCGCACTGGCGTGCGGCGGTGACCGCGGCGAGCCCGCTCATCCAGAAGTGCGCGTGGGCGACGTCGGGCTTCCACTCCGTACGCCAGTTCTCGGCCAGCCATTCCGCGAAGGCGCCCATGTACGGCAGCAGCTCGTCCTTGGGCAGGGCCGTCGCCGGTCCGGCGGGCACGTGCACGACGTCGATCCCGTCGGCCATCGGTATCACGGCGGGCCGGTCGGCGCTGTCCCGCCGGGTGTAGACGCGGATCTGGTGCCCGGCGGCGGCCAGCGCCCCGGCCAGCTCGGCGACGTGCGAGTTCTGCCCGCCCGCGTCGACGCCACCGAGGGCGGCGAGCGGGCTGGCGTGTTCCGAGATCATCGCGATGCGCATGTTTCCTCCTCGAGCAGCCGGTCCCAGTCCGCGAGGAACCGGTCCAGCCCGTAGCGGGCGAGGGCGACCTGGCGGGCCCGCGCGCCGAGGCTTTGTGCCGCGGCATCGTCGGTGAGCAGCCAGTGCGCGGCCTCGACCAGGGTGGAGACGCGGGTGTCGAGCACCCCGGCGTCGGGTGGCACGGCGACGACCGCCTCGGTGGTGGCCAGGCCGATGACCGGCATGCCCATCTGCATGGCCTCGATCAGGCTCAGCCCGAGCGACGTCCAGCGGCACAGGTGCAGGTAGGCGCGGCGGCGCGCGACCTCGGTGTGCATGCGGTGCTGCGGCAGGTCCTCGAAGACGTTGGCCCCGGTCAGGCCCTCGACGCCCATGCCGAAGACGTCCAGCGGCGCCACCTGCGCGAACCGCGGGAACAGGTCGGTTCCGGTGACTCGCCGCCGGCGTACGGGCTCGTTGGTCACGACCGCGAGGTGGCCGATCTCGCCGGTCCAGCGCGCTTTCGGCTCGACGATGCCGTGCTCGATCACGGTGGTGCGGGTGCCGCCGTTGTCCCACATCAGCTCGTTGAAGTCGGTGACGTGCGCGATCACGAGGTCGTCGCGGCCGGCCATCGGGTGCCGGGTGCTGGGCACGTCGCCCTTGGGCGTGTTGTGCTCCACATAGATCACGGGCACGCCCTTGGGCACGCGTTCGAGCTCCTCGGGGCGCTGCACGATCGCCACGTCGGCGTCGCGGATCTCGCCGAGGGGCAGTTCCTCGACGGTGGCCGGCCAGTCGAACGTACGGGCCCGGCCTCGGCCCCACTCGTCGCGGGCGTCGTTGACGGGGATCAGGTAGCGGTGCTTGCCCTGGACGAACGACGTTGTCCAGGAACCGTGCACGTGCCAGAGCAGAATGTTCACGCGGCGGCCTCGGTGGTCCGGGCGGCAGGGGCCAGCCGCGCGACGGCGGCGACCACCTCCGCGGGCTGGATGGTGGACAGGCAGGGGTGGCCCTCGACCGGGCAGGTGGCGGCGCGGGTGCCGCGGCAGGGCGCGGCGGCCTGGCCGAGGCGGACGTTGGGGACGCGGTAGGGACCCCATTGCCCGTACGGGACGGTCGGGGCGTACAGGCTCACGACGGGGGTTCCGACGGCGGCGGCGAGGTGGGCGGGCCCGGTGTTGGCCACCACCACCGCCGTCGCGCCGGCCAGGATCGCGGCGAGCTCGGACATCGAGGTGCGCCCGGTCCTCTCGGCGACATTCCCGGCCACGTACGCGGCCAGGTGGTGCTCGTCCGGGCCGGCGCTCACCAGCACCCGGTGACCGGCGGCGGCGAGGGCGGCGACGATGTCCCGCACGGTGTCCGGCGGGCACGATCGCGCCGCACAGCTCGCTCCGGGGTGGACGACGACGTAGCCGCCACACTCCGTACGCGGGGCCCCGGTCACTCGCAGGCCGCCGTCGTCGCCGTCCGGCAGGGGGAAACCCGCTGCGGCGGCGACGCTGCGCGCCCGCTCGGGTTCCGGCAGGCCTTCCGGCACGCGGTGCCGCACGTCGAGCAGCGACCCGGGATAGTCCTCGCTGATCGCGGTGATCCGGCCGACCCCGGCCATCCGCAGCAACAGCGCGAGCGGCAACGCCGACTGGTGGTACGAGGTGAAGACGACGGCCTCCTCGGCGCCGGTCGCCCGGAGCCGTTCGGTCAGCGCCGTGATGCCGGCCGGGTCGACCGGCCCGGGGTGCGGGTCGATCCAGGGCAGCCGCCACTCGACGATCTCGTCCACGCCCGGCAGCAGCTCGGCGGCGGCCCGTCCGCGCGGACCGCAGAGCAGCACGACCCGCTCGGCCCCGGCCGCGACGGCCCGGATGCCTGGCCCGGTGACGAGCACGTCCCCCGCCGAATCGGACCGGACGACCAGGACGGTTCCCGCGCGGCCCGGCCGGGAGGCGGGGGTGACCAGCGCTTCCCGTTGCAGGATGAGGTCGGCCGCGGCGGTGATCGTGGCGGCGACGACGGGCGCGGCAGCCACTTCGCCGGGCAGGGTGACCGGGGTCGGCACCAGGATCGCGGCGGCCCCGGCGGCCTGCGCGGCCTCGACGTCACGGCCGATGTCGCCGACCATCACACAGCGTGCCGGGGTGGTGCCCAGCGCCGACGCGGCCGCGGTGACCAGGCCGGGCGCGGGCTTGCGGCAGCGGCATCCGGCGGTGTTGTCGTGCGGGCAGACCTGCCACGTGTCGAACGGCCCGAGCAGATCCTCCACGCGCCGGTTGACCGCGGCCAGCTGCCCGGCGGTGAACCGGCCCCGGGCCAGGCCCGACTGGTTGGTCACGACGCCGAGCCGCAGACCCGCCGCGCGCAGCCGGTCGAGCGCTTCGCGGGCCCCGGGCATCGGCTCGACCTTGGTGGGGTCGCCGTTGTAGGGCACGTCCACGATCAACGTGCCGTCCCGGTCGAGCAGGACCGCATCGAACAAGTGGCTCACAGCGCACGCCACCTCCACCAGCCGCGCAGCCAGTGCCACGTCGCCGCGGGCGGGATCAGCGCGCTGGTCGTGAGCATGGTGGCGACCTCGCGGGGGTCGCGGGGGCCGGGCGCGATGCGGGCGGCGGCGAAC
This sequence comes from Paractinoplanes brasiliensis, assembly GCF_004362215.1. Lineage (NCBI taxonomy): Bacteria > Bacillati > Actinomycetota > Actinomycetes > Micromonosporales > Micromonosporaceae > Paractinoplanes > Paractinoplanes brasiliensis. The sequence goes on along the minus strand of NZ_SNWR01000001.1, from coordinate 6,947,256 downwards.
TCCGCTGTCCCGGCCGCCCAGACCAGACCGGCGAGCGTGGCCGGTCCTCTGCGGCCGGTGGCGGCCAGGGCCAGGGCGGCGGCGCCGGCGAGCGTGACCGCGACGTGGCGGGAGCGGCGGCCGGACGGGATCTGCAGCAGCTCACGCCAGCAGGGGCCGTACAGGCGGCGCAGCAGGGCGTCGTCGGCGTTCCCGCGCTGCGTGCGCAGGCTGACCCAGGGACTCTCCGGCCGCACCGGATGCGTGACCCGGCGCCGCCCGCGCGTCAAGGACCACCCCTGATCCCGTACGCGGAAAGCCAGCTCGGCGTCCTCACGGAACGCCCGCGGCAGACGCTCGTCGAACCCTCCGCACGCCTCCAGGGCGACCCGGCGGTAAGCCATGTCGGCGGTGATCCACGCGCCCTCGGCCAGCCCGGCCGTCACCCGCTCCCAGTCGGTCGGGCGGCGGTCCGGCGGCAACGGCACCCGCAGCCGGCCCTGCACGCCGCCGACCCGCTCGCCGGCCTCGGCCAGGTCGTCGACGAGCCGGTCGGCCCAGTCGGCGTCGGGCAGCACGTCGTCGTCGAGGAAGGCGACCCAGTCGTGCTTGGCGGCCTGCCAGCCCACGTTGCGGGCGGCGGCCGGCCCGCGTGACGGTCCGGGCAGGACGGTCGCCGGGACGTCCAGCGGCGGCGGCGAGCCCGGCCGGTCGTCGATGACCAGCAGCTCCAGGTCGTGCTCGGCCACGCCGGGAGCGAGCGCGGTGAGCAACGCGGCCAGGCTGGGCCGGCCGAGCGTGGGTATGACGACGGTGACGCTCACTCGAACGCCTTCGCGCGGCGCACCGCGAACGGGCCCATGGCCAGCAGGTCGACCGGCGCCGAGCCGAACAGCTCCATCGCCTCGCGCGGCGTGTCGACCATCGGACGGCCGGCCGTGTTGAGTGAGGTGTTGACGACGACGGGCAGGCCGGTGAGCCGCTCGAACTCGGCCAGCATCTCGGCCACCAGCGGCTCGGTCTCGCGGTGGACGGTCTGCACGCGCGCGGTGCCGTCGACGTGGGTCACGGCCGGGATGCGGCTCCTCCACTCCGGTTTCACCTGGTGCACGAAGAGCATGTACGGGCTCGGGTTTACGCCTTCGAAGATGTCGTCGAAGCGTTCGGCCCGCACCATCGGCGCGATCGGCCGGAACTGCTCGCGGCCCTTCACGTTGTTCATGCGCGTCTGGGTGTCCTGGTCGCCGGGGTGGGCCAGCAGCGACCGGTGGCCCAGTGCCCGCGGTCCGTACTCGCTGCGCCCCTGATACCAGGCGACGATCCCGTTGGCGGCCAGCACCTCGGCGGCCTCGGCGGCGATCGACCCGGGCCGGGTGTACGGCAGCCCGGCCCGGCGCAACTCCGCTTCCAGCTCGTCGTCGCTCCACCCACGACCGAGAGCCGCGCTGCCGAAAGGCACATTCTTTCCCTGTACGGACAGGGCCGCACCCAGCGCCGTGCCGGAGTCCCCGGCGGCCGGCTGCACCCACACCCGCTCGAAGGGGCCCTCGGCGGCGATCCGGCCGTTGGCCACGCAGTTCAGCGCCGTGCCACCGGCCATCGTCAGCGTCTTGAGGCCACCCGAGGCCTCGTACGTCCACCGGGCCAGCTCGAGCAGCACCTCCTCGAGCCGCACCTGCACGCTGGAGGCCAGGTCGGCGTGCTCGGCGGTCATCTCGCCGTCGGCCGTACGGGCCTTCGCGAGGGCGCCCCAGTCGATCCGGTCGACCGTGAAGCCGCCGTCCGCTGTGGGCCGCACCAGCTCGCGGAGCAGATTCAGGAACCGCGGACGCCCGTACGAGGCCAGGGCCATCACCTTGTACTCGTCGCTGGAGTGCAGGAACCCGAGGTGGCGGGTCAGGTCCTCGTAGAGCAGACCGAGAGAGTGCGGCAGCTCCTGGCTCTTGAACACCTCGAGCTCGCCGCCGCGGAACGCGCCCGCCAGGTGGCTGGCCACCTCGCCCCGCCCGTCGAGCACCAGGGTCGCGCTGTCCTCGGGCACCGACAACCCGGCCGAGGCCGCATGCGCGACGTGGTGCGGCACGAACCGCACCTGTTCCGGGTCGAGACCGGGCAGCGCGGCCGCCAGGAACTGCGGCGCCCGCCGCGCGTAGTCGACGCGCAAGTGGTCCCAAGGGTCGTCGAGGCCCAGGCTCGCCGCGTCCCGCGACAGCCCGGGGTCGAACGAGTAGGCGACCGCGTCCAGGTCCCCCGGGCGCAGGCCGGCCTCCTCCAGGCACCAGGCGGCGGCCATCTCGGGCAGTTCCCAGGCGGCGAACGGCACCGGCCGCTTGCCGTGCTTGCGGCGGCTGAAGCGCTCCTCTTCGGCCGCAGCCACCACCTGACCGTCGACGACCAGGGCCGCGGCCGGATCGTGGAAGATCGCGTTGATTCCCAGCACTCGCATGGCGCGCCGGGTACCCGCGGTTCTCCGGAGTACTCAAAAGATCATTGACTTCTTGCAAATATAACTTTGCCCGCGTTCCCACCTGCACTGATAGGTGTTTGAGAACCGCCCGCCCGGGCATGCGCGCCGACATGTATGAGGTTTCGCAGTACGTCAGCGGCTCGTGGCAGCCGGGCGCCTCCGGGCGACGTCTGACCGTTCTCAGCCCCGTCGACGACTCCCCCGTCACCGAGGTGGCAATCTCCAGCGAGGACGATGTGGCGGCCGCCGTGGCCACGGCGCGCGCCGCGTCACTCGAATGGGCGGCCACGGCGCCGGCGGCCCGGGCGGCGGCCCTGCACGCGGCGGCCGACGCCGTCGCCGCGGCCGCCGACGAGCTGGCCGAGATCATGACCGCCGAGATGGGCAAACCGGTCGGCGGCGCCCGCGAATCAATCATGGCCGGGGTGGGGACGCTGCGGCAGTACGCCGAGCTCGGCCCGACCCATCGCGGGCGCACCCTGGCCGGCGACTCCGCGGCGATCGACCTCATGGCGTACGAGCCGCGCGGGGTCGTCGCCGTGATCACCCCGTGGAACGACCCCGTCGCGGTGTCGTGCGGCCTGCTCGGCGCGGCGTTGGCAACGGGCAACGTGGTGATCTACAAGCCGAGCGAGCGTACGCCGGCGACGGGCTGGCGCCTGGCCCAGCTGCTCGCCGAGCACTTCCCGGCGGGCGTGTTCTCGCTGCTCAACGGCGACGGCCCGGTCGGGGCGGCGCTGGCGGCCTCAGCCGTGGACGTGGTGGCTCAAGTGGGCTCCACGGCAACCGGCCGTTCCATTGCCGCGGCGTGTGCCCGTACGGGGGCGAAGGCTCTGTTGGAGAACGGCGGGAGCGATCCCGTGATCGTGGACGCCGGAGTCGATCCGGCCTGGGCGGCGTCCCAGGTGGCGCTGGGCGCGTTCGTCAACAGCGGGCAGATCTGCGTGGCGGTCGAGCGGGTGTACGTGCACCGCGACGTGGCCGGCGCGTTCCTCGAGGCGCTGGAGAACGAGGCCGAGCAGTGGGAGTCGCGGATCGGCCCGATGGTGGACCGGCGCATGCGCGACGCCGTCGACGAGCAGGTGCAGCAGGCGGTCAAGGAGGGCGCCCGGGTGCTGCGGGGCGGCACGGCGCCGGCGGGTCCCGGGGCGTTCTATCCGCCGACCGTGCTGGCCGACTGCACCCACGACATGGCCGTGGTCCGCGAGGAGACGTTCGGGCCGGTCGCGGCGGTCGTCACCGTTGACTCGTTCTCGTCGGCCCTCTCACTCGCGGCGGATTCCCCGTACGGGCTGGCGGCCTCGGTTCTGACCACGTCGATGAGCAACGCACAGCTCGCCTGGCGGCGGCTGCCCGCGGGCACGGTGAAGGTCAACAACGTCTTCGGCGGGGCGCCGGGCGGGGCTGCGCATCCGCGCCGGGGCAGCGGGCAGGGGTTCGGCTACGGGCCGGAACTGCTCGACGAGATGACAGCGATGAAGGCCGTCCACATCGAAGCCCCACCCCAGGGCTGGTAAGCGTTCGCGGCGGGCGCCCGTCCCATTGCGGGCGTGTCGCGGCTTAGGCCGGGCGTGTCGGCGCTTCTTCGGCCCGGTGGGTGAGCAGGGCGTCGACCAGCAGTTGCTGCATGCGGCCGGCCTGGTCGATGTCGGCGGCGGCCAGCATGATGCCCGCCATGCCCGCGATGATGTCGGCCGGGAGGACGTCGGCGCGAAGGCTGCCGTCCGCCCGGCCCGCCTCCAGCAGCGTGGTGATGGCCCCTTCGAGCTGGGCGCGGGTCTGCGCCGAGCTGATCGCGCCGCTCGCGATCGCCGCGCGCAGGGCCTCCGCCATGCCGTGCTTGGTGGCGACGAACTCCCGATAGCGGCGCATCCACTCGCGCATCGCGGCGGCGGGCGGATGCTCGGCCAGCAGCGGCTCGGCCAGCCCGGCCAGGCGGTCGAGCTCGCTGCGGTAGACCTCCTCGACCAGCGCCTCGCGCGTCGGGAAGTTGCGATACAACGTGCCGATGCCGACCCCCGCCTCCCGGGCGATCGCCTCCATCTTGACCGGCTCCGAACCGTGCGCGAACACCCGTGCGGCCGCCTCGACGATCAGTTGCCGGTTGCGCCGGGCGTCACTGCGCGCGCCGGGACGCCGCTCGTTCCCAGAAAACGGAATCGCCTCCACTTCTGTTACGGTGGTCCCCATCCAAGCGGAATCGGTTCCGCTTGTGCCGATCGTATCGGAGGCGGCAATGACAGACGAGTACGGCAAGCTGGGCGATCACCGGGTGCGGCGAGTGGGCTTCGGCGCCATGCAGCTGGAACACGGCGATCGCGAAGACGCCGTCAAGATCCTGCGACAGGCCGTCGAGCTCGGCGTCGACCACATCGACACGGCCCAGTTCTACGGGGACGGGCGAGTCAACGAGCTGATCAGGACGGCCCTCCACCCGTACGGGAATGATCTGCGACTCGTCAGCAAGGTGGGCGCCGTCAGCCACCCCGTCGAACGGCTGGTCCTGGCGCAGAAACCGGCCCAGCTGCGGGCGGGCGTCGAGGAGAACCTCCGGACCCTCGGCATCGACCGCATCCCGGTCGTCAACCTGCGCCGCGCCGACATGCAGCCCGGCATCATCGCCGGCGGTGACCAGGTCGTCGACCTCGACAGCCAGCTCGCCGAACTCATCGCCCTGCGCGAAGAGGGCAAGATCGGCGCGATCGGCCTGAGCCACGTGAGCCTGCCCCAGCTGCGCCAAGCGCTCCCCGCGGGCATCGTCTGCGTGCAGAACCTCTACAACGTTCTCACCCGCGACCACGAGGACGTGCTCCAGGAATGCGCCGCCCGGGGCGTGGCTTGGGTGCCGTACTTCCCGCTGGGTTCGGCGTTCGACCAGATCCCCACCGTCACCGACCACCCGGTCGTGGTCGCCCAGGCGCGTCGGCTCGGCATCACCCCGGCCCAGGTGGGGTTGGCATGGTTGCTCGGCCACAGCCCGGCGACCCTGCTGATCCCCGGCACCCGCAGCCTGGACCACCTGACCGAGAACATGGCGGTGGCCGCGATCGAACTCGATTCGGAGGCGACGGCAGCACTGGACGCCCTGGCATCCCCAGGCCCCGACGATCACACCGTGCCGCCCGCGACGTGACGATCACGATGTGCTGACCGCGTCCCGACGCCTGCCGTTCGCCGCTGAGGCGCCGCAGCCCCATGATCGTCACAACCAGCCCTACCCACCCGACCGGGGGATCACCACCCTACGTCCACATTAGGCGGTTTTGGCGATCAAAGGCGGCCGTTGTCCACAGGGGTGATTTCGGCGGCGTCGGTTGTCCACAGGCGGCGCAAATCACGTTCGACCCCCGGCGGCAGCGGGCGTCGGTGGCGCCAGGCCCAACCGGCCTGGCGCAGTGCGTCCGCCGCTCCCCGGCGATCGGCCCGCCACCCGGCACCGAACTCCCGCGCCACAACGCCCCACGGCCGCCGCAGCATGGCGGTCAGCACCCGGTTGCGGGCTTCGACACGCGCCCGCATCCCGTTGTCCCGCCCCGCAGGCTGGGGCAGGTGCCGCACCACCAGCGACGAGTCATACGCCAGCTCGTGCCCCGCCGCCGCCAGGTCCATCGCCAGCAGGCCCTCCTCGCCGTAGACGAACAGGCGTGGCTCGAAACCGCCGACGGCCAGGAAAGCCTCCCGCCGCACCATGATCGAGCAGGCCAGGAACCCCATGATCGACGGCCCTGCCCCACCGGGCGCGGTCCCGAGCGGCGCGGCAGCCATGGCGGCCGACACCGGGTCGAGGCGCCCCGAAGGGCCGACCAGCACCCGCGCGGCGAGCAGGGCCACCCGCGGATGCTGCCGCAGCGTCGCCGCCGCGCGGGCCAGCGAACCCGGGGTCCAGTACGAGTCGTCGTCGGCGAACGCCACGAACGGCGTACGGGCCAGCGAGACCCCGACGTTGCGCGCCGCCGCTCCCCGGTTCTCGCCGAGCGGAATTGTCCGCACTCCGGGGAACCAGGGCGGCGCCTCGTCGGAGCCGTTGTCGACCAGAATCGTGCGCGCCCGGTGGTGGGGAAACGTCTCACGCAGCCGTTCATGGCGATTCCGCGTGGCGACGACGACTGTCACGTCATCGGTCTCGACCGTGGTGGAGGATGTCAGGGTCACGGGTATCCGCAATACCCCGCCGGCGCGCCCCCCAAGCCACCGGAAAGGATTACAGGCGGCCCTTCAGCTCCTTTTCGAAGAAATCGAGAAAACCGTCCGGGTCGGGGCCGGCGTTCATCAGCACGACGTGGTCGAACCCGGCGCCGGTGTATTCCCGGACCATTTCCACGTACGGCTCGGGGTCCGGCCCGACGGCGAACTGCTCGGCGATGTCCTCGGGGCGGACGGTGGCCGAGGCGGCCTCGAAGTTGACCGGGTTGGGCAGCTCGGCCATCACCTTCCAGCCGGTCACCGCCCAGCGGGTGGTCTCGTGCGCGGCCTTGACCGCCTCCTCCGCGCTCGGCGCCCACGCGACGGAGGCCTCGGCGTACTTCGGTCCCGTGCCGCCCGCCGCGGTGAACGTCTCGACCAGGTCGGCGCGCGGCTCGGTGGCGAACAACCCGGTGCCGTGGGTCGCGGCCAGCTCGGCGGCCTGCTTGCCACCCGCCGCCACGGCGATCACCGGCAGCTTCTCGGGCAGGTCGAACACCCGCGCGTCCTCCAACTGCAGGTGCCTACCCTCGTACGACTGGTATCCGCCCTGCCACAGCAGGTTGATGATGTCGAGCGCCTCCACCAGGCGTTCATGCCTTCCCCGTACGCTCGGGAAGCCCTGACCGACGACGTGTTCGTTGAGCCGTTCCCCGGCGCCGACGCCGAGCGTGAACCGGTCGTCCGAGATGATCGCCAAAGTGGCGGCGGCCTGCGCGACGATCGCCGGGTGGTAGCGCACGGTCGGGCAGGTGACCCCGGTGGCCAAACCCAGGCGGTCGGTTCTCGTCGCGATCGCGCTCAGCACGTTCCACGCGAACGGCGAGTGCCCCTGCACGTCGAGCCACGGGTGGTAGTGGTCGCTGATCTCCACGAAGTCGAAGCCGGCCTGCTCGGCCCGTACGGCCTGGCGGATCAGCTCCTTGGGTCCGAAGGCCTCCGCGGCCAGCTTGTATCCGAGTTTCATGTTCCTCCAGCTTCCCCCCGACAGGCCCGGCAAACGCGTTCGAGCCGGCCCCCGTACGGGGAAACCGGCTCGAACGGACATCAACGGTCAGGAAGTGGCCGAGCGGGCCTGATCCTTCACGTCCTGCGCGTCGGAGCGCGCGGTCTCCTTGGTGGCCTGCACCGCCTCCTGCGCGGTCGACTTGACCTCGCCCAGCGCCTGCTGCGCCGAGCCGGACAGGTCGTCCTTGAGCTCCTCGGCGACATCCTTGACCTTCTCGGTGAGGTCGCCGCTGTGGTCCTTGAGCTGCTGGCCGGCGCGCTTCTCGGCGTCGCTGACCGGCAGCAGCGTCGAGGCGAGCATGCCCACGCCGAACGCGATGATGCCGGCCGCGAGCGGGTTGCCCTGCGTCTGCGAGGCGACCGCCTGCGGGGCGCTGCGCACGGCGTCGGCCGCCTGGTGCGCCTTCTCCCCCGCCACGTCGCTGACCTGCGATGCCTTGTCGCTGACGGCGCCGCCCACGGACGACGCCGTGTCGCTCACCGAGTGGCCGGCCGACGACGCCTTGCCGCCCACCGTGGAGCTCACCGAAGAGCTGGTGCCCATCACTTTCTCCTTCACCGCCGTCCAGCGCCGCTGCGCGACCTTGGACGGGCTCGTCTTGGTGGCCAGCAGGTCGACGTCGCGGGTGAGCGACGCCCGGGTGTTCTCGATCTGCTGCCTCAGCCGGTCGGGTTCTTCAGCCATTGGGCGTCCTCCTTGAGCGTGTCGACGGTGCGGCGAGGCATGGGGTCGACGGTCTTGAGCTTGTTCTTGCCGTTCACGTAGAGGACGCCGCCGATGACGCCCCACAGGACCGCGACGATGAGCGCCGCCCAGCCCGCGGGCATCACGGCGTCGAGCGCGAACACCAGGGCGAAGCTGAGCAGGACGACGGCCAGGTAGGCGGCGAACGCGGCGCCGCCGAGCATGCCTCCGGCCTTGCCGGCCTTCGCGGCCTCCTGCTTGAGCTCGGCCTTGGCCAGCTCGACCTCCTGCCGGAACAGCTGCGACAGGTCGTTGCTGATGTTGCCGATCATCTCGCCGACCGGGGTCTCGGCGACCTCTTCGTCGGCGACGCGGTGCTGGTTCGGCGCGGTCATCGGAGCCGCTCCGGGCTCTCGACCACGTACTCCTCACGGACGGTGGGGGTGCCGGTGCCGGTCGAGGTGTACTCCGTCGTGCTGGCGTAACCGGGGCCGGTGGCGTACTCGTCCGTGCTGGGCGCGTAGGCCGGCACCGTGGGCGGAGTGGTCACCGTGGTCTGCGTGGTGACCGGCGAGGTGTAGTCGCCCTGGCCCGACACGAAGGTGTCGCTGCCAGGCTTGGTGGCGCCGGCGTCCGGGTCGGCCTTGGCCACGACCTTGCCGAGCCGGCCCACGACGAAGCCGGCCGCGAGCGCGGTGGCCAGGAAGGCGCCGGGACGGCGGCGGGCGAAGTCCTGCACCTCGCGCAGCACACCGTCGGGGCCGTTGCGGTCGAGGTAGTCCGCGAACTGGCGGCCCCCCTCGGCCACCCGCGAGACGACGGCCGCCGCGGGCGAGTCGCCGCGGTCGCCGCGCATCTCGTCGAGCTGGTCGGCGGTGTCGCGGATCTGGCTCACCAGCCGGTTGTTCTGGGTCTTGGCCTGGTCGCTGACGCGGTTGCGCACGTCCGAGGCGAGGTTGGACGCCTGCGCCTTGGCCTCCTGACCGACGCGCGCCGCCTGCTCCTTGGCCGTGTCCTTGACGTCGCTCGCTGCCTGACCGGCGGCCTGTCCCGTCTGGGAGGCGACCTCCTTGGCCTTCTCCTTGGCGCCGCCGGCCGTGCCGGAGCCGGCCGTCGGGCCGGAGCCGGGCAGCGAGGTGGCGTATGCCTGGGTGGGGTGGTCGGCCGTGGTCGGCACGTCGACGGTATAGGCGTCGTCCGGTCGACGAGCGCCCGAGGGCACGTCACTCATGGGGATTCCTCCAGAAAGGATTCGTCGTGTGCCTACGCTGCATCAACTACCCGCACCCGGAGTCCGTCATTCCTCATTCCATGACCCGAACAATGCGAAAAGGGCCTCGCATGACCCGGCCGAATGCGGGTATTCGTATTGCCCTTCGCTATTTCGTGCACCGCTCGAAAATCACGCCCGGCCGGCCTGTTACCCTGCACCGTCGTGAGTGACAAGACCGGAGTACGGGTCATCGGCGGCCGCCCGTTCGACTTTTCCCGGCGGGTCGCGGTGATGGCCATCGTCAACCGCACGCCGGATTCCTTTCACGATCGGGGCAGCACGTACGCGCTCGAAAAGGCGCTGGCCGCGGTCGACGCCGCGGCCGGGGCGGGCGCCGACTGGATCGATGTGGGCGGGGTGCCGTTCGCGCCCGGCCCCGAGGTCTCGGCGGCCGAGGAGCTCGACCGGGTGCTGCCTGTCGTGGAGGCTGCCAAGTCCCGCTGCGTGGTCTCGGTCGACACCTTCCGGCCCGAGGTCGCGACCGAGGTGATCAAGGCCGGGGCCGGGGTGGTCAACGACACCTCGGGGCTGCGCGACCCGGCGATGGCCGACGCCGTGGCCGGCACCGACGCGCAACTGGTGATCTGCCACAGCCTGGCCGCGCCGCGCACGCTGTGGCCGAGCCCGCAGTACACCGACGTCACCGCCGAGATCCGTGCTTTCCTGCAGGACCGGGTCGCGGTGGCGCTCGACCGGGGCGTGCGGCCCGACCAGATCATCATCGATCCCGGTCACGACCTGAACAAGAACACGCTCCACACCCTGGAGCTGACCCGCCGGCTCGACGAGATCGCGGCGATCGGCTATCCGCTGCTGGCCGCCGTGAGCAACAAGGACTTCATCGGTGAGACCCTCGACGCAGCGCAGGACGAGCGGCTGGCCGGCACGCTGGCGACCGTGGTCTTCTGCATCCTGCGCGGCGCCCGGATCGTGCGGGTCCACGACGTGCCGGCGACGGTCGATGCCGTGCGCATGACGGAGGCGATGCTGGGCTGGCGGGAACCCGCCTACACCCGGCACAACATGTAGGTCAGTGCTCCTCGAAGGTGGACAGCAGGCCCACGGCCCAGGGTTGCGGCGGCACCGCGTCCGGCCCGACCAGCCGCATCGCGCCCATGCAGGTCAGCAGCATGCCGAAGGCGAAGAAGTCGCTCGCCTCCTCATCGGTGGCCCCGGTGAGCTCGCGGACGACCTCGTAGAGCCGGCCGAAGCACCCACGTACGGGGTCGCCGATGGCCGGGTCGTGCGCCGCCGCGAACCCGTGCAGCAGCATGCTGGTCAGTTCGGGATGTTCGAGCAGGTCCTTGTACGCGTGACCCAAACTCTCGAGGGTGGGCTCGCGCTCGGCCGCGGCGCGCCAGGTGGCCTCGATGCGGTCGCCCGCGTGCAGCACGGCGGCCAGGAAGAGCTCCTGCTTCGTGCGGAACAGGCGGATCACGTACGGCTGGGACACGCCGGCCAGGCGGGCCACCTGATCGGTCGTCGTGCCGGCGTAGCCGTTCTGACTGAACGCCGTGACGGCGGCCGCGATCAGCTGCTCCTGGCGTTCCTCGGCGGTGAGGCGGGTTCGGGTCACGGTTGACATGTTATCAGTCAATAACTAACGTGCCTCTTGAAGTTATCAGTCGATAACAACTTTCTGGGGGACACCATGACCGCCGTACTCGAGGCGCCCGCGCCGCGACAGCAGCGCCGCCGCCCGCTGGCCGCCGTGCTCGCCGCCGTCGGCATCCCGACCTTCATGGTCACGCTGGACAACCTGGTCGTGAGCACGGCACTGCCGGTCATCCGCACCGACCTCAACGCGTCGCTGGCCGACCTGCAGTGGTTCGTGAACGCGTACACGCTGCCGTTCGCGGCTTTCCTGCTCACCGCCGCCGCCCTCGGTGACCGCCTCGGCCGCCGCCGCATGTTCATCGCCGGACTGGTCGTCTTCACGCTCGCCTCGGCTGCCGCCGCCCTGGCCGGCGAGGCGTGGCAGCTCACCGCGGCGCGGGCAGTTCAGGGCCTCGGCGGAGCGGCGGTGGCGCCACTGGCCCTCACCCTGCTCGCCGAGGCGGTGCCGGACAGATTGCGTACGGCCGCAGTGGGCATCTGGGGCGGCATCAGCGGCCTCGGCGTGGCAGTCGGCCCGGTCGTCGGCGGCGCGGTCGTCGAAGGCCTGGACTGGCACTGGATCTTCTGGCTGAACGTCCCCATCGGTGTCGTGGCCGTCGTGCTGGCCCTGACCGTGCTCGGCGAGTCCCGCGGCGGCGCCCGCCGTCTCGACCCGCTCGGCCTGCTGCTCTCCGCCTCCGGCATGCTGCTCGTGATCTGGGGTGTCGTCGACGGCCCCGAACGCGGCTGGACCTCGCCACGCATCCTCACCATGCTGATCGCCGGCGCCGCCCTGCTCGCCGCGTTCGTGATCTGGCAGTCCCGCAACCCGTCGCCGATGCTGCCGCTGCGCCTGTTCCGTTCCCCTGGCTTCAGCCTGGTCAACACGGTGACCCTGACCTTCTCGGCCGGCGCCTTCGGCTCGGTGTTCCTGCTGGCCCAGTTCTTCCAGGTGGTGCAGGGTCTGAGCCCTCTGGACGCCGGCCTGCGAACCCTGCCCTGGACGGCCGCCCCGATGATCGTCGCCCCCCTCGCCGGCCTCTTCGGCGACCGCATCGGCCAGCGCGCCCTGATCTTCACCGGCCAGCTCTTCCTGGCGGCGGGCATCCTCTGGCTCGGCCTGGGCGTCAGCACCACCGTCACGTACGGCAGCCTGGTCGTGGCCTTCATCCTGGCCGGCATCGGCATGGGCCTGACCTTCGCCCCCATCAGCACGGTCGCCCTGGCCAGCGTCACCGACAAGGACCGCGGCGTGGCCTCCGGCGTCAACAACACCGTCCGCGAGGTGGGCGTCGCCGCCGGCGTGGCCGCCCTGGCCTCCATCTTCAGCTCATACGGCGGCTACACAACCCTTCAGTCCTTCGTGGACGGCACCCGCCCCGCCGTCATCGTCGGCGCCGCAGTCGTCGGCGTGGGCGCGCTGGCGGCCCTCCGCCTCCCCCGCCGCAACCACGCCTGAAACCCTTCCCCGTACGCCGGGTCGCCACCAAGGCCCGGCGTACGGCCGTCACCAGCCCCGTCCCCCGCGGGCGGTCGCAAGTCCTTGAGCGGGACGACAGGCCGGCGACCCCGGCGACCCCTCACACGCCCTCGGCGAACGGGTCCCGCATGCTGCCGCCGTAGGCATCGTCCGAGAGCGCTGGCAGGTAAGCCTGTCCCCGCTCGTAGTGCCGGCGAGCGATCGGGGCAGCCGATGCATGCCCGGGCAAGACGCCTGTGGAAATGCGCAACCGGCCGGCATCTCTTAGCGTCGATGATGTGCCTGAGGAACCGAGCATCGGCCGGGCTCCGGAGGAAGGGCAGCCTCCGGGGCGCCCGACGCAGGGGAGAGCGCGAGTGGGGCACCCGTCCAAGGGGCGTGCTCGGGTCGGCCGTGCGGTCGGGAAGGCGCCGCTGCCCGGTAACGCCAAGACCGAGATGTTCCGCGTGGGTGCGGGTGACCCGCCACCGGTGTTCGTCGATCCGACGGGTGGGCGGCGGCGGTGGCTCAGGCGTACGGCGTACGGGGTGGGAATGCTCTTGATCGTGGCCTTGATCGCGGTCTGGGTAAGTCAGCTCGTCGGTGACGCGAAGCCGCCGCCCGGGCCGTGTGCGAGTGGGCAGGTTTGCGGGAAGTGACGGTTTATCGTTCGACGCCACCGCCGCCGCCGGATGGGGAGTCGACCGCGCTGTTGCCTCCGGTGCAGCGGCGGCGCCGGATTCAGCGGCGCAGGGTGGCGACGGGGGCGCTGACGCTGACGCTGTTGCTGCTGCTGGCAACCGTGATCCTGGTCGAGGTCTACACCGACGCGGGGTTCAGCCCGGACGGCGCCGCGCCGAGCACAACGGGCGCCGCCAGGGTTCCGCAGCAGGTGCGCGAGGGCGGGCCGGTGATCGACCTGACCGGTGAGAAGATCAGCACGTACGGGATTCCGGAGAAGACGATCGCGCTCACGTTCGACGACGGGCCGGATCCGCAGTGGACGCCGAAGATCCTTGATGTGCTGGCCAAGCACCAGGCACAGGCCACATTCTTCGTCGTCGGCTCGCAGGTGGCCCGGCATCCGGGGATCGCCGAACGGATCGCGCGGGAGGGCCACGAGCTGGGCGGGCACACGTTCACCCACCCCGACCTGGCCGGGCTGCCCGGGTGGCGGCGCGAGATGGAGAACTCGCAGACCCAGCTGGCCATCGCCCACGCGACCGGCGGCTCGACCCGGTTGATGCGGCCGCCCTACTCGTCGTTCGCGGACGCGCTGACCGACCGGGACTGGGAAACCGTGCGGTCGGTCGGCGCGCAGGGTTATCTGACCGTGCTCGACACGATGGACAGCGAGGACTGGAAGCGCCCGGGTGCGGACGCGATCGTGCGCAACCTGACGCCGAAGGGCACCGCCGGGCAGATCGTGCTGCTGCACGACGCCGGCGGTGACCGTTCGCAGACCGTGGCGGCCCTCGATCGGCTGATCCCCCGGTTGCAGCAGCGGGGTTTCCGGTTCAGCACGGTCAGCGCGGCGATCGGCGGGCAGGCCAACCCGGCGGCCGGTTCCGAGGTGGTCTGGCGAGGGCGGGCGCTCGTCTGGAGCGTACGGGTGTCGGACGCCGTCCTGGACGTGCTGTGGGTGCTGCTGATCACCGCGGGCGGGCTGATCGTCGTACGGACCTTCATCCTGTTCGCCTTCGCGTGGCGGCACTCTCGTCACCGCCGAGGGCCGGACTGGTCGTGGGGGTTGCCGGTGACCGCGCCGGTGACGATCGTGGTGCCCGCCTACAACGAGAGGACGACCATCGGGCCCGCCGTGCGATCGCTGGCCTCGAGCGCGTACGAGGGCGCCGAGGTGCTGGTCGTCGACGACGGCTCGACCGACGGCACCGGTGACGCCGTACGGGAACTCGGTCTGCGGAATGTGCGGGTGGTGCGGATTCCCAACGGCGGCAAGGCGAACGCGCTCAACGCCGGGGTCGCGCTCTCGCGCACCGAGCTGATCGTGATGGTGGACGCCGACACCGTGGTCGAGCCCGGCGCGATCCGGCGGCTGGTGCAGCCATTCGCCGATCCGCGGGTGGGCGCGGTGGCCGGCAACGTCAAGGTCGGCAACCGGCGCGGGCTGATCGGCAAGTGGCAGCACATCGAGTACGTGATCGGGTTCAACCTGGACCGGCGGCTGTACGACACGTTCGGCTGCATCCCGACGATCCCGGGGGCGCTGGGCGCGTTCCGCCGGGCCGCGCTGACCGAGGTGGGCGGGCTCAGCACCGGCACGCTGGCCGAGGACACCGACCTGACGATCGCGATCCACCGCGCGGGGTGGCGGGTCGTCTATGAGGAGGAGGCACGCGCGTACACCGAGGCGCCGGCGACGGTAAAGCAGCTGTGGCGGCAGCGGTACCGGTGGAGTTACGGCACGATGCAGTCGATGTGGAAGCACCGCGAGGCCGTGACCGACCGGGGCGCGTCGGGCCGGTTCGGGCGGCGCGGGCTGCCGTTCATCGTCCTGTTCAGCGTGCTGCTTCCGTTGCTGGCGCCGCTGATCGACCTGATGGCCGTGTACGGGCTGCTGTTTCTCGACCGCGAGGTCACGATCATCGGCTGGCTCGCGATGCTCGTCGTGCAGGCGCTGACCGCCGTGCTCGCGTTCCGGCTCGACCGGGAGCCGTTGCGCCCGCTCTGGACGCTGCCCCTGCAACAGGTCGTCTATCGCCAGGTGATGTACCTTGTGCTGCTGCACTCGGCGATCGCCGCGGTCACCGGCCGGCGGCTGAAGTGGCAGACGATCCATCGCACGGGCGATCTCGGTTCCGCGCCCGTTCCCGGACGTTGACCGTCGTCGTTGGAGCGTATGGTCACAGCGGTGTTCGGGTAGAGGAGTTCCATGCCATCTCCAGGTGAGATTCTCGGTGGGCGGTACCGGTTGGACGACCGGATCGCGGCCGGCGGCATGGGTGAGGTCTGGCGGGCCACCGACACCGTCCTGGGGCGCGACGTCGCCGTGAAGACCTTGCACGCCGACCGGGCCGGCGACCCCGGTTTCCAGGAAAGGTTCCGGCACGAGGCCCGGTCGATGGCCGCGCTGCACCACCCGGGCGTGGCCGACGTGTACGACTTCGGCGAGACCGAGGGCGGCACGGACGCGTACATCGTCATGGCCCGTATCGACGGCGAGCCGCTGAGCGAGCGGATCGCCGAGCGGGGCCGGCTCACCCCGGCCGAGACCATGTCGGTGGTGGCCCAGGCGGCACGGGCCCTCGAGGCCGCGCACCGGGCCGGCATCGTGCACCGCGACGTCAAGCCCAGCAACCTGATCATCAAGGCGGACGGCACGGTCGTGCTGGTCGACTTCGGCGTGGCACGCTCGGCCGATTCGTCGACGCTGACCGGCGCGCGCGAGGTGGTCGGCACGGCGATGTACATCGCGCCCGAGCAGGTGTCGAAGGCGACGACCGGGCCGCCCGCCGACCTGTACGCGCTGGGTGTGGTCGCCTTTCACTGCCTGGCCGGGCAGCCGCCGTTCCTGGGCGACAACCCGATCGCCATCGCGATGCAGCACCTGAGTGAGCCGCCGCCCGACCTGCCCGAGGACGTTCCGCCCGCGGTGCGCGCCCTGGTCATGCGGGCGATGGCCAAGAACCCTGAGGACCGTTTCGCCGACGGGGAGGCGATGGCGGCGGCGGCCGACCGGGCGGTCTCGGGCGGTGACACAACCGCAATCCTGGCGGCCCCGCGTTACGCCGCGACAACCCAGACCCTTCCCGAGCCCGTACGGGGTGAGGACGCGCGACGCCGCACGCTGGTGCTCGCCGTCGCCGGCGCCGCGGCGCTGGTGCTGGTCGCGGCGATCGCGGCCCTGGCGGTGTGGCTGCCGAACCGGGGCGACGGCCGCACCCCCGGGGTGGTTTCGCCCTCGCAGTCGGCGCAGGAGTCGGTGGGGACCGGTGACGCGCCCGAGCCGACCGGCACACGCACTCGCGGCCAGACGCAACGGCCGACCTCGACGACGCGTCCCGCGCCTCCGCCGGACAGCCCGTCAGCCTCCGCCACGGAGACGGCCGATCCCGGCGAGTCCACTTCGACGTCGGTGTCCCCGCCGCCACCCGACGGGGAGGACCCGCCGGACGACGACACCACGTCGGCGCCGCCCGAGGGTGGCGACCCGGAGACCGAGGCCGGCGCCACGCCGGGCCCTTAGGACTTCGCCGTCACCTGGGCCTTGAGCTCGGCAACGTCGGCCGTGAGCTGCTCGATCGCGTCGAACAGCTTGGGCATCTGGTCGTTGGCGATCGCGCCCGTACGCAGGTTCGTGGTCACGATCGCGCCGTCGGCCCGCTGCGTCGGCGTATTGGTGGCTTTGCCGACGTTGAAGGACCAGATGTCGTCGATCTGCGCCTTCACCTGCTTGGCGATCTCCGCGGAGATCCACTTCTTGTCATCGGCCGTGAGTGCCACGGGGATGTCCTCCAAATGCCAGGAAGCCACTGAGGCTTCGCGGTTCGTCTCGTACGACGACGAGAAGTGCGCGTGCTTGTCGTGCGGGTTCGCACCGGTGTACGACTGCTGGCGCCATCCGTTGCTCGCCGACCAGATCCGCCGGTTGTAGATGATGTAGCGCAACCGCTTCTCGGCGCCCGACTTGGAGCGGGCGATCAGGAACTGCACCACCTTCTCCATGGTCAGGCCCGGGGTCCGCAGGTCGGCGTCGACGTCGATCGCGTGCACTTCGTTCTTCTTGTCGGCGTCGCGGATCGGCACGTTGCCGGTCTCGTCGGGATTGTGGTCCGACTGGCTGGACTGGTGTGCCGTGTCCCCCACCGAACCATCGCTGGACCTGTCGCGGTTCGGCGCGATCGTGTTGAACTCGGAGCGCAGCTTCACCAGGCAGGGCACCAAGATCCAGCTGGCCATTCGTCACTCCTCACGCTGCGTAGACGACGGCGGGCAACGCTACCAGTACCCGCACGGCGAGGTCATCACTCCATTAGGGCCGGATTGTCGCATGTGGGGAATTCAACTCTCCACTGTGATCATGCACAATCCGTCACTCAGCCAATACAAAACGGGCCGCCGACCAGCGTCGACGGCCCGTTCCCATGAGGACTTACCCGATGGTCACCCACACGTCGTCGAGGGCGCCGTGGAACTGGTCGTTGTCCCGGCCCACGCCCTTGCCGCCGAGGCTGAACGGCCGGCCGCTGTCGACCGTGAGCGTCTCGGGAACGGCCGCGGTGGCCTGCACCTGCTCGTCGACCACGAGCGCCAGGGTCGGGCCGGTCCGGCGGCACTCGACCGCATGCCACTTGTCATCGGCGATCGAGGTACGGCTGCGGACCACGTACGTCGTCCCGCCGCTCCTGTCCGTCATGGCGCAGCTGGGTTTGCCCGTGACACCGTCCACCTGCAGCTTGTACTGCCCGCCCTCGGCCGCGTAGCCCTTCTGCAGCACGTTCTGCCCGTCGGGACCCGTGGCTCCGGCCGGCGCCGTGGCGAGTCGCAGTCTCACCCCGTACGCGATGGGCCTGTCCTGTGGGTTGAGATCGCTGGTCGCCTCGGCCTGCAACACCAGCTTGGGGCAGGTCTCGCGAGTGCAGCGCGGCGGGAAGGTCAGTGCCTGCCCCGATCCGTGCGGCTCCATCGCGACCTTCCCGCCGTCGCGGGTGATCGCGCGCAGCAGGTGACCGTGGCCGGAGCCGTCGTCGAAGGTGCCGTCGGCGATCGTCGAGTCGAAGTTGTACGACGCCACCGGCCCGGTGCCGGACCCGCTGCCCACCCCCGGCGTCACCGGCGCGCTGCCCTTCCCCGGCGTCACCGGGGCGCTGCCCTCTCCCGGCGTCACCGGCCCGGTGTCCGGCGTGCTCTCCGCCCGCGGCGTCACGCCGGAGAACGCCACGTACCGCTTGCGCGGCACCGCGCTGACCATGGTGAAGTCGCCGACCGCGCTGATCGAGCCGAGCTGCGGGCTGGTCGCGATCTGCCGGGTGCCGACCACGCCGTTGGCCTGCGGCGCCCAGTCGAGCAGGTTGCCCTGGGCGTCGATCGCGGCCAGCTTGCCGCGCGGCACCGAGCCGTCGGTGCACACGCCCTTGGCGCCGTTGTTGGTGGTCGTGCAGGCCTTGTCGAAGTGCCCGCCCACGTACGTCGTCCCGTCGAGCACGGCGATGGCCTGCGCGTCGCCGTCGAACACCCGCGTCCAGCGCGTCGCCCCGCCCGGCGTGTAGGCCACCGCGCGCCCGCCCTGCCCGCCGAGCGCGACGTAGACACCCGCCGCGTCGGCCGTGACCGCGAAAACCTGTGACACCGGCTTGGGCACGAAGGCCGTGTCGAGCGCGCCGGTGACCGGGTCCACAGCGGACAGCCGCAGCGTTGAGCTCTTGCCGTTGGTCTTGTGGAAGCGCCCGCCGACGTACACCCGTCGAGGCGTGACGGCGACCGAGTTGACCACGTCGTCGGTGGTCGGCGCCCAAGGGTCGAGCGCGCCCGTGGCCAGGTTGAACGCGGCCAGGTTGGCGCGCGGCGACCCGTCGACGCCGGTGATCCGCCCGCCGAGGTAGAGCCGCCCGTTGCCGGTCGCGAGCGCGTTGGGCTGGCCGAGCACGGTGTGTCGCATCGGGGTCAACCGGCCGTCGGTGGCGCCGATCCCGGCCACCGCGTCGCGGGCCGCGCCGTTCACGGTGTCGAAGTCGCCGGCCGCGTAGACGACATCACCGGCAACGGCCAGGGCGCGTACGTTCGCGTCGGCGGTGGGCTGCCAGTCGAGCAGTGTTCCCGTACGGGCGTCGAGCGCGGCCAGCCGGCTACGCGCGACGGTCCGGCCGCCGACGATCGCGCTGGTGAAGTTCCCGCCGACGTAGACGGTCGACCCGCGGTAGGCCACCGCGTACACCGGCCCGTTGAACGAGGGCGACGTCGCCGGCTCGGACGTGACCACCTCGGCGATCGCAACACCCCCGGCCGTGATCATGACCGCGGCCGCGGCGACAGTCAGGCTCCGGCGGAACGCACTTTTTCGGAAGTCAGGCACATAGCTCGTTAACTACGCTCCCGGCGCGGGGTTGCGCCCTTTCCTCCGCTGGTGAACGCATCGACGGTGACTACTATGTCGGGGATGCGTTACCGCCGACTCGCCGCCCCGCCCCGGCCGGCCGCGCTGCCTACCGCCCTGCCCCGGCCAGCCGCGCTGACCACCGCCCCGCCCCGGCCAGCCGCGCCGCCTACCGCCCTGCCCCGGCCCGGCGTGTTCCCCACCGCCCTGCTCCGGCCCGGCGTGCTCCCCACCACTCTGCTCCGGCCCGCCGTGCTACCCACCGCCCTGCTTTTACCCGCGGTGCTCCTCGCCGGCTGCGAGATCGACATCGCCCCATCGGCTCTCCCGCCGCCCATCAGCATCGCCCCGGCGCCGTCCGGCTCCGCCGGCATGCCGAAACACGCCTGCTCCGCCACCTACAAGATCCTCACCGAGGGCGCCCTGAAACTGGCCACCGACGCGGGGAACGAGGCCGCGATGAAGCGCACCTTGACCAGCATGGCAGCCGAGGTGGACGCCCAGCGGTCGCACATAACCCAGCCCGGCTTGCGCGAAGCCTTGAGCGACATCAGCACCAGTCTCGCAACAGGCGCTTCCACCCCCACGACCTACATCAACGGCGACTTCCAAACGGTGGGCAAAGAGCTCGACACCCACTGCGAGTGAACACCGCCCTGCCGAACCCCGCCCTGCCCGCCCGCCGAGGCATCCTAGGAACCTAGGTGGATCGTGTCCGCGCCGCAGCCTGCACACACGGGCGACTTGTCGGCCGAGGAAGCGCTCTGGCTTGTCGCGCCGGGCCGGCATCGGTCGTCGCAACGATCTTCGCCACCCCGCTGGCCCCGCCTGGCACTCCGGGCAAGTGCGGCGTCCCGCCTCGTCAAGCTTCTTCATGCCCAGCCCGGAGGGACGACGCGGCGTACACGCGGGCTGTCGGCGCAACGGTGTTCCCGTGGCGCGGATGGGACCGCGCCCTAAACGATCAGGCTCAGCAGCATGACGCAGGCGAAGCCGACGATCGAGATGATGGTCTCCATGACCGACCAGGTCTTGATGGTCTGCCCCACGGTCATCCCGAAGTACTCCTTGACCAGCCAGAACCCGGCGTCGTTGACGTGTGAGAAGAACAGCGAACCGGCGCCGATGGCCAAGGCCAGCAGGGCCACGTCCGGCTTGTCGAGGGTGGCTGCGAGCGGCGAGACGATCCCCGCCGCGGTGATGGTGGCTACGGTGGCCGAACCCGTGGCGAGTCGGATGCCGACCGCGACCAGGAAGCCGAGCAGCAGCGCGTTGATGTTGGCGTCGCGGGCGGCGTCGGCGACCACGTTGCCTACGCCCGCGTCGACCAGCACCTGCTTGAAACCGCCGCCCGCGGCCACGATCAGCAGGATGCCGGCGATCGGCGGAAGCGAGCCGCCGATCACGGCCGAGGTCTGCTGACGGTCGAAGCCGGCCCGTTTGCCGAGGCTCCACATGGCCAGCAGCACGCCGGCGAGCAGAGCGACGACCGGCTCACCGATGATTTCGAGGGCGCCGCGGAGGCTGTTGCCCTCGGGCAGGGCGAGTTCGCCGATGGCCCGGGCCAGCATCAGCACGATCGGCACCATGACGGTCAGCACGGCGGGCCAGAAGCCGGGGTTGCGGCGCGTGCGCGGAAGCTGCTCGTCGACGAGGACGTCCGGCCCGCCACTGGACGGGTTCGCGACGTCGTCACGGTCGACGAAGTTCTGCCCACCCGCCGGGCCGTCCTCGGGGCGGTCAGCCGAGCCGCCGCCGCCCAGGGACAGCGCCGGCACCGGCAGCGGAACCCGCTTGGCGATCCAGTTTCCGAAGATCGGGCCCGCGACGATCACGGTCGGGATCGCGCAGATCAGGCCGAACATCAGGGTCAGCCCGAGGTCGGCGTTCAGGTTGGCGATGGCGACCAGCGGCCCCGGGTGCGGCGGAACCAGCCCGTGCAGGACGGAGAGCCCGGCGAGCGCCGGGATGCCGATGCGCAGCAGCCCGATGTCGGTGCGCCGGGCCACCAGCAGCACGATCGGCACCAGCAGCACGACGCCGACCTCGAAGAACAGCGGCAGCCCGATCAGCGCCGCGACACCCGCCATGGCCCACGGCAGCGCCGACCCGGTGACGCTGTTGACGATGCGGTTCACGATCCCGTCGGCCCCGCCCGACTCGGCCAGCAGCGCCCCGATCATCGAGCCCAGCGCGATCAGCAGCCCGACGCTGCCGACGGTGCTGCCGAGCCCTGCCGTGAACGAGTCGATCGTGTCCCCCGGTGACGCCCCGGCGACGAGGCCGAGCACCGCCGAACCGAGGATCAGCGACAGGAACGGATGCCATTTGGCCCAGGCGATGAGCACAACCACAACCGCGATACCCAGCACGGCTGCCAGCACCAGCTGACCGGTTCCCGCTTCGGTGATGGCCTCGGCCGCTATGGACGTCATGCGCCCGGGACTACCCAGCGCCAGTGGCTTTCAACCCATGGCCAAGCCCACGCCGGGACCGAGCTGAGCGGTCCGCACGGCCATGACGCGGGCGCCGCCGCCGAGCCGCGCGAGCCGGCCGGCCTGGTGACCGCGCCCCGAGCTCCCGAGCGCGTCCTGACCGCCGAGCGCGAGGCCCGCGCCACCCTGACGGGCCTCCACCGAGCAAGACGGTGAGCGGCCGCAGGGTCCAGCGGGTCGAGGTGAGGCGAACGGCCGCCTCAGGGGGTGAGCGGGTCGAGCTGAGCCCGCAATTCGACGAGGGCCGCTCGCACCCGGTCGAAATCGGCGGCGTCGTACGGCCCGGAACGCCCGGGAGGCAGAAACGTCAGCGAGATCCCCACCAGAGCACCCGCCAGCGCCCGCGCTCCGAGGTCGTCGCGCGCCACGCCCTGACGCTCGGCGATCACGTCGGCGAGCATGTCGACAGCGGTCACCGTCGCCTGCAGCTGGCGGGCCACCAGCTCGGGGACGGTGCGGAAGAGCTGCTGCCGGCGCCGCTCGCTCTCCCACTCCGCCTCGGTCAGCTGCTCGAACACCTGCCGCATGCCCAGCAGCACGGCGTCGGCCACCGGCACCTCGGGCGGCTGGGCCCGGATGGCCTCCACGATCAGGGGGTCGTAGTCGTCGGTCACGACCACGTCCTCCTTGGTCGGGAAGTAGCGGAAGAAGGTGCTCGGCGACACCTCGGCCGCCTCGGCGATCTGCTCGACGGTCGTCGCCGCGTAGCCCTGTGCGGCGAACAGCCCCATCGCCGCGTCCCGGATGGCCGCCCGTGTCTTGGCCTTCTTGCGTTCCCGCAAACCCGAGACGGCCGGACGAGCGGCGGCGGGAACGTCTCGGGTCATGCCATCGATTCTGCCAAAGGCGCCGACCGCGACGGCGCGGGCCGCGCGGGCATCATCACGAGCGCCAGCACCGCACCGATCAACGCCAGCGCTCCGGCCACGAGCAAGGACCGGTCCATCCCGTACGCGAAAGCCTCTCGGACGGACGTGCCGAGCGCGACATCACCGGTGGCCTCCGCGACCGCCGCGCCCGACGTGACGCTCTCGCGCACCGCCGACCCGGCCGCGTCCGGCAGACCCGTGACGTCGACCTGCGAGCGGTACGCCGAGTTGAGCACCGTCCCCAGCACGGCCACCCCCACGGCGCCGCCCACCTGTCGCAACGCCTGCAGCAGCGCGTTGCCGATTCCGGCGCGTGCCGGGGTCAGCGTGCCGATGGCCGCGTTCAGGGCCGGTGGCATGGTCAGCCCCAGGCCCAGCCCGGTCAGGGTGATCCACACGGCGATGCACACGTACCCGGTGGTCGCGGAGGTCTGCGCTCCCAGCAGCGAAGACAAGGCGATCAGCGCGAGCCCGCCGGCGAGCACCCACCGCACGCCCAGGGTGGCGGCCAGCCTCTCCCCCGCCCGCGCGCCCACGACGAGGCCGCCGATCACCGGCAGCAGGCGCAGACCGGAACCGAACGCGTCGTGGCCCCCGACGGCCGCGAACAGCTGGGGCAGTGAGAACAGCAGCCCGAGCATCGCGAAGCTGGCCACCGTGGCGAACACCGCGCCGCCGGTGAAGGCCCGGTTGCCGAACAACGCCAGGTCGATCAGCGGCGACGAGGCACGGCGCTGCCAGAGCACGAAGACGACCAGCAGGACCAGGCCGGCGGCGATGGTGAGCAGGGACCGCGGGTCGGACCAGCCCCGTTCCCCCGCCTCGATGATCCCGTACGTCATGGCGACCAGGCCGCCGGTCGACAGCGCGATGCCCGGCACGTCGACCCGCCTGGACTCGCCGCGTGACGAGGGCAGCCAGAGCGCCAGAGCGACCACCCCGGCGACCACGACCGGCACGTTGATCAGGAAGACCGAGCCCCACCAGAAGTTGTCGAGCAGCCAGCCGCCCAGCAGCGGCCCGAGCGGGAGGCCGAGCGCGCTCGCGGTCACCCAGATCGACATGGCGCGAGGCCGTTCCCGCTCGTCGAAGAGCGTGGTCAGCACCGCCCCGGACAGCGGCATGATGACCGCGGCGCCGAGCCCGAGGACCGTTCGCGCGGCGATCAGCTGGCCCGAGCTCTGCGCATAGGCGCACGCGACCGAGGCCGCCCCGAACACCACGAGGGCCCCGATCAGCAGGCGTTTGCGGCCGAGCCGGTCGCCGAGCAGACCCGCCGGCAGCAGGGCGGCCGCCAGTACGAGCAGGTAGGCGGTGGTGAACCACTGCAGGTCACCGGTGGAGGCGTCGAGGTCACGGGCAAGAGTCGGCAGCGCGACGCTGAGCACGGTCGTGTCGAGACCGACCGCGAGGGTGCTCAGCGCCATCGCGGCGAGCGCGTACCAGCGTGAGGTGGAAGTAACCATGTTTTGAGAGTAGCTGTCATTTCATAGTGACTGTCAAGCCGTATGCTGCAGGTGTGATCGAGCGCTATGCCGACGTGCACACGCATTTCCTGCCCCCGCGCATGATGCGGCGGGTATGGGAGTACTTCGACCGGGCGGGCCCGGCGATCGGGCGGCCGTGGCCCATCACGTACCGCGGCTCCGAGCAGGAAAGAGTGGAGGCACTGAGAAAGCTGAACGTCGAGATGTTCAGCGCGCTCGCCTACGCCCACCGCCCCGGCATGGCCGACGACCTCAACGACTGGACGCTCGCGTTCGCCGCGCGCACCCCCGGCTGCCTGCCCAGCGCCACCTTCTATCCCGAGCCGGGCGTGGAGGCGTACGCGCAGAAGGCTCTTGATCGCGGGGCGCGGATCTGGAAGGTGCACCTGCAGGTCGGCGGGTTCGACCCTCGCCTGCCCGAGCTGGACGCCGTGTGGGGGCTGCTGGCCGAGGCCGGAACTCCGGTGGTGGTGCACGCCGGTTCGGGGCCGTTGCCCGCGAGGTTCACCGGGCCGGGGCCGATCGGCGACGTCCTGCGGCGGCACCCGGGGCTCGCCGTCATCGTCGCGCACGCCGGGGCGCCGGAATACGAAGGCTTTCTCGAGCTCGCCGAGCACTACGAGCAGGTACGGCTCGACACCACGATGGCGTTCACCGACTTCTTCGAGCAGATGGCGCCGTTCCCCCGCGAGCTACGACCGCGGCTGCGCGAGCTCGGCCTGACCGGCAAGGTTCTGCTGGGCAGCGACTTCCCCAACATCCCGTACCCGTACGAACATCAGATCGAGGCACTGGCCCGGCTGGAGCTGGGCGACGAGTGGCTGCGGGCGGTCTGCTGGTCGAACGCGCAACGCTTGTTCGCGCCGCGCGGGTGAAATTGCACGAATCACGTGCGCAAACGTGCCACGATCATGTAAAGCACACGGCCGGTCTCGGAAGGAGCCGATCTGATGAAGAAAGCCGTCGGCTGGATCGTGCTCATTCTCGTCATCTTCTACATCGGCACCAACCCGGGCCCGGCGTCCGACATCGCCCGCGGCATCGGCGACGGCATAGCCGAGGTCTTCCGCAACGTCGGCATCTTCGTCCGCGAACTCGCCACCTGACCGCCGGCCCGCATGATCCTCTGTGTCGGGCTGGCCACCCTGGATCTGGTCTATCGGGTCGACCGGGTGCCGGGCGCGGACGAGAAGGCGCAGGCGTCGTCGGTCGAGGTCGCGGCGGGTGGACCGGCCGCCAATGCGGCGGTCACGGCGGCCCGGCTGGGCGCGCCGGTCACCTTGGTCACCGCGGTCGGCGCGCATCCGCTGGGTGCGCTCATCCGGTCGGATCTCGAAGCCCACAACGTACGCCTGATCGACGTGGCCGAGGGATCCGAGGGGTTGCCGCCGATCTCCACCGTCATCGTGGCCGGCCGTACGGGCGAGCGCACGATCGTCAGCCGCAACGCCGGCGACCTGACGTACGGCGTACCGGGAAGGGGCCTTCCGGACGCGGAGCTGACACTGGTGGACGGGCATCACCCCGTGCTCGCCGTGGCCGCGGCCCGCGAGGCCGAGCGGCTGGTCGTCGACGCGGGCACCTGGCGGCCCGTCTTCGCCGACATCCTGCCGCAAGCCGACGTGATCGCCTGCTCGGCCGGGTTCCGCCACCCCGCGGGGTTCACCGCCCCGCACGTGATCGTCACCCACGGACCCGGCCCGGTGACCTGGTCACACGACGGCCGCACCGAGGAGATCCCGGTTCCGCCCGTCGACGCGGTCGACACCGCGGGCGCCGGCGACGCCTTCCACGGGGCGCTGGCTCAGGCCCTGCACTCCGGCGCGGCCGTCCGGGCGGCGATCACCGAGGCGATCCGGGTGGCCGGGGTGCGGGTGCGGCACCCCGGCCCTCGGACCTGGCTGGACGCGCTCTAGACCGTACGGGCCAGGCGGTCGGCCAGCAGCTTGGCGAAGCGGGCCGGGTCTTCCAGGTCGCCGCCCTCGGCCAGCAGCGCCGTGCCGTAGAGCAGTTCGGCGGTCTCGGGCAGCGCCGGGTCGTCGGCCCGTTGCTCGTGTGCCGTGCGCAGGCCGCTGACCAGCGGGTGGCCCGGGTTCAGCTCGAGGATCCGCTTGACCCGCGGGCCCTCCTGCCCCATCGCGCGGTACATCTTCTCGAGCGCGGGCGTGATGTCGTCGGTGTCGCTGACCAGGCACGCGGGCGAGCTGATCAGGCGGTGCGACAACCGCACGTCCTTGATCTGCTCGGACAGCTGCTCCTTGAGGAACGTCAGCAGCGGCGCGAAGTCGCCCTCGGGCTCCGGTTCCTCGGCGTCCTTGGGCAGGTCGACCGACCCGCGCGCGATCGACTGCAGCTTCTTGCCGTCGTAGTCGGGGACGGCCTCGACCCAGATCTCGTCGACCGGGTCGGTGAGGATCAGAACCTCGTACCCCTGCTTCTGGAACGCCTCCATGTGCGGAGAGTTCTCGACCTGGGAACGGCTCTCGCCGGTCAGGTAGTAGATCTCTTCCTGGCCCTCCTTCATCCGCTCGATGTAGCCGGCCAGGGTGGTCGGCTCGGGGCCGGCCGTGGAGGCGAAGGTCGAGACGTCGAGGATCGCCTTCTGGTTGTCCTGGTCGTTGAGCAGACCCTCCTTGAGGGCCCGGCCGAACTCGCGCCAGAACGTGGCGTACTTCTCGGAGTTGTTGTTCAGCAGGTCCTTGATGGTGGACAGCACCTTCTTGACCAGCCGGCGGCGGATCATCTGGATGTGCCTGTCCTGCTGCAGGATCTCGCGGGAGATGTTGAGCGACAGGTCGGCCGCGTCCACCACGCCCTTGACGAAGCGCAGGTAGTCGGGGATCAGCTCGCGGCTGTCCTCCATGATGAAGACGCGCTTGACGTAGAGCTGAAGACCGCGGCCGGCATCGCGCTGGAACAGGTCGTGCGGCGCGCGCGAGGGCAGGAACAGCAGGGCCTCGTACTCGAAGGTGCCCTCGGCCTTCATGTTGATGATCTCGAGCGGCTCGGACCAGTCGTGGCTGATGTGCCGGTAGAACTCGTGGTACTCCTCGTCGGACACCTCGGAGCGCGGCCGCGCCCACAGCGCCTTCATCGAGTTGAGCGTGTCGTCGCCCATCTTGATCGGGAACGCGATGAAGTCCGAGTACTTCTTGACGATCTGGCGGATCTTCCAGTCGTCGGTGTAGTCGTAGAGCGCGTCCTCCTCGTCGGAGGGGCGAAGGTGGACGGTGACACTCGTGCCGACCGGCGCGTCCGGCGCGTCGTCGATCGAGTACGTGCCCTCACCGCTGGACTCCCAGCGGGTGCCGTGCCCCTCGGTGCCGGCCTTGCGCGTGACCAGCTCGACCTTCTCGGCCACCATGAACGTCGAGTAGAACCCGACGCCGAACTGGCCGATCAGCTCGGGGCTCTCCTTGGCCTCCCGCAGCTTGGTCAGCAGCTCGGCCGTGCCCGACTTGGCGATGGTGCCGATCAGCTCGACGACCTCGTCGCGGGTCATGCCGATGCCGTTGTCGCGCACGGTCAGCGTGCGCGCCTCCTTGTCGGCGGTGAGCTCGATGTGCAGGTCGGAGGCGTCGGCCTCGAGACCGTCCTGCAGGGTGGCCAGGCGCAGCTTGTCGAGCGCGTCCGAGGCGTTCGAGATCAGCTCGCGCAGGAAGATGTCCTTGTTCGAATAGATCGAGTGGACCATCAGCTGCAGCAGCTGCCGGGCTTCGGCCTGGAACTCCAACGTCTCCATGGTTTCCTTACTCCCGTTGTCGCGGACCACCCCTGATCGTATGACGAACGCCCCGCCCGGCAGATGCCGGACGGGGCGTTTTGCGATCGTTCGAGTCAGCGCTCGTCGATGGCGACGAACTCGCGCTCCGGGGCGCCCGTGTAGAGCTGCCGCGGCCGGCCGATCTTGTTGGCCGGGTCGTTCATCATCTCGGTCCACTGCGCGATCCAGCCGGGCAGGCGGCCGAGCGCGAAGAGAACGGTGAACATCTTGGTCGGGAAGCCCATCGCCTTGTAGATGAGGCCCGTGTAGAAGTCCACGTTCGGGTACAGCTTGCGCGAGACGAAGTAGTCGTCGTTGAGCGCGATCTCCTCGAGCTGGAACGCGAGCTCGAGCAGCGGGTCGGGCTTGTCGAGGGTGGCCAGCATCTCCTTCGCGGCCTTCTTGACGATCGCGGCCCGCGGGTCGTAGTTCTTGTAGACCCGGTGGCCGAAGCCCATCAGCTTGACGCCCTTCTCCTTGTTCTTCACTCGCGTGACGAACGAGGAGACGTCGCCGCCGTCCTTGCGGATCTGCTCGAGCATGTCGAGCACCGCCGCGTTGGCGCCGCCGTGCAGCGGGCCGGACAGCGCGTTGATGCCGGCCGAGACCGAGGCGAACAGGTTGGCCTGCGCCGAGCCGACCAGCCGCACGGTCGACGTGGAGCAGTTCTGCTCGTGGTCGGCGTGCAGGATGAACAGCATGTCGAGGATCTTGGCGATCTTCGGGTCGACGTCGTACTGCACGGTGGGCAGGCCGAACGTCATCCGCAGGAAGTTGTCGACGTAGTCCAGCGTGTTGTCCGGGTACGGCAGCGGGTGGCCGATGGACTTCTTGTAGGCGTACGCCGCGATGGTCGGAAGCTTCGCCATCAGACGGATGCCGGAGATCTCGACCTGCTCGGGGTCGAGCGGGTCGAGCGCGTCCTGGTAGAAGGTCGACAGCGCGGTGACCGCCGAGGACAGCACCGCCATCGGGTGGGCGTCACGCGGGAAGCCGGAGAAGAAGGTGCGCATCTCCTCCTGCAACAGCGTGTGCACCCGGATCCGGTCGCCGAACTCCTTGAGCTGCTGCCGGGTCGGCAGAGCGTCGTGCATCAGAAGGTAGGACACCTCGAGGAACGACGACTTCTCGGCCAGCTGCTCGATCGGGTAACCACGGTAGCGAAGGATGCCGGCGTCACCGTCGATGTAGGTGATCGTCGACGTGGTCGAGGCGGTGTTGACGAAGCCCTGGTCCAGGGTGACGAAGCCGGTCTCCTTGAGGAGGGCACTGACGTCGATGCCGCCTGGGCCCTCGACCGCTTCACGCACCGGCATCGACAGCTGGCCGCCGGGGTGGTCGAGCTTGACATCCGTCATGTATTTCCCTCACTTCACCGGCAGATGTCTCAAAAATTGTGTAGTTCACCGTAAACCCTCAACCTGAATGGGGCATCAGGCGGCTCCCGGCTGAGGGATTGATCACGAAGAGTGGCGTAACGGTATAGATAATGGTTGTAGTCGAACGCGGAGGTGCGAACCGATGCCGAGCCCGAGTCCGTATCCCGTCGTCGTGGGCGTGACCGGCACGTCGGCCGGGCTCGCCGCAGTGCGGCTCGCCGCCCGAGAAGCTGTCTCGCGCGGCCGCGAGCTACGAATCGTGCACGCTTTCACCTGGTCACACCCCCGCCTCGATCAGCATTACGACCGGGCCCGGCGCGACGCCACGCAGATCGTGGACGCGGCAGTCGCTACCGCCCAGCGTTCCACACCCGGGGTGCGGGTGACAGGTCAACTCGTGGACGGGCTGCCCGACCAGGTGCTGCTGCGCCTGGGGCGCAGTGCCGAGATGCTGGTGCTCGGCGACGACGACCTGGCCACCCTGCCCTGGCTGCCCACCGGCTCGGTGCTGGTGCAGACGGTGGCGCGGGCCTGGTGCCCGGTGCTGGTCGCCCGCGGTGGCCGCCCGCACGCCGGCCCCGTCCTGGCCGCCGTCGACGGCTCCGAGTCCGCCCTGCTGGCCCTGCGCCAGGCGGCCCTGGAAGGCGCGCGCCGCCACGTTCCCGTGCTGGTGGCCCACGTGGCCGAGCAGCCCGGCACCGAGGAGGAAGGCCGCGAGATCCTGTCCCGGGCGGTGGCCGCCGTGCCCGAACTGACCGATTACACGACCCGGCTGTTCACCGGCGCACCCGGCCCGACCCTGGTCCGGGCGTCGAGCCGGGCCCGGCTGACGGTGCTGGGCCCGCGCGGCAGCCACCAGGCCGGTCTGCTGGGCTCGGTGGCCCGCACGGTCCTGCGGCGGGCGGCCAGCCCGACCCTGTTCGCCCACGGACGCCCCGTCCCCGGTCCGCGTCACGCTCCGGAGTCGGCGTCGGACCCGGTGGGCGCGTGGGACGGAGGCGCTCAGCTCGTGCGCTGACCGCGACGGAACAACTCAGGCTCCGGCATCACGTCCACTCGCATGCTGACAAACGTGCCCCGACGACTGGCATCGTGTGCGCGACTCGGGCATTATTCCCTGACCGGGATCCGTCGTAATGCGGATCACATCCGGGGTACGTTTGCACGTATTGGAAGGGAGCATGCATGGCGACGCTGGTCGGCTCCGACGGGGCTGTGGTCTGGCTGGTCGCGGTGCTTCTCGTTCTCATGGCCGGCCTGGGCCTGGCCCTGCTGGCCGCGACGCGCCGGTTCCGGTAGCCCCCGCGGGGCGCTGAGGCAGCGTACGGCCGTCCGATGCGGCAGGCTGGGCAGATGCGCTTCGCCACGTGGAACGTCAACTCGGTCAAGGCACGCCTGCCGCGCCTGCTGGAATGGCTCGGCACCACCAAACCCGACGTGCTGTGCCTGCAGGAGACCAAGGTCCCCGACGACGGTTTCCCCACGGCCGAGGTCGCCGAGCTCGGGTACGACGTCGCCGCGTACGGGCAAGGCCGGTGGAACGGGGTCGCCGTGCTCTCCCGGGTCGGCCTGGACGACGTACGCAAGGGATTCGACGGTGAGCCGGGCTATCCCGGACCGGAGGCGCGCGCGATCAGCGCCGTCGCCGGGGGAATCCGGTTCTGTTCGATCTACGTGCCGAACGGACGCACGCCCGACGATCCGCACTACATCTACAAACTGTCCTGGCTGTCCGCCTTACGCACCGCCCTGGCCGCCGAGGTCTACGCCGGACCGCTCGTGGTTGCCGGGGACTTCAACGTCGCGCCCACCGACGACGACGTCTGGGACCCGAGCGTGTTCGTCGCGTCCACCCACGTCACGCCGCCCGAGCGGGCGGCCCTGTCCGCCCTCCGGGACCTCGGTCTGCGTGACATCGTCGCCCGGCCGCTCAAGGGGGACCGCCCGTTCACCTACTGGGACTACCGGGCCGGCATGTTCCACAAGAACCTCGGGATGCGTATCGACCTCGTCTATGCCACCGACCAGGTCGCGGGCAGGGTGACGGATGCGGTGGTCGACCGGGAGGCGCGTAAGGGGAAAGGCCCCAGCGACCACGCTCCTATCGTGGTGGACCTCCACGACTGACGCCCGTGATCGAGAACCTGCGCACGGCCCCCGCACGGATATGCACGTACTGTGGTGAGCGATCGTGCAGGGCGGGGAGAGACAGGAGGGACAATGACAGTGCCATCGCCGGCAGTGGCCGGCGAGCGGCTGGCCGACGGGCCCGCGCCCGCTCTGCTCCGCGCCGCGCTCGACGCCGCCGGTGAAGCAGTGCTGCTGTGCGCCTCGGCCGACGACACCATTGTGATGGTCAACGCCGCTGCTCAGGCGCTGTTGCCCGGACTCGCCGCCGGCGGCACGGCGCTCGACGGGCCGTTGCCCGGCCTGGCCGCCGCGCTCGCCGCGGGCGACGACTCCTTCACCGACGTCCACGCCGGGCGGCACCTGCAGGGCCGGCGGCGCCCGCTGGGCGACGACCACTACGGATGGTATCTGCGCGACCGCACCGAGGATGTGACCCGCGCCGACGCGTTGCGGGCCGAACGAACCCGGACGGCGTTCCTGGCAGAGGCCGGCCGTCGCCTGTCGTCGTCCCTGCACCAGGGCCGCTGCCGGCGGATCACCGCCGAGCTCGCGGTGGCCCACCTGGCCGACGCGGCCGTGGTGGTGCTGCCGGTCGACGGCCGGCAGAGCCAGTTCACCCGCCTGGTTGCCGGGGGCCTGCCCGAGGACGGCACGCTCCGCGAGGAAGTGCTCAACCAGGTGCCGGGGCTGATCGAGGCGCTCGGCGGTTTCCCGCCCATCCCCAGCCGGTGGCTCGACGCGGCCCAGGCGCCCGAGTGGCTGCTGCCGGCCGGCTTCGGGCCGATCGGGGCGTTGCTGGTCACTCCCCTGCCGGGCAACGCCGAACCGGCCGGGGCGCTGATCCTGGCCCGCCGCGGCGCCGACGCCCGGTTCGGGCCGGAGGACGAAATCCTCGCCCGCATCTTCGCAGCCCGCGCCGGCGCCGCCATCTCGTCCGCCCAGCTCTATCGCGAGCAGGTCGACACCACCGCCGTGCTGCAGGCCGACCTGCTGCCGCCCGAACTGCCGCAGCCCGAGGGCATCGAGCTGGCCGGCTCCTACCAGGCCGCCCGCGACGCGATGCGGATCGGCGGCGACTTCTACGACGTGTTCGGCCCCACCGACACCAGCCCCGACACGGTGATCGTGCTCGGCGACGTGTGCGGCAAGGGCGCCGAGGCGGCGGTCCTGACCGGCAAGGTGCGCCAGACCCTGCGCGCCTTGCGGCTGGTCGAGACCCGGCCCGACGAGATGTTGCGCGTGCTCAACAAGGCCCTGCTCGACTCGGGCCGCCACCACCGGTTCGTCACGATGGTGGTCGGGTCGGTCAGCCGCACCGACCACGGCCGGGTCAGACTCTCCCTGGCCACCGGCGGGCACCCGCCGCCGCTGGTGCTACGCCTCGACGGCCGGGTCGAGGAGGTGCCGACACGTGGCACCCTGATCGGCGCGGTCGCCCGTACGGTGGTCAATCCGGCCGACGTCGAGCTCGCGCCGGGCGAACTGTGCCTGCTCTACAGCGACGGCCTGACCGAAGCGCGGGGCGGCCCGGCGGGCGACGAGCAGTTCGGCGAGGAAAGGCTGCACGAGGCGCTGAGCGAGTGCCGCGGCATGCCCGCCGTGGCCACCGTCGAACGCGTACGGCAGCTGGTCAGCGACTGGGTGCACGGCGGCGCCCGCGACGACATCGCCATGCTGGCCGTCCGGGCCCCGGCCCGCCCCCAGCTCAGCCTGCGCAACGGAGCCCGTAACGCCTCGCCGTTCGCGATCGACGCCCGGCGTGGTGAGCGGCGCGTGCGGACCATGTCGTGAGCGTCCCCAGCGCCGTCCCACGGCGCTCCTACGACATCGCCGCCCTGATCGACGAGTTCCTGCAGCTGCTCGGCGAGGGCGACGAATACGGCGCCGTCGAGATGGTCACCGAGCTGTACGAGGAGGGTGTGCCGCCGCAACGCCTGATGATCGACCTGATCGGCGGCGCGCAGACCAGGGTCGGCGAGCTGTGGGCGGCCAACGAGTGGACCGTGGCGCGGGAGCACGCGGCGACGGCGATCAGCGAGCGGGTCCTGGCCGCGCTGGCCGCCCGCACGAACGTACGCCCGTACCGGGGCCGGGTGACGATCGCCTGCGTCGACGGGGAGTGGCACGCGTTGCCGACCCGCATGCTGGCCGAGATGCTGCGCCTGGACGGCTGGCGGGTCGACTTCCTGGGCGCCAACGTCCCCGGGCCGCACCTGGTCACCCACCTGCACCAGACCGGCCCCGACGTGGTCGCGCTGAGCTGCATGATCGCCACCCGGCTGCCCCGGGCACACGCGGCGATCACGGCCTGCAAGGCGGCCGGCGTCCCCGTCATCGCGGGCGGCCGCGGCTTCGGCCCCGGCGGGCGCTACGCCCAGCACCTCGGCGCGGACGCGTGGGCCGCCGGCGCCGAGGAGGCCGTACGGCGGCTCGCCCGCAACTGGCCCCCGCACAACCAGGACCCGCAGCTCTCGGCCTATCTGGGCGACGAGGAGTACACGTACGTGGTGCGCCACCGGCCCGTGCTGATCAGCACAGCGATGCGGCAGCTCACCGACACGTATCCCGCCGTACGCGAATACAACCAGCGCCAGCTCGACTCGACCGCCGAGGACATGGCGCACATCGTCGACTTCCTGGCGGCCGCCCTCTACGTCAACGAGACGCAGATCTTCACCGACTTCGTCGCCTGGACCGACGAGGTGCTGCAGGCCCGGGGCGTACCCCCGGTGGCGCTGCGGGTGGGTCTGGAGACTGTCCGGGCCCAGCTCCACGACTACCCCACGGCCGGGGCGATGCTCGCCGCCGGGATCCAGCTGTTAAATGAGTAGCGCGGCTCCGGAGCGCCGACTAGCCTCGTCCGCATGATCTCCTGATGCTCCGGCCCGCTCGGGCCGTTCACCGTGCTCGGTTCCGGGTGCTCCGGCGGGATTCGTCCGCCGTGGAGCCACGTTCGTGCCGACACCCGGAGCTGTTCCGATCTTCTCCCCTGGCTCCACCTCGGGTTTTCAGGAGGCCCTCATGCCTGGTCAACGTTTCAAAGTTCAGCTCGACGACCTGCCGTCGCTTCCCCAGCTGGCGGGCGGATCCGCCGAGAACACCGGAAAGCCGGCCGCGGGCGCCAAGCACCACGGCTCTGCGGACAGCCGGCAGGCCGCCCGGCAGCGCTCGGAGCAAGCGCGTGCGGGGCGTGCCGCTGGGGCAGCGGGTGGGCGCTCGTACGCGTTCCGTCGCAGCTAGGCCTAACCACTGAAACAGGGCGCCCGATGCAAGGCGGGTGCCCTGTTCGCTGCGCACTGTGGATAACCCCGGGCCACTCCTCCCCGCGAAGTAGGGTGGTCCCACCCTCGATGGGAGGGGGTGGGGGCGGCGGAACAGGTCAGGGCGGATCCGCCACGGGTGGCCGCCGAGTCACCCGTTTCGGGTGAGGGCCCCGAGACATGCGGGGCCCTCACAACTTGCTGGTTCAGCGTGCCGATCTCCGCTGGTGCTGACTGCGGCGCGGGCGCTGTTACGCGGCGTCATCCCGGACGCAGTTGATGGTCACCGTCGCTGCTTGGGTGAGCGGGTTGTCGAAGGTGACCACCCAGTTTCTCGAGTCGCCCGGGTCCTGGTAGCTGTTGGTCAGGATCGATGTTTCGCCCACGCCGCGACTGACCGACCCCGCGATGGCCTTGCCGACGACATAGTTGCAGTTGACTGTGTAGGTGGCCTGACCGGCGAGAATCGGGTAAACCTCGGTCTCGAGGACGAGTCCCGGTCCGGGATCACCCTGTAGCCCCTGGATGCCCTGTAGCCCCTGGATGCCCTGTACCCCCTGTGCACCCGGTGCGCCGGGAGCGCCTTGCAGGCCGGTCGCCCCGGTCGCGCCGGTCGCCCCGGTCGCGCCGGTCGCCCCGGTCGCGCCAGCCGGTCCGGTCGCGCCAGCGGGGCCGGTGGCGCCCTGCAGACCTGTGGCACCGGGCGCGCCCTGCGCACCTGTAGGACCCCGCTGACCCTGAGGGCCGGCTTCACCTTGCGGGCCGGCGGGGCCGGCTTCGCCCTGGTCGCCTTTAGGTCCTGCGGGACCCCTGACACCGGCGGAGTTCCACGCCAGCAGGGTTTCCCCCTGGCGGCAGCTTGTTGTGGCCGTGCTGACCCAGCGCAGGGCCCCGGTCCTGTTGTTCGCGCACATCTTGATCACCGCCGCGGCCGCGGCGCGTGCCGAGTCGGCGGAACCGGCCGCGGAGGCGGCGGTGGGATTGGTGAGCGCGGCGGCAACAACGCCGGCCGAGGCGAGCAGAACACGCTTTCTCATTGATGGTCCCATCTTGGCGGGTGCTGATTTGCGGGCCGATGCCCCACCCGGCAGCGTACGTATGAAACGCTCACGTTTAAGGCAAACAGCCGCTTTGCCAGAGATGGCCCGCCTGCGGGCACAGTGCGCTCCGAAAGGCCCGCAAATGCAGGTCGACTAAAGTGGGACGGTGGGAAGCAGGCGGGAAATTGAGGCATTGCCGCCCGAGGCTGATCTGGCGCGGGCCGATTCGCTGGCCAGAGAGATCTTTTCGGATGTGGCCAGCAAATGGTCGCTGCTGATCATCGAGTTTCTCGGGTTGCGGACGATGCGGTTCAACGAGTTGCGCCGCGAGGTGGGCGGGATCAGTCACAAGGTGCTGACGCAGAACCTGCGGACCCTCGAACGCAACGGGCTCGTCGAGCGGACGGTGCACCCGACCGTCCCGCCCAGCGTCGACTATTCGCTCACCGAGGCGGGCCAGGCCCTGCGCAAGGTGGTCGACGGCATGTGCGACTGGACGCAGACGTACCTGGGGCACATCGAGGCGTCCCGCACCCGCTTCCAGCAGGACAGTTAGTCCAGCACGGCCACCGCCTCGACCTCGACGCGGTGCTCCGGGACGTCGAGGGCAGCGATGCCGAACAGGGAGGCCGGCGCGGCGATCGTGACGCCCAGGGCGGCGGACGCACGGGCTATGCCGTCGAGCAGGGCCGGCATGAGGTCGGGGTTCCAGTCGACCACGTACGCGGTCAGCTTGACCACGTCGTCGAAGGTGGCGCCGACGCCGGCCAGCGCGGTGCCCACGTTCAGGTACGCCTGCTCGACCTGGGTGGCGAAGTCGCCCCCGTCCCAGGCGACCTGGCCGGCGACGTGGACGATCCGGGAACCGGTGGCCACGGAGACCTGGCGGTAGATCGGGATCTGGGGCAGGCCGGGCGGGTCGATCAGCGTGACAGTCATGCCGACGACCGTACGGGGTGGCGCCCTGAGCCGGAAGAAAGCACTTTTCCCAGCTCAGGGCACCTCGAGGTAACCGCCCAGGTCAGCCCAGCTCGGCGTACACGTCGTCGAGCCGGCCGTGGTACATGTCGGTCCGGGTGTTGAAGTTGGGGCCGCCGAGGCGCAGCGGCAGCGGGTTGCTGATCGACAGGTTGGACGGGACGGTGGTCTGGCCGCGCATCACGTTGTCGACCCACACCGACAGGTTCGTGCCGTTGCGCTGGCAGAGCACCTTGTGCCACTGACCGTCGGCGACAGTGGTCGACGAGCGGGCGATGTGCACGACGTTCGAGCCCGCGCCGACCACCACGCACTGTGCCTTGCCGTTGGTGCGGCCGACCTGCATCTTCCACTGGCTGGACGTGTTGGCCACGCCCTTCTGCATGATGTTGGCCGAGCCGACGATCTGGCTCTTGGTCAGCTGGATGCGGGCCGACCACCGGAACGGACGGGTGCCGGGGTTCAGGTTGGCCACGCTGGCCGTCTCGAACAGGGCGCGCGGGCAGGTGGCAGCGCCGGACGCGCAGGCGGCCGGGAACGTCACGTAGCGGCCGCTGGGGGTGGCGGTGTCGTAGCGGATCGCGCCGGAGTCCGCCGTACGGGTGCTGAGCGCGGGACCGCGGCCGGAGGTGTCGGCGACCCGGCCGTCGGTGGCGCCCGCGTCGAACGTCCAGCGGGCGACGAGCTGAGGACCTGTCGGGGCGGCGGAGACGACCGGCGAGGGTTCGGGGGCCGCAGCGGCCAGAGCGGGCGCCGCCGGGAACACGAGTCCGGACGCGGCGGCGAGCGCGAGAGCGAGCTTCATGCTGCCACAATGTCTTACTCGCACCTTTTGTCGCAAAACTCCGCTCTCGGCGTTTCGGGGCTTTCCACCCCTCCGAACGACCGAGCCCGGACGGGGGTCACCCGGAAGAAGCGGCAAGCGAGGACGCAAGAACGGCCCGCCGAAGCGAGCCGTTCCGGAGCAGCAGGTCAGAGAATGGCGTTCTCCTCGGCGAGAGCGCAGATCGCGACAAGACGCAGCAGGTGCCAGTTCGCCGCCTGCCAGTCGGCCGGCGCGGACGGCGCCTCACCCGGCTCGGGCAGCGCCACCCCCATCCGCCGGGCGCCGGCCACGATCGCGCGGGCGTAGCTCGCCAGACCGTCGGCGTCGGCGTCGCGCCCGGCCGACTCCAGGGCGTCGCGGACGGCCGCGGTGTGCTGGTCGACCAGGGCCAGCAGGCCCGGGTCGGCAAGGGCGGCGACGATGCCGTCGACCCCGACCCGCGCCATCATTTCGTCGAGCAGGCCGGTCGCCGGGGAGGCCGGAACGAGCGCGGAAATCGGGGCGAAAGCCAGGAATTCGTTGGTCATGGCGAGAACGCTAGGGCCTGCCGGAGCAGCATGACAGGGGGGTGACCGAACGGCACCCGAGCGTCTACGCAGGCGCTACACGGGCAGCTGGTCCATGGCCTTGAAGATCCGTTTGTCCGATATCGGATAGGCGGTACCCAACGATTGGGCGAAGAAGTTGATCCGCAGCTCCTCGATCATCCAGCGGATTTCCCGTAAGCCCTCGGCCGGGGCGCCGAGCCCGGCCAGCTCGCGGTACTCCGCCTCGATCTCGTGGATCTGGGCCATCAGCTGCCGGTCGCGGGCCAGGGTGCCGCCGAGGCGGTCCAGGCGGTAGACGATGCCGCGCAGGTAACGCGGCAGGTGGTGCAGCTGCCGCCAGCCCGTCTCGGTCACGAACCCGGCGTGCACCAGGCCCTTGAGCTGCTGGCGGATGTCGGCCAGGGCGGGCAGCATCGACGGGTCGCGCAGCGACTTGAGGCGCTGGTCGATGTCGTACGCGGTGGCCAGCACCTGCCGCACCTGGGTGACCACGTTCGCCACGGCATCGACCAGATCCTGCCGCACGGCATCCCGCAGCGAGGCGAACTCGATCGACGACCACACCGGGCCACCCGCGTCCGTCACCAGCTTGTCGACCGCCGCGCCGGCACAGTCGTCGAGAAGATCCGCGATCGACCGGTACGGGTTCCCGCGCGAGAGCTCGAGCTTGGCCTTGTTGTCGAGCCGTCCCTGCAGGTAGCGCGCGGCCGGCGGCAGGGTCAGCAACAGCAGCTTGCGTGTGCCCGCCACCATCGCCGTACGCTGCTCGGCCTCGCTCTCGAAGACCTTGATCGCCACGCTGTCGCCCTCGTCGACGAGCGCCGGGAAGACGTTGACCTCGTAGCCGCCGCGCATCTGGGCGACCCGGCGCGGCAGCTGCCCGAAGTCGTTGGTGGTGATCCCGCGGCGTTCGATGTCACCGGCGGCCTTCGAGATCGTCTGCTGCACCTTGGGGGCCAGCGAGCGGCGCAGCACCTCGAGGTCGCGGCCCTCCCCCAGCACCTTGTCGTGCTCGTCGACCACCCGGAAGTTGACCCGCAGATGCTCGGGCACCTGGTCGGGCCGCCAGGCGTCACGCGGGACGATCGTGCCGGTCAGGCGGCGCAGCTCGCCCGCGATCGCGTCGGGCAGCGGGCCGCGGCGGGGCGGCACCCTGTCGAGCACGGCCTCGGCCCAGTCCGGCACGGGCACGAAGTTGGTGCGCAACGCCTTGGGCAGGGCCCGGATCAGGGCGATCACGACGTCCTTGCGGAAACCGGGCACCGACCAGACGAAGTCCTCCGGGTCGAGCTTGTTGAGCAGCGGCAGCGGCACGGTCACGGTGACGCCGTCGGCCGTCGAGTTGGGCTCGAACTCGTACGAGAGGGGCAGCCGTACCCCGTTGGCGAGCCAGGCGTCCGGGTACGCGTTGGGGTCGACCGAGTCGCGCCCGCTGTTGACCAGCAGCTCGCGGGTGAACGTGAGCAGTTCGGGATCGTCGCGCCGGGCCTTCTTCCACCACGCGTCGAAATGCCGCGCCGAGACCACGTCGGCCGGAATGCGGGCGTCGTACAGCGCGTACACGGTCTCGTCGTCGACCGCGATGTCGCGCCGGCGGGCCCTGTTCTCGATCTCCTCGATCTGGGCCAGCAGTTTCGCGTTGTCGGTGAAGAACCTGTGGTGGGTGTCCCAGTCGCCCTCGACCAGCGCGTGCCGGATGAACAGTTCCCGCGACACCACCGGGTCGACCTTGGAGTAACCCACTTTGCGCCGGGGCACGATCGGCAGCCCGTACAAAGTCACTTTCTCGTACGCCATCACGGCGCCCTGCTTCTTTTCCCAGTGCGGCTCCGAGTAGGAGCGTTTCACCAGGTGCGGGGCGAGTTTCTCGGCCCATTCGGGTTCGATGCGGGCGTTGACCCGGCCCCACAGGCGGCTGGTCTCGACGAGCTCGGCCGACATCACCCAGCGCGGCTGCTTCTTGAACAGCGCCGAGCCCGGGAAAATGGCGAACTTGGCCCCGCGTGCGCCCAGGTATTCGCGCTTGTCGGTGTCCTTCAACCCGATGTGCGAGAGCAGGCCGGAAAGCAGTGCGGTGTGTACGTTCTGCCCGGCGGCGACGTCCTCGCGATCCTCGACGAGCGACAGTCCGAGCGTACGGGAAACCTGTTTGAGCTGGGCGTAGATGTCCTGCCATTCCCGTACGCGCAGGTAGTTGAGGAATTCGCTGCGGCACAGCCGGCGGAACTGGTTGCCGCTCAGCTCCTGCTGTTTCTCGCGCAAGTAACGCCACAGGTTGAGATAGCTGAAGAAGTCCGATTCCTTGTCGGTGAACCGGGCGTGTTTCTCGTCGGCCTGCTGCTGTTTCTCGGCCGGGCGCTCGCGCGGATCCTGGATGGACAGCGCGGCCGCGATCACCATGACCTCGGCCACGCACTCCTGCCGGTCGGCCTCGATGACCATGCGCGCCAGCCGCGGGTCGACCGGGAGCTGCGCCAGCTGGCGGCCGAGCGGGGTGAGCTTGCGCTGGTCGAGCGCGCCCAGCTCCTCGAGCAGTTTGATGCCGTCGGTGATGTTGCGGCGGTCCGGCGGGTCGATGAAGGGGAACCGGGCCAGGTCACCCAGCCCCAGGTTGGTCATCTGCAGGATGACGCTGGCCAGGTTGGTGCGCAGGATCTCGGGCTCGGTGAACTCCGGGCGGCCCTCGAAGTCCTCCTCGGAGTACAGCCGGATGCAGATGCCGTCGGCGACCCGGCCGCAGCGGCCCTTGCGCTGGTTGGCGCTGGCCTGCGACACCGGTTCGATGGGCAGGCGCTGCACCTTCAGCCGGTGCGAGTACCGGCTGATCCGCGCCGTGCCGGGGTCGATGACGTACCGGATGCCCGGGACGGTGAGCGAGGTCTCGGCGACGTTGGTGGCGAGCACGACGCGGCGCTGGGAGTGCCGCTCGAACACCCTGTGCTGCTCGGCCGCGGACAGACGCCCGTACAGGGGAACGATGTCGGTGTTTCTGAGGTTCCGTTTGGCCAGCGCGTCGGCGGTGTCGCGGATCTCGCGCTCACCGGAGAGGAACACCAGGATGTCGCCGTCGCCCTCGCGGCCCAGCTCGTCGACCGCCTCGGCGATGCCGTCGACCTGGTCCATGGGCTCTTCGGTCTCGTCGTCCTCGTTGAGCGCCACGAGGGGCCGGTAGCGCACCTCGACCGGGAACGTCCGGCCCGAGACCTCGATGACCGGCGCGGGTTTGCCGTCCTTGTCGGCGAAGTGCTCGGCGAAGCGCTGCGTCTCGATCGTGGCCGACGTGATGATCAGCTTGAGGTCGGGGCGGCGGGGCAGCAGCTCGCGCAGGTAGCCGAGGATGAAGTCGATGTTGAGGCTGCGCTCGTGGGCCTCGTCGATGATCAGCGTGTCGTACCGGTACAGATTGCGGTCGTTCTGGATCTCGGCCAGCAGGATGCCGTCCGTCATCACCTTGACCATGGTGTCGTCGCCGGCCTGGTCGGTGAAACGCACCTTGTAACCGACCGTGGTGCCGAGCGGGCGCCCGACCTCCTCAGCGATGCGCTCGGCGACCGTGCGGGCGGCGATGCGCCGGGGCTGGGTGTGCCCGATCTGCCCGCGTACGCCCCGCCCCAGCTCCATGCAGATCTTGGGGATCTGGGTCGTCTTGCCCGAGCCGGTCTCGCCCGCGACCACCACCACCTGGTGATCCCGGATCGCGGCGGCGATGTCGTCCTTGCGCTGACTGACCGGTAGCGACTCGGGATAGCTGATCGGGGGCACGCTCGCCACCCGGGCGGCCAGGCGTTCCGCGGCCCGGTCGATCTCGGCCGAGATCTCACTCAGCGCCGCGGCGCGGGCGGTCTCGTCCTTGATGCGCCGGGTGCCCTCCAGCCGCCGCCCCAGGCGGTGACTGTCACGCGGAAGAAGGTCGGCCAGCCGGTCACGGAGTTCGGGTGTTGTCGACATCGCGCAGCAAGAATAGGCGGATCCCACCAGAAACGCCTGGTGATTAACACCGCCCACCCACCCGGGAATCAGCCGTTGGTCACCGGTGCCCCAGGTTGTTGATGGTGGTCATCTCGTCGGGAGTGAGGACGAAGCCGTCGAGGTCGGCGTTGCGGGCTATGCGTTCCGGGGTGGCCGACTTGGGGATGACGACGATTTCGTGCTGAATGTGCCAGCGCAGCACGACGCGGGCCGGGTCGACGCCGTGGGCGGCGGCTATGCGGGTCAGGGCCGGGTCGTGCAGGTTGGTCGTCTTGAACGGGGAGTAGCCCTCGAGCACCACGTCGCGTTCGCGGTGGGCGGCCACGATCGCCGGGTCGTAGAGGGACGGGCCGAAGCGGATCTGGTTGACCGCGGGACGCTCGCCGGTCTCGTCGAAGAGCTCGTCGATCTCGCCGGAGTCGTAGTTGCTGACGCCGACGGCGCGGACCAGGCCCTCGTCGCGGGCCTTGAGGAATTCGCGCCACACCCGGACCGAGCGGCCCCGGCTCGGCGGCCAGTGGATCAGCCACAGGTCGACCGCGTCGAGGCCGAGGGCGCGCAGCGAGGCGTCGATCGTGGCGCGTTCCTTGCCGGCCCGCTCGGGCGGCAACTTCGTGGTCACGAAGACCTCGTCGCGGGGCACGCCGGAGTCGCGCAGGGCCCGGCCGACCTCGGCCTCGTTGCCGTACATGGTCGCGGTGTCGAGGTAGCGGTAACCGGCCTCGAGCGCGTCCCGGACAGCCTGGTAGGCCGCGTCGCCGCGCAACTGCCACGTGCCGAAGCCGAGCAGCGGCATCCGCAGGGAGGAGCCGGCCAGCGGCAGGGCGGGAATCGTCATGACTCCCATCCTGCCACCGCGGTCACTCCGCCCCGGCCGACGTCGAATGGCGGTCGGGCACAGGCGCGCGCAGCGGGGCCGCCGCCGGGTCGTGCCCGGAGGGGTCTGCGGCGGGCAGGGCGCTCAGGCCGGGCAGCCGGGCGTTCTCCATCGCGGCACGCTGGGCCAACGCGCGTTCCAGGGCCGCGCGGGCGGCCGCCTCATCGGTCTCGTCCATGGTCTCCTCCTCGTTCTCGGTGAAGCCGTCATCACGTGGCTGGGCGGGCGCCGTCCGGGCGGCGGCAGGCGCGGGCGGAGTGGAGCCGTCCCCGACGGGCACCGGCAGGGTGAAGCCGAACCGGGTGCCGCCGCCCGGGTTGTCGGCCACGTCGATCTCGCCGCCGTGCCGTTCGACGATCCGTTTGCAGATGGCCAGGCCCAGCCCGGTGCCGGAGTAACCGGCCTCGGCGTGGGCCCGGTGGAAGCTGGTGAAGATGTCGGGCTTGTCGCTGTCCGGGATGCCGATCCCCCGGTCCGCGACCTCGATCCGGGCCCACGTCCCACCGGACGGGTGGCCCGTGACCTCGACCCGCGGGGCGGTGCCGGGCCGCACGTACTTCAGGGCGTTGCCGATCAGGTTGTCCAGCACGTGCCGCAGCATCGCCGGGTCGGCCTCGACGACCGGCAGCGCCGCCACGTGGATCCGTGGCCGGCCGTCCGGAGGCAGGTGGGCCGTATGGTCCTGGACCACCTCGGCCACCAGCGCCTCGAGGTCGACCCGGCGGGTGCGCAGCGGGGCGTCACGGGCGGTCGTGTACGCCAGCAGCGTGTCGATGAGGGCCGCCATCCGGTCGACGGCCAGGATGATCCGGTCGAGGCTGCCCCGCACCTCGCCCGGCGACTCGTCGAGGTCGTCACGGGCGGCCTCGCAGTGCCCGCGGATCACGGCCAGCGGGGCCTTGAGGTCGTGCGCCACCACGCCCGCGAAGACGGCCAGGTCGTTCTCGTAGCGGCGCAGCTCGGTGATGTCGCGGAAGACCGCCACCGCGCCGTGCCGCCCGGCGCTGGTGTCCAGGGGGCGGCCGTCGACGCTGACGAGGATGCCCTCGGGCCGTTGGGCGTTGCGCAGCACCATCTCGACGCCGTCGCAGGGCTCTCCGCGCAGGGCACGCATCAGCGGCATGTCCTCGACCGGGAACGGGGTGCGGCCGTCCGGCTCGTACAGGCCGTAGTGCTGCTGCCAGGCGTTCGGGTCGTCGGTGTCCTCCGTGACCCCGAGCAGGGCCCGCGCGGCCGGGTTGTGCAGCAGGAAGGCCCCGTTCTCGTCGACGACGCCCACGGCGTCGGTGATGCTCGCCATGATTGCGCCGAGCAGCACGGCCTGGCGGCGGCTCTCCTCCTCGGCCGCGCGCAGCTCGGCCGTCGCCTCCTGCACACGCGCCACCGCGCGGGCCCGGCCGGTGGCCAGCAC
Source organism: Paractinoplanes brasiliensis (assembly GCF_004362215.1). Lineage (NCBI taxonomy): Bacteria > Bacillati > Actinomycetota > Actinomycetes > Micromonosporales > Micromonosporaceae > Paractinoplanes > Paractinoplanes brasiliensis. The sequence goes on along the minus strand of NZ_SNWR01000001.1, from coordinate 6,902,521 downwards.
GTAGACCAGGCCGGCCAGCAGCACGGTCATGGCGATGCCGGTGAGCAGCAGGGTCAGCGGCAGGGTGCTGGACGCACCGGGCAGTCGTGCCGCGTCGGCCTGCGTCAGCAGCGTCCAGACCCGGTCCGCGACCGGCAGGTCGACGCTGCGGCGCAGGTCGGGCGTGCCGGGCACGGTGTGCTCGGCGACCACGGGCCGGCCGCCGTCGCGCCCGGTGGCCAGCAGCCGGCCGTCGAGCTTTCCCTGGCCGACGGTGGCCAGCACGCCGGAGAGGAAGTCCTGCCCGCGCAGGCCCAGGACGACCCAGCCGCGGAACTCGGGCCGGCTGGCCGGCGTCCAGACCGGCGCGGCGAAGACAAACGAAAGCTGCTGCTGCTCGGGCGGCAGACGGCGGTCGCGCAGCAGCACGTACGTGTCGGAGACGGTGGGCCGGCCGACGCGGCGGGACTCCTCCAGAGCCGCCGCCGCCTCGGGCGCGGCCGAGACGTCGAGCCCGTTCCTCGCCTGCCCGGCGTTGTGCAGCGGGCGGGTGAAGATCGTGAAGAAGTGCTCGTCGCGCGGCTCGGTGGCCCGTAGCGTCAGGCCTTCGGCCCCCCGCGAGCGCCAGAGCCGCTGCACGGCGGGGATCTGCTCGTCGGTGGCGGGAACGACGAAGCCCAGCGAGGCCGCGCCGATCAGGTTGGCCGAGGCCAGCGGCGCGGTCGCGGTGTCGAAGTCGTCCCAGGTCAACGCGTCGTCGGTGCGGAACCCGGCGGCCGTGGCCTCGACCAGCGACCGGTAGCGCTCCGTCTCGGTGCGCACCGCGGCCTGGGCCACGGCGGTGCGCTGGTCCATGACCCGCTCGGCGTTGTCGCGCTGCGTCGAGCGCAACCCGGCGTGGACGGCGATCACGACGGTGAGGCCGACGACGAAGACAACCCCGGCGACCAGGAGACCGCTGAGGCGTCCGGCAGAGTGCTCCCGTCGCTTCACCAAAACGAGCATAAAACCCAAAACGCCCCCGTCGGCCCGGTTCGGCCGACGGGGGCGAGAGGATCTCGCTTACTTCCAGACGTCGTACTGATAGAGGTTCCGCTGCGCCATCAGCGTGGTGATCTTGGTGTAGTAGTTGGGGTCGGTGGCGTACCCGGCCTTCCACACCTTCCAGATGAAGCTGTTGGCCTGCTTGGTGTAGTTGAACGCGCCGGCGTACCGGGAGTTCACCCGCAGGAAGTTGCCGTGGTCGCGGAACGAGTGCGCCATCGTCGCGTACGTGCGGAAACTGGCCGTCGTCGAGAAGCAGGAGCCCGCCTTCGTGCACTCCTGGGTGACGTAGTTGTGGCAGCCGTTGGCCAGCGTGCCGTACTTGCCGTTCTGGCACTTGATGCCGAAGTAGTTGCGGTCGACGGTCGACAGGCTGCTGCGGCCCCAGCCCGACTCGAGGATCGCCTGGGCGATGGTGACCGACGCGGGCACGCCGTACTCACGCCAGCCCTGCTGCGCGCCCGGCACGGCGGCCCTGATGAACTGCTCCGGGGTCAGCGTCGCGGCCGGGGCCGGGGCCGGGGTCGCCGGCTTGCTGACCGGGGCGCCGGGGCAGACCGACAGGGCCGGGGTCACGACGTACGCGTGGGAGATGTAGGTGCCGTCGGACAGGCGGTTCCACTGGGTGGTCGTGCGGACCGTGCCGACGATCCGGGTGCCCTGCACGTAGCAGACCCCGTTGACCTTGACACCGCTGGCGACCGCGCGCTTGACCGGCGAGCTGGTCCACGGGCCGGTCCGGATGTTGACCTTGCCGTCGGAGCTCTTGACCGTGCCGACCTTGTGCTTCGCCGCGGCAGCGGGCTTCTTGACCGTCGTGCCGGGCTTGGCCTTGACCGCCTGGGCCTGCGGCGACTTGGTCGCGCAGCACGGCAGGCTCGTGCTGGTGCGCACGTACGCGTGGGTGACGTACTTGCCGTTGCTCAGCTTGTCCCACTGGGTCGTGGTGCGCACTGAACCCCGGACCTTCTGGCCGGTGACCGAACAGAGCGCGGTGACCCGCTGGTTGTCCCGCAGCGAGCCCACCACCTTGGCGGCCAGGGACGGCGCGGAACGCACCTTGAGCGTGCTGCGCACATCGACCGTGGCGGTGACCCCGGCCGCGTACGCCGCGGCAGGCGCGGTCACGAGACCGGCGCCGACGGCGAACACCAGCAGAGGGCCGGCGAACCGGCGGGCGTACTGCCTCATCAGAAAACGTCTCCTTCGTAACGGGGGCGTCAGTTACGAAGGTCGGGGCGGGCCGTTGCGAGGTCAGATCGCATCAGGGTGCGGAACAGTTGCGCCCGTACGCCGGTGGGACGGAGGTGGCTTATGATTCAGGGGCTTAGAAAAGCGGCCGGCTGGGCAATCCGCATGCGCCTCGTCCCACCCGCAGGAGAAGGACACCGCCCATGACGGTCCTGGCGTCCCCCCAGCAGGCGACCCCCGCGCGTCCCCGCGGCGCCCGTCACCTGCTCATGCCGATCGCCGTCGCGCTGCTTGCCGCGACCGCGACCGGCGCGCTCTACCAAGTCTTCGTGCGCACCACCCTCGGCCAGCGGGTCGACACGGTGGCGATGCGCGGGGCCGACGTCGACCACGCCCGGGTGGTCGAGGTGCTCGAGCGCACGCTCAACGGCACCAGCCTGGCCAGTCTGGTGCTCGTCTGCCTGTTCGCCGCCGTCTTCGGCGTACTGCGCCGCCGGCTCGACCTGGCGCTCGGCGCGGCGCTGCTGGTGATCGGCGCGAACCTCACGACGCAGCTGATGAAGACCCACCTGCCCCGGCCCGACCTCGACGGTTTCGCGATGCCGAACTCGTTCCCGTCCGGGCACACCACGGCCGCGGCCTCGGTGGCGTTCGCGGTCGTCCTGGTGCTGCCGCAGGCCCTGCGCGGCACGGTCGCCCTGGCCGGCTTCGCGTACGTCACGGTGATCGCGGTCGCCACGGTCTGGGCCGAGTGGCACCGGCCGAGCGACACCGTGGCCGCGCTCGCCGTCGCGATGGCGTGGGCCGCCCTGGCCGCTTTCCTGGTTCGCGTACGCCGGTGGAACGCCCCCGGTGGCACCCAGCCGCCCAGCCGCCTGGTGACGGTGCCGCTGCTCGTGATCGGCGGTGTGACCGGGGTGGCGGCGCTGGTCGGCCTGGCCGCGGTGACGCTGTCCGAGCGTTCGATGCCCGACCTCGTCTCCGGCCGGTTCGCGTTCCTGACCGGCACGGCCTCGATCGCCGCGGCGGCGTCCGGGGCCTTCCTGATCTGGGTGCGGCTGGCCGCCGGTGACCGGCTGGTCGCGCTGGACGCCGTCGAGCAGCCCGCGGCCCCGCCCGTGCGACGTACGGCGCCGAAAAGGACCGCCGCGCCGAAGAAGTCCGGCGTTCCGGCAACCGCCGGCCGCCGAGTCAAGGGAGGCACGAGATGACCACACCCCATAACCCCGCCGACAACCCGACTACCGCGGGCGGCGTCCCGCCCGGCCCCGCCGGAGTGCCCAGCCTGCCCGCACAGACCCAGGGCTCCGGCGGCGCGCCGACCGTCGTGGTCGGCGCCTACCCCGACTATGCGCAGGCGCAGAAGGCCGTCGACACGCTGTCGGACAACAAGTTCCCGGTCGAGCGGACCGCCATCATCGGCACCGACCTGCGCCTGGTCGAGAATGTGCTGGGCCGGCTCACCACGGGCCGGGCGGCGCTGGCGGGCGCGGCCAGCGGGGCCTGGTTCGGCCTCTTCGTCGGCCTGCTGTTCGGCCTGTTCAGCGACTCCGGCTGGTTCGGCGTGATCCTGGTCTGCCTGCTGATCGGCGCGGCCTGGGGCGCGATCTTCGGCGCGATCGCCCACGCCGCCACCGGCGGCCGCCGCGACTTCGCCTCCCGCTCGTCGATCCAGGCCGGCCAGTACGCGGTCGTCACCGACGCCGACGTCGCCGACCAGGCCCGCCAGCTCCTGGTCCAGCTCAACTGGCAGGCCAGCGGCGCCCAGTGACCCACCCCCACCGAAGCCCGGACCGCTGGGGTCCGGGCTTCGGTTTTTGGCTTTCGGGCGCAACCACGCACGCACATCGGAGCGAAGCGACCTCGGCGTGAGCGACGGTCCGCACCCACCACCCCGCTACGACATCTTGAGTTTGATCTTAGGGTTGTGCCGGCTCTCGCCCTTGTGGGTCATGCCAGCTCTCGCCGAGTTCGTCGCGCAACTTGACCAGAGCCTTGGTCAGCAGCCGCGACACGTGCATCTGGGAGACACCGACCTGATCGGCGATCTGGGCCTGCGTCAGGTTGCCGTAGAAACGCAGCACCAGGATCCTCTGCTCGCGTTCGCCGAGGGTGGCCAGCGCCGGCCCCAGCGCCACCCGGGTCTCGGCCAGCTCGAACTCGGAATCCTCCCCGCCCAGGGTGTCGCCCAGTTCCTTGGTGCCGTCGGCGTTCACCGGCATGGAAAGCGAGGTCGTGTTGTAGGCCCGCGCGCCCTCCAGGCCTTCCAGCACATCTTCCTCGCCGATGCCCAGGTGGGCGGCGACGTCGGCGACCGTCGGGGAACGGCCCAGCGAATGGGTGAGCGTCGCGTTGGCGGCGGTGATGGCCAGACGCAGTTCCTGCAGCCGGCGCGGCACCCGGACCGACCACGTCCGGTCACGGAAGTGGCGCTTGATCTCGCCGATGATGGTGGGGATCGCGTAACCCGCGAAGTCGTTGCCGACGGACGGGTCGAACTTGTCGACCGCCTTGATCAGTCCGACCGTGGCGGTCTGGACGAGGTCGTCGGTGGGCTCGCCGCGGCCCGCGTAACGGTGGGCGAGGTGACGGGCGAGAGGTAGCCAGGCCTCGATGGCCTGGGCCCGCAGACGCGGACGGGCGGGGTGCGCAGCGGACACTCCGGCCAGGGTGATCAGCAGCTCAGCGGCGGTTTCCGGCACTTTCGTGTGCACGGTCATGGTCGGGTCCTCCAGAGAGCGGGCAGAGAGCCGTGCCCGCTTGCGGCGACCGTTCAGATGAATTAACGCTAACTGAGAAGGTGAGGCTTGCCCAGCTGGTCGGAGGGGGGTCACCCGGGCTCCGGGCGCATCCGGGATTTAAGGTCGGAGCTCCGTGGTAAACAGCGGAGCACAACCTGGCACCTCAAGACGGGAAACAAGATGGCCATTCTCGGCATCGACATCGGCGGCTCCGGCGTCAAGGGCGCCCCGGTCGACACCGCCACCGGCGAGCTGCTCGCCGAGCGGCACCGGGTGCCGACCCCCCAGCCGTCCGACGTCACCAGCGTCATCGACGCCGTCGCCGAGGTCGCGACGCAGTTCGAGGGCGGCTTCGACCGGGTCGGCATCACCTTCCCCGGCGTGGTGGTCGACGGCGTCACGCGTACGGCGGCCAACGTCGACAAGTCCTGGATCGACGCCCCGGCCGCGCGGCTGTTCAGCGACCGGCTGGGCCTGCCGGTCTCGGTGCTCAACGACGCCGACGCCGCTGGTGTGGCCGAGGTGGCCTACGGCGCCGGCCGCGACCAGACCGGCCTGATCATGATGCTCACATTCGGTACGGGCATCGGCAGCGCGCTGTTCCTCGACGGCACCCTGATCCCGAACACCGAGTTCGGGCACCTCGAGCTCGACGGGCACGACGCCGAGTCCCGCGCCGCCGACCGCGCGCGCGAGGCCGAGGACCTGAGCTGGGAGAAGTGGGCGGGCCGGGTCCGGCGTTACCTGTCGCACGTCGAGATGCTGCTCTCGCCGCGCCTGTTCGTCATCGGCGGCGGCGTCAGCAAGAAGGCCGACCGATGGCTGCCGCTGGTCGAGATCCGCACCCCGATGGTGCCGGCCGCGCTGCTCAACAACGCGGGCATCATCGGGGCCGCGCGGATCGCCGAGATCGACGGCCGGGCCGCCGAGCGTGACGGCGTGACCCCGCACGAGGCCGGGGAAAGGGTGGCCGGCTGATGGCCCGCACCGTGGCGACCAACACCGCGGTCGAGCGCGAGCAGCTGCTCGAGTTCCTGCGCCCGCGGCACAAGGCCATCCTCATGACCACGCGCCGCGACGGCCGGCCGCAGGCCTCACCCAACACGTGCGGCGTCGACCCCGAGGGGCGCATGGTCATCTCGACCTACCCCGAGCGGGCCAAGGTCTACAACCTGCGGCGCAACCCGCAGGTCTCGGTCTGTGTGCTCTCCGACGACTTCGGCGGCCCGTGGGTGCAGGTCGACGGCACGGCCGAGGTGCTCGACCTGCCCGAGGCGCTCGAACCCCTGGTGGAGTATTTCCGCTGCATCTCGGGCGAGCACCCGAACTGGGACGAGTACCGCCAGGCCATGCGCGACCAGGGCAAGTCGCTGATCCGCATCACGATCGACCGCTGGGGTCCGATCGCCACGGGCGGCTTCCCCGCGCGCCTGGCCGACGGCTGAGTCAGCGCCAGTCCGCCAGCCGCCTCGCCGCGGTCTTGGTCAGCGACTCCGCCCACGCCCGGTCCGACGATCCGCTCTCCCAGCCGCGGGTGTCGATCAGCGTGATCGCGTCGCCGACCCGGACCGCGGCGACGTACGTGTGCTGCCGCGCGCCGTTCTCCAAGGGCTCGCCGTCGTCGCCGGTCGCCGCGTACGAGCGGTCGATCAGCAGCGACGAGTCGCCCAGCCCGAGCGAGCCCAGCGAGTCGTACTGCGCGTCGAGGTCACCCAGTTTGCCGGTGGGGCAGCTGCGCACGGCCGCGATGAGCTCGCTCATGAACTCCTCGGCGCCCGAACCCCGATAGACGGTGACGGTGTTGACGAGCGTGTCGCTGGGGACGCTGCCGGGCGGGCTGTCCGGGCTCCGGTAGAACATGCGGGCCGAGGCGCGGGGGCCGGCCTTGTCGCGGCTCGGGAACTTGGCCCTGGCGCAGAACTCGGGCAGCGGCTCCGGGTCCTCGAGGCGCTGGTGGTCGCTGATGCCCTTGTCGTTCGCGCTGAGCAGCGCACGGGCCGGGATCGACTTCGGCAACGCCGGGGCTTTGCTGGTGGGCGGCGTCGAAGGGGCCACCGAGGGGGCGGCCGTCGTGGGGGTGGAGGTGGGACTGGGACTGGGGGTGGGACTGGGTGAGAAACCGGTCGCCGGCCGCAGGGTGGTCTGCTGCTGCCGGTTGTCGCCGGCCAGCGTCCAGCCCGCGCCGATCGCGCCGACAACCAGCACGGAGGTCGCCGCGGCGGTGAGGGCCAGGCCCCGCTGCCGTCGCCGCCCGGCCTGACGGCGCAGCTCGGGGCCGGTGAGCAGCAGCCCCCGCTCGGCGTCCGACGAGAGCGCGGCGAACGCGTTGTCCAGTTCAGTGTTCGGCATCGGTGACCTCCGGCGTCCGGGTGGCGGGGGCGAGGATGGCGGCGAGCTCGGCCCGCCCACGGCTCAGCCGCGACGTGACGGTGCCGACGGGCGCCCCGATCTCGGCGGCGATGTCGGCCACCGGCATGTCGAACAGGTAGTGCAGGGCGACAACCTGCCGGGTGGGCGCGGCGAGCCTCCGCAGGGCCGTCGTGAGCACCACGGCGTCCTCGTTCGGCGGCCCGACCGGTTCCGGCGGCCCGGCCCGGCGCACGGCGGCCCGCCAGCCACTGAGGCGCCGCCACCGATCGGTCGACAGACGGGCCACGGTCAGCCGCAGCCAGCCCTCCGGCGTCGGGTGCGCGGCCACCGTCCGCCAGTGACGCCACGCACGCGTGTACGCCTCCTGCACCACATCCTGAGCCTCGGCCAGATCCCCGGTCAGCGCGTATCCGTAGCGCACCATGCGCGCGGACGTGTCCCGGTAGAACTCGTCGAAGCTGTCCGCATCCGGCATCCGCGAATACTCCCTCGTCCTGTTTCTCCACCGGTAAACGCCCGGCGCCGCAAGCATGCTGCAAGAGTGAGGGGATTGCTTCCCGCTTTCACGCCACCCCGCCGCATCGAAGATCAGAAACATCGGATCAAGAGCCGGATGTCCCAGCAGGGTGGTGGGTAGCCGCCGCTCCCGCAACGTCAAAGTCAACTGCAGATGTCGCAGCGGAGTGGTGGGTACAGACCGCAGCTCCCGCCGAGGGTCGCTTCGCTCCGATCTGCGTGAGGGGTTGCGCCCCAAACCCAAAAACCCGGCCCGCCCTCAAAGGCGTGCCGGGTTTGGATCTGGGCGCGAGTCGGCCGGGATCGCGCCCGTCGATGTCGCGGGCGCCGACGAAGGTCAGGCGAAGCCGAGGCCCTTGTCGGCGTCGGTGTCGGTGGCTCCGTGGGAGGCGAGACCGACCGGCTCACCCTCGGCGTCGAGCAGGTAGAGCAGGGTGCTGCGGTGCATTTCGGCGATGGGCTCGAGCAGGTCGGGGTGGCGGAGCAGAACGGCCGCGTCGCGGTCGCGCGGGTCGGGGTCGAGCAGGCGGCGGAACTCCGCGGGCGGCGTGTCCTTCTTGCGCGGGTACGGCAGCGGCCGGCCATCCGGCGAGGGCACCGCGGCGATGACCGCGTCGACGGCCTTGCGGGCCAGCGCCGGGTCGGCCAGCAGGCAGGCAGCCCAGCTCACCACGACCTCGTCGACCCAGGTGCGCCAGCCCTCGTCCTCGGCGTCCTCGTCCTCGGGCTCGCTGCCGGCCCGCCAGTCGAGCACGGCCGAGCCGCCCGGACCGGCGATCGCGACCAGCGCGGCGTCGACCTCGGTCGGGTAACGCAGCCACGCGGCGACTGTCACGGCCTGCCGCGCCTGCAGCTCCGACAGGGTGTGGGCGATCGTGTCGGCGCTACCGGCCGGGTAGGCGCGGGAAAGCCAGTGGGTGCTGGCCGCGATGACGGGCGACAGCTCGACAGACGGTCCAGCCACGTGGTCTCCTCCGCTCGGCGCGTCCCGGTCGGTCCGCGTCACGGAATACCTCTCGGCGGCGGCGGAGCAGCATCTGAGCAGGGTTACCGGGATGGGACCGCACGGCAACCGACGCGCTCCCGTCCCCGCGGACTGTCCGCGCGGCCGCCGGGCGGGGAACGCAATTTTGCCGGCCGGTAACGTTCCGATGATCAGACTCGGTAAGCATGAACGGATGATCCGTGCGGCCGATTTGGCGGAATTCATCGGCGGTGCAAGTGCGCGCCTCGATGAGCCCGCGTGACCGGACTCCGGTAGGTTGAGCGCATCGGCACGCCACCGTTTGCGGCGCCTCCACCGCGGAGAAGTATGCCCTGACGGCGGTCTGGTTTCGCCGAACCCGCCCGCGCCCTTGAAGATTACGGTGGAGATCATGACCGGTCGCTTTCCCATCGAAGACGTGACGCCCTCGGTGTCCTGTGGCCGCTACCCGGCGAAGGCGGTTGTCGGTGAACTCGTGCCGGTTTCCGCTGTGTCCTATCGCGAAGGCCACAACGCCCTCGGGGTCAACGTGGTATGGCGTGGACCCGACGGCGAGTCCGAGCCGTTCACCCGCATGCGTCCCGGCGAGCCCGGCCTCGACCAGTGGCACGGCGCCATCCGGCCCGACCGGGTGGGCCGGTGGACGTTCACCATCGAGGCCTTCGACGACCCGTACCGCACTTGGCGCGACGCCGTCGTGAAGAAGATCGGCGCCGGTCAGGGCCTCGAGGACCTCGCCAACGACCTGGCCGAGGGCGCCGACGTGCTCGACCTCGCGACCAAGATCGTGCCGCACCACGACGAGGAACGGGTCCGCGACGCCGCGGCGGCCCTGCGCGACGAGCAGCGTTCGCTGTTCGCCCGGGTCTCCCCCGCTCTCGACCTCGAGGAGCTGCTCTGGCACAACCCGGTGCGCCAGCTGGTGACGACCACCCGGTCGTACGCGATCTGGGTCGATCGCAAGCGGGCGCTGTACTCGGCGTGGTACGAGTTCTTCCCGCGTTCCGAGGGCGCCGTGATCGGTCCGGACGCGACTCCGATCAAGCACGGCACGTTCGCCACCGCGGCCGAGCGGATCCCGGCCGTCGCGGCGATGGGCTTCAACATCCTCTACCTGCCGCCGATCCACCCGATCGGCAAGATCAACCGGAAGGGCCGTAACAACACGCTGGTGGCCCGCCCGGAAGACGTCGGCTCGCCCTGGGCCATCGGCTCCGACGAGGGCGGCCACGACGCCATCCACCCCGAACTGGGCACCCTGGACGACTTCAAGGCGTTCATCGCCAAGGCCGAGGAACACGGCCTCGAGATCGCGATGGACCTGGCGTTGCAGGCCGCGCCCGACCACCCGTGGGTCAAGTCGCACCCCGAGTTCTTCACCCGGCGCGCCGACGGCTCCATCGCGTACGCCGAGAACCCGCCCAAGAAATACCAGGACATCTACCCGATCAACTGGGACAACGACTACAAGGCCCTGCGCGAAGAGGTCTATCGCGTCGTCATGCACTGGGTGAACACCGGGGTCAAGGTGTTCCGCGTCGACAACCCGCACACCAAGGCGCTGAACTTCTGGCAGTGGCTGATCGCCAAGGTCAAGGAGACCCACCCCGAGGTGCTGTTCCTGGCCGAGGCCTTCACCCGCCCCGCGATGATGAACGGGCTGGGCAAGGTCGGCTTCACGCAGTCGTACACCTACTTCACGTGGCGCACGACGGCGTGGGAGATGCGGCAGTACATGGAGCAGCTGCTCACCACGATCGACTGGATGCGCCCGAACTTCTGGCCCAACACCCCCGACATCCTGCACGAGTCGCTGCAGCACGGCGGCCCGCCGATGTTCAAGATCCGGGCCGTCCTGGCAAGCATGCTCACGCCGAGCTGGGGCATGTATTCCGGTTACGAGCTCTTCGAGCACGTGCCGAGGCCGGGCGCCGAGGAGTACATCGACAACGAGAAGTTCGAACTCAAGCCGCGGGACTGGGCGGCTGCCGAGCGGTCCGGCCGGTCGCTGGCGCCGTACATCACCCGGCTCAACCGGATCCGCGACGAGAACCCCGCTCTGCACTGGCTGCGCAACCTGAAGTTCCACGACATCGACAACGGCGCGCTGCTCTGCTTCTCCAAGCGTGACCCCGACACCGGAAACACGGTTCTCGTCGTCGTCACCTTCGACTCGACGACGGTGCAGTGGGGCAACACGGTGCTGGACATGCCGGCGCTGGGGCTTGACTGGCACGACCGGTTCACGGTGACCGACCAGATCACCGGGGCCACGTACGAGTGGGGGCAGCACAACGCCGTACGGATCGATCCGTACGTCGAACCGGCGCACATCTTCGTGATCGAGCCGAAGTAACGATTCAAGTACCTGCGGGTGGGTAGGTGGGGAACCTGATGGACCAGAACGATCTCAGCCTCGATCCGGCGGCCGGGCACGACCCGGCCGAGGGCAGCCACGTCGAGGACGGGGTGGTGGAACACCCTTCCGCGGACGACTTCGGTCACGCCCGGGCTCTGCCGGCCGACCGTACGTGGTTCCAGCGCGCCGTCTTCTACGAGGTGCTCGTCCGGGCCTTCTACGACTCGAGCAGCGACGGCTCGGGTGACCTGCGCGGACTGATCGAGCGCCTGGACTACCTGCAGTGGCTCGGCGTCGACTGCCTCTGGCTGCCGCCGTTCTACCAGTCGCCGCTGCGCGACGGCGGGTACGACATCAGCGACTTCTACCGCGTGCTGCCCGAGTTCGGCACGGTCGAGGACTTCGTCGCCCTGCTCGACGCGGCGCACAAGCGGGGCATCCGGGTCATCACCGACCTGGTCATGAACCACACCTCCGACCAGCACATGTGGTTCCAGGAGTCGCGGCGCGACCCCGACGGCCCGTACGGCGATTTCTACGTCTGGAGCGACACCAGCGACAAGTACTCCGAGGCCCGGGTCATCTTCGTCGACACCGAGGAATCGAACTGGACGTTCGACCCGGTGCGCCGGCAGTTCTTCTGGCACCGGTTCTTCTCGCACCAGCCCGACCTCAACTACGACAACCCGGCCGTGCAGGAGGCGATGCTCGACGTCCTGCGTTTCTGGCTCGACCTGGGCATCGACGGTTTCCGGCTGGACGCCGTGCCCTACCTGTACGAGCGGGAGGGCACCAACGGCGAGAACCTGCCCGAGACCCACGCGTTCCTCAAGCACTGCCGCAAGGTCATCGACGACGAGTTCCCGGGCCGGGTGTTGCTGGCCGAGGCCAATCAGTGGCCGGCCGATGTGGTCGAGTACTTCGGCGATCCCAAGGCGGGTGGCGACGAGTGCCACATGGCGTTCCACTTCCCGCTCATGCCGCGCATCTTCATGGCCGTACGGCGTGAGTCCCGCTTCCCGATCTCCGAGATCCTGGCCCAGACGCCGGCCATTCCGGACAACTGCCAGTGGGGCATCTTCCTGCGGAACCACGACGAGCTGACCCTCGAGATGGTGACCGACGAGGAACGCGACTACATGTACTCGGAGTACGCCAAGGACCCGCGGATGAAGGCCAACGTCGGCATCCGGCGGCGCCTGGCCCCGCTGCTCGAGAACGACCGCAACCAGATAGAGCTGTTCACCGCGCTGCTGTTGTCGCTGCCGGGTTCGCCGGTGCTGTACTACGGCGACGAGATCGGCATGGGCGACAACATCTGGCTCGGCGACCGCGACGGTGTGCGTACGCCGATGCAGTGGACCCCCGACCGCAACGCCGGCTTCTCCACGGCGCATCCGGGACGTCTTTATCTGCCCGCCAACCAGGACCCGGTGTACGGCTATCAGGCCGTCAACGTGGAGGCGCAGCGGGACAGTTCCACCTCGCTGCTCAACTGGACGCGTACCATGCTTGCGGTGCGACGCCGCCACGAAGCGTTCGCCGTCGGCACGTTCCGCGAACTGGGCGGATCGAACCCGTCGGTGCTGGCGTACCTGCGCGAGGACGGCGACGACGTCGTGCTCTGCGTCAACAACCTGTCGCGCTTCCCGCAACCGATCGAGCTGAACCTGCAGCACTGGAACGGGTACACCCCCGTCGAACTGACCGGGCACGTGAACTTCCCGCGCATCGGACAGCTGCCGTACCTTCTGACGCTTCCCGGGCACGGTTTCTACTGGTTCCAGCTGTGCGGGTCCGAGGAGAAGCAATGACGTTGCCTTTCGCCGAATGGCTGCCCCAGCAGCGCTGGTACGCGGGACGTTCCCGCACCGTGTCGTCGGTCAAGCAGGCCTCGACGACGACGCTCGACGAGAACCTCGACCTGGTGCTGGTGGACGTCGAGTACACCGACGGCAGCTCCGAGCGGTATCAGATCGTCGTGGCCTGGGGTTCCGGGCCGATCGTGGAGTACAGCGAGGTCGCGACGATCGGCGCGGACGGCGAGCGCATCGGTTACGACGCGCTCTACGACCCGGGCGCGGCCCGCAAGCTGCTCGCGTTGATCGCGGCCGGCGGCACGGTCGGTGACGTCATCTTCGAACCCGAGCCGGGGGCCGAGTTCCCGGTCGAGTCGTGGCCGCGGGTGTTCGACGCCGAGCAGAGCAACACCAGCGTGATCTTCGAGCAGGACGCCATCCTCAAGGTGTTCCGCCGGGTGTCGGCGGGCATCAACCCCGACATCGAGCTCAACCGGGTGCTGGGCCGGCGCGGCAACCCGCACGTGGCCCGGCTGCTCGGCTCGTTCCAGACCGCCGAGAGCGGGGAGCCCAGCCCGCTCGGCATGGTGACGCAGTACGCGGCGAACTCGGCCGAGGGCTGGGCGATGGCCACGGCCTCGGCGCGTGACCTGTTCGCCGACGCCGAGCTGGGCGCCGACGAGGTGGGCGGCGACTTCCAAGGCGAGTCGTACCGGCTGGGTGAGGCGGTCGCGTCGGTGCACGCCGACCTGGCCGAAGCGCTGGGCTCCGGCCCGTCCACGTTCCCGGTCGACGCCATGCTGGCCCGGCTGCGCGAGGCGGCCCAGGCGGTCGCCGAGATCCAGCAGTACGTGCCGACGATCGAGGCGCAGTTCCGGGCGCTCGACGGCATCGAGGTCCAGGTGCAGCGCGTGCACGGCGACCTGCACCTGGGTCAGGTGCTACGGGTGCCCGAGGCGTGGCTGCTGATCGACTTCGAGGGTGAGCCGGGCGCCCCGCTCGACGAGCGCCGGCTGCCCGACTCCCCGCTGCGGGACGTGGCCGGGGTGCTGCGCTCCTACGAGTACGCGGCCTATCAGCTGCTGGTCGACCAGGACGACAACGAGCACCTGGCCGCGCGGGCCCGCGAATGGGTCGACCGCAACCGGGCCGCGTTCTGCGACGGCTACGCCAACGTCTCCGGCTCCGACCCGCGCGAGCAGGGCGCGCTGCTGGCGGCGTACGAGCTGGACAAGGCGGTCTACGAGGCCGCGTACGAATCCCGGCACCGGCCCGGCTGGCTGCGGATCCCGCTGCGGTCCATCGCCCGGCTCGTCGCCTGACCTTCCCGAAGAACTGTTGGAGGAGAACCCCTAGTGATCGGCCATTCCGCTTCCTCGCTCGCCGCCGACCAGCGCGCCATGAACAGCGTGGTGGCCGGCGACACCCATGACCCGCACTCGGTCCTCGGCGCCCACCCCGGCGGCGGGAGCACGGTGATCCGCACGCTGCGCAAGGGCGCCAAGGCGGTGGCCGTGGTGCACGAGGGCGAACGCGTCGAGATGACCAAGGTGCACCCGGACGGCATCTTCGCCGCCGAACTGCCCGGCACGGTCCTCGACTACCGGCTCGACGTCGACGGCGAGGTGACCGACGACCCGTACCGTCACCTGCCCACGCTGGGCGAGCTCGACCTGCACCTGATCGGCGAGGGCCGGCACGAGAAACTGTGGAAGGTGCTGGGCGCGCAGCCCCGAGGCGCCGCCGGTCAGGGTGTCGGGTTCGCCGTGTGGGCCCCGGGCGCCCAGGGCGTGCAGGTGATCGGCGACTTCACCGGCTGGGGTCCGTACGACGGGTGGCCGATGCGCTCGCTGGGCTCGAGCGGTGTGTGGGAGATCTACCTGCCGGAGGCGCGCATCGGCAACAAGTACAAGTTCAAGATCCTCGGACGGGACGGGCAGTGGCGCGAACACGCCGACCCGCTCGCCCAGCACACCGAGGTGCCGCCCGCCACGGCTTCGGTCGTCTACGAGACCGCGTACGAGTGGGCCGACGACGACTGGATGGCTCGGCGCGCCACGAAGCAGTGGCACGAGGAGCCGATGAGCGCGTACGAGGTGCATCTGGGCTCGTGGCGGCCGGGTCTGTCCTACACCGAGCTGGCCGACCAGCTCGTGGAGTACGTGGTGGAGGCCGGCTTCACGCACGTCGAGCTGATGCCCGTGATGGAGCACCCGTTCGGCGGCTCCTGGGGTTACCAGGTCACCGGCTACTTCGCCCCCACGTCGCGGTTCGGCACCCCCGACGAGTTCCGCCACCTGGTCGACAAGCTGCACCAGGCCGGCATCGGCGTGATCCTCGACTGGGTGCCGGCCCACTTCCCCAAGGACGAATGGGCCCTCGCCCGTTTCGACGGCACCCCGCTGTACGAACACGGCGACTGGCGCCGCGGCGAACACCCCGACTGGGGTACGTACGTGTTCGACTTCGGCCGCAAAGAGGTGCGCAACTTCCTGGTCGCGAACGCGCTCTACTGGTGCGAGGAGTTCCACGCCGACGGCCTGCGGGTCGACGCGGTGGCCTCGATGCTGTACCTGGACTACTCCCGCAAGGACGGCGAGTGGTCTCCCAACCAGTACGGGGGCCGCGAAAACCTCGACGCGATCAGTTTCCTGCAGGAGATGAACGCGACCGTCTACAAGAACTACCCCGGCGTCATCACGGTGGCCGAGGAGTCGACGGCGTGGCCCGGCGTCACCCGCCCCACCCACCTGGGCGGACTCGGGTTCGGCTTCAAATGGAACATGGGCTGGATGAACGACACCCTGTCGTACATCGAGAAGGAGCCCATCTACCGCCAGTGGCACCACCACCAGATGACCTTCGCGACGGTGTACGCCTGGAGCGAGAACTACATCCTGCCGATCAGCCACGACGAGGTCGTGCACGGCAAGGGCTCGCTGACCGGCAAGATGCCCGGCGACCTGTGGCAGAAACTGGCCAACACGCGGGCGCTGCTGGGCTTCATGTGGGCCTTCACCGGCAAACAGCTGCTGTTCATGGGCGCCGAACTGGGCGACCTGCGCGAATGGAGCGAGGAACGCGGCCTCGACTGGGACCTGCTGTCCGACCCCCAGTTCAGCGGCGTCCAATCCTTGGTGAAAGACCTCAACCGGGTCTACAAGGAAACCCCCGCCATCTGGACCCAGGACACGTCGGCGAGCGGCTTCCGCTGGATCACCAGCGAGGACTCCCAGCACAACACGTTCTCGTTCGTCCGCTTCCCCCCGAACGGCGCCCCGCTGGCCTGCATCGTCAACTTCGCCGCGATCCC
Source organism: Paractinoplanes brasiliensis (assembly GCF_004362215.1). Classification (NCBI taxonomy): domain Bacteria; kingdom Bacillati; phylum Actinomycetota; class Actinomycetes; order Micromonosporales; family Micromonosporaceae; genus Paractinoplanes; species Paractinoplanes brasiliensis. The sequence goes on along the minus strand of NZ_SNWR01000001.1, from coordinate 6,886,224 downwards.
GCACGAGGGCTACCGCATCGGCCTGCCCCGCCCCGGCCGCTGGACAGAGGTCATCAACACCGACAGCGACCTCTACGGCGGCTCCGGCGTAGGAAACCTGGGCGGCGTCGACACCGACCCCCTCCCCTGGCACGGCTTCGACCACTCAGTCTCCCTGCGCGTGCCACCCCTGGGCGCCATCTGGCTCCGCCTGGAGGAGTAACCCTCTTCGCACGGTGGGCCCCTCCCCCACTGTGGGCTCCTTCCCGCCGCCGGCCCAATCTTCCCGCCGTCGGCCCGTTTCCCGAACGGGCCGACGGTGTTTTCTTGGTTCGATTCACGGCCTTGACCACAGCATGACGAGTTGCACCCACCCGCAACCGGACAACGGCCTGCGAATTCACCGCAACCACAACAAGACCGCAAACACCGCGACCGGTCGGCACCTCGACGCCTCGATCACCGACGGCATCACCATCATGACCGGCCGGCTGTTCGATCACGCTCAGCGCCGCGACCAGCTCACTCAAAAACAACGTACCCACCTCGCCACGGCGACCAACAGGCAGCCCAGCGTGTTGTAGTAGGCACGTCCGGCTGGGTCGCGCCTGGGCGTTGTCGCCGCCGGAGGCCCCGCAGCTGCCATACCGCCCGCCCCAGCCCTGTGCGACGTCAACGGCATCACCATCGCACCCGCCAACGGCTTCGTCCCGCTGCTGCCGGCCCGCAGCGTCTCGGTGTCCACCGCCACCATGGTGAAAGCGGAGGTTGTCGCGGACGCGGCCGTCGACGCGGGCGCTGAGATGCGGCTCGGCAGCCGGGCGACGTTCGCCCTGATCGTCGTGCCGGCCGGGACCACCACGATCCAACCGTGGCTACGGGTCAACGGAGCCACCGGCAAGCGGGGAAGCTACCTGCACCGGCGCCTCACGCTGGAGTCGGCCACCAGCTGACCCCCGGCCCGGCTCGGCGGCCGAGGGGGGCCGTCGAACCGGGCCGGAGCAGGTGGACGCGCTCGTCCTGGCGCGGCGGGCCGTTACGACACCTGACGCGATCCCGCCGCGTCCGAAATCGTTACCTCAGACGCAGGTGAGGTACGGGATACGGAAGGTGCCGTACGGCACCGCGTGGATGACGGTGACCTTCTCGGTCCAGACGGTCGGCGCCAGGCAGCCAGTGGCCGGATCGTTGGTCACATTGTTGGTGTTGGACGAGCCGCCGAAGCAGAGAATGCTCGTGATGGTGCCGTTGACGGAACTGGGCAGCCCGACGCCGCCACCCTGGACACACTGCCACAGGGGAATGGTGTCGGCGGCGGTGGCCGCCTGGGCCGCGGTGGGGACGGCGACGAGGGCAGCCACGGCGGCGGTGGCGGCGGCGAGCGCGAGGATCCGGTGGCGCATGGTGAACCTCCAAAAGGGGAGCACTAGCGAACACCGTCCATGGTGTAGCCACCCGGCGCGACCGGGACCCCTGAACACACCCCTATTCACCTCGGGGCTCGGACCAGGGAAATTAGCTTCGCATGGTGCAACGCCCGGCCGACTTCGGCTTTGCATACGAACTGTCTGCCGGGCATCCGGTCGGCGGTTCGCCTGGGTCTGGCGTCGCGACATCCGCGACTTCAACCAACAGCAACCCACCGCCAGGGGCGACCCGGGTGACCTGCTCGTGCACAACCGAAGGTGTTAACACCAAAACCAAACTGCTGAAGCGCCAAATGTATGGATAAGCAGGATTCACTCTTCTCCGCCACCGCATCCTGCTCGGATAACCTCACCCACCGTCACCACCGCAAGTGAGACAGAGCCGTTCGCGTTACGGATCCCCCGCTACCGCCTGTGGACAACTGGCGGAGGCGGGACACCGCAGGCGAAGCCCCTGTGGACAAACAGCCTTGATCAGTTTGACAGCGGTGTAGGTTCTGCCCCCTCGTCCCGGGGCGGGTGGGGGAGGCGGCGGCAGCTCTACATGCAAGACCGGTTAAATCACGATATTTCAGGCGCTTTGAGTAATCCTGATGGGCGTTCGAGTGGGACCGCCTGGGTGGGCGTACAGGGTGGCGCTGCGTGGGGGCACTGCGTGCGCGGACCACGTGCGGGGGACAACACGTGCGCGGACCACGCGCGGGGGACAACACGCGCGCGGACAACGCGCGGGGGACAACACGTGCGCGAACAACACGTGCGCGAACAACACGTGCGCGGACAACACGCGCGGACAACACGCGCGGACAACACGCGCGGACAACACGCGCGGACAACACGCGCGGACAACACGCGCGCGGACACCCCGCACGTGCGTCCGAACAGGGCGCCGAGAAAGGTCACCTGCCCTGCGAGGCCGAGCCCGGCAATGTTTTCGCATCGGCACATCAGGGTCTACGCCAGTCAGGCGGTGATAGGGGGGTGCACTCATTCCGGCGGAGTGGGTGCAAGGGAATGACGGGCGGCGCAGCACACTACCTCGGCCAGTCGCCGCGGGTTGTGGGTGTGTCCCCAAGTGGACAGGCGGGTATGCCTGTTAGACCCTTATCAATAGGTTCGGGGAAACTCCTTTCGGCTCGTTGGGCGGCTGGCCGTCTTGCGGGTCCGGGGCGATCGGAGGAACAGCGTGGAAGCAAACGAACCCGAGGGCGTCGACCTGCGAGACCTCCAGGACCTGAATGACGATCTGCTGGCCGAGCTCAGTCCGGCCCTGCGGGCGGCGATCGAGCGGGTTTACTCGCCCGATGCGCTGGAGGGGCCGGGGGGTTTCAACTCGTTCGTGGACGCCGACCTGTAGACCAGCCATCCGTACGGCGGCTCAGGGGGCCGGCTGATGAACGTGTCCTGGCCCGACGGCCTCGACGTGACGGCGCTGACGGCCCGTGGCTGGGTGCCGAAAAGGTTCAACCAGTTCGTCGTGAAGGTTCACAGCCGGTGCAATTTGGCGTGTGGGTACTGCTACGTCTACGAGTCGGCTGATCAGGGGTGGCGGGCCCAGCCGCGGGTGATGAGTGAGGCCGTGTTCACGACGGCGTGCCACCGGATCGCTGAGCACACCGGTGAGACGGTCAGCCTGGTCTTCCACGGTGGCGAACCCCTGCTGGCCGGCGCCGAGCACCTCAACAGGCTGGCAGAAAGAGCCACCACGATCATCGGATCCGAGAGACTGCGGCTCGGCATGCAGACGAACGGGCTGCTGTTCGACGAGCCGGTCGCCGAGGTTTGTGAGCGCTGGAACATCCGGGTGGCCGTCAGCGTCGACGGTGACCAGGCGGGGCATGACCGCCACCGGGTGTTCAGGGACGGGCGCGGCAGCCACGCCGATGTTCTGCGCGGCCTGCACGTGTTGCGAGGACATCAGCGCCTGTACGCCGGTCTGCTGTGCACCGTGGATCTGCGGAACGACCCGATCACCACGTACGAGGCCCTGGTCGAACTCGGACCGCCGACCGTGGACTTTCTGCTGCCTCACGGCAACTGGAGCACTCCCCCGCCGGGGCGCGTCGAGGGCGGCCCTCCGGCGTACGGGGAATGGCTGTCTTTGGTCTTCGACAGATGGTTCGACGCACCGGCAGAAGAAGCAACCGGGCCGGGACAGGAAACAAAAGTACGGCTGTTCGACGATCTGCTCGCGTTGACGCTGGGTGGCACGGGCACGTCGGAGTCGGTCGGGTTGCAGCCGATCCGGGTGGCCGTGATCGAGACCGACGGGACTGTCGAGCAGGTCGACACGTTGAAGACCGCGTTCGCGGGCGCCACCCAGGTGCGTACGGCCGGTGGCAGCAACCCGTTCGACGCCGCGCTGTTGGCTCCGCAGATCGTGGCCCGGCAGCTCGGCCGGGACGCCCTGAGCGCCACCTGCCGGGCCTGCTCGATCCACGAGATCTGCGGCGGCGGCAACTACACCCACCGCTTCCGCGCCGGCGAAGGGTTCCTCAACCCGTCGGTCTACTGCCCTGACCTGAAGTTTCTCATCGACCATGTCCGGGCGCGGGTGTCCGGCGAGCTGGCGAAGATCGGCACGAGGAGGCGGCCCGGTGGAGTTTGACCCCGAGACCCTGGCCCGCGACCTCGGCACGGGCTTCGGCACGCCGGACAGCCTGGCCGCGCTCGCCACCGGTCAGCGCCGCAAACGCCGGGTGCTGTTGCGCATGCTGGTCAACGACGCCGCGAAGGCCGGGCACACGCTGGAACCCGACATCCCCGACGAGCTGCTCGACTACCCGAACGTCGGCGCGTGGCTGGTCCACTGCATCCGGCGGCTGGCCCATCAGACCGGCGACGAGGTGCCGCTGGAGGCCGACCTCGGCTATCTCGGCTGGCTGAGCACCGCGTACGCGATCACGTCGCGCCACAAGAGCAGCCACACAAGCAGCCACACAAGCAGCCACAAGAGCAGCCACACGGGCAGCCACACAAGCAGCCACACGGGCAGCCGTGAGAACAGCCGCGAGGACAGCCGTGAGAGCAGCGTCGACGTGGTCGTCCGGGACGGGGCGGTGATGTTGCCGGGGCTGGGGCTGGCGCGGCTCGCCCCGCCGGGGGTGCACGGGCGGGCGACGGTGACGGTGGCGCCGGGGCGGGTCGAGATCGTGCACGAGGACACCCGGCTCGTGCTGCGTGACCTGGGCAGCGAGGCCGACGAGCGGTGGTTGCCGCTGCGCCGGCTGGGAACCACGTACTCGACACTGCGAACGGTGTATCTCGACGACATCGACCCGTTTCGCGACATGTCCGACCCGTACACGAAAGCGCAGTTGACCGGCCCGCCCCCGCGGCTGACGGCGGCTCAGGCGGCGAGCTGGTCGAGGATCTTCCACGGCGCCCTCGAGATCCTGCGGCAGCAGTTCGAGGAGTATTCGACCGGGATCGACGAGGTGCTGCGCGCGGTTGTGCCGTTGACGGCGGAACCGGTGCCCAACGGGGTCAGCAACACCAGTTTGCACGCGTACGGGGGTGTGAACATGAGCGCCGCCGGCGGGCCGCACCAGTTCGCGCTGACCCTGATCCACGAGTGTCAGCACGCCAAGCTGGCCGCCCTGACCGACCAGGTCGAGCTGCAGAAACCGTCGGCAGTCAAGGACCTGTACGCCCCGTGGCGCGACGACCCGCGGCCGCTGTCGGGGCTGCTGCAAGGCATTTACGCGCACCTGGGCGTGACGGATTTCTGGCGTACGTTCCGCAGGACCGACGCCTCCGGAAAGGCGGAGGTGGAGTTCGCGCGGTGGCGCACCCAGGTGCGGCAGGCGCTGCTCGTGGCGGGTGCGTCGCCGCTGCTCACCGAGGCCGGCACGGCGTTCGTCGCGGAGATGAGCGCGGCGGCGGCCCGCTGGTCGAGCGAGCTCTTGCCCGCCCGGCTCGAGTCGCTGGCCCGCGAGTCGTCGGCCGGGCACCTGGTGGCCTGGCGGGTGCGGAACATGACCGTCGACGTCACCGGTCTGGTCGAGCGGTGGCGGGCCGGGCTCTCGCCGGGCGAGCTGCCGGAGTCGAGCGTCGCGCCGTCGGACGTGCCGCCGCGTTCCCGGCTGCCGGTGGGCCTGCTCAAGATGGGCGTCGCTGCGGGTGAGGTGCCCGCCTCCGACCAGGCGTACGTGGACGGCGACTACGAGCGGGCGCTCGCGCTCTACACCGAAGAGGTGGCCACGGACGACACGCCCGAGGCGTGGGCCGGGCTGGCGCTCAGCATGCGGCACCTCACGGAGGAGGCGTCGGTTTCCGCCCTGTTCCGCCGGCCCGAGGTGGTCGCCGCGGTGCACCGGGCTGCGCCGGGCGACATCGTCCAGCTGACGGCGTGGCTGTCGTCGTGATCCTGCAGAATCGGCGGTTCCTGGCGTTGTGGAGCGGCAACGCGCTCTCGCTCGTCGGCACGGCCGGTGTCCGCCTCGCGTACCCGCTGCTCGCTCTGGCCCTGTTCGACTCGCCCGAACTGGCGGGCTGGGTAGCGTTCGCCGCCACCATCCCCACGCTGATCCTGCAGGTGCCGGCCGGGCTGCTCGCCGACACCGTCAACCGGCGGTTGCTCATGCTGGCAGCGCAGGCGGTGGGTCTGGCGGCCACGACCGCCGTGCTGCTGGCGTCGGTGCTCGACCTGCGCGGGCTCGCCGTCATCCTGGTGGTGGCGGCCGTGCTCGAGGGCTCCGCGTTCGTGGTCTTCGGCATCGCCGAGGTGGGTGCGGTCCGCGACGTAGTCGACGAGCGCGAACGTACGGTGGCCTTCTCGTTCCTGGAGGCCGAGCAGCCGATCGGCATCCTGGCCGGGCGCGCGGTCGGGGGTGCGCTCTTCGACCTGTCCCGCTGGGCGCCGTTCCTCTTCAATGCTTTCTCGTACGTGTTCTGCCTGCTGACCTTGGCCGTCATGCCCCGGAAACTGTTCGACCCGCGGCCCTCGTCGCCGTCCGCGCCCGGCGTCAGGCGCTTCTGGCGGCGCATGGGCGAAGGGCTGGTCTGGATGTGGCGCATCCCGTACCTGCGGCTGACCGCGATCGTCACCGGCTTCACGAACATGCTGTTCCAGTGCGTGATCCTGATGATCCTGGTCATCGGCACCCGCGAGGGCCGCCCGGCATGGACGGTCGGCGCGATCCTGGCCGCGGCCGGGGTGGGTGGCATCCTCGGCTCGCTCGCCGCGCCCCGCCTGGAACGCCGGTTCTCGCCGCGGGCCCTGTTCCTGGGCTGTGTCTGGGTGTGGACGGTGCTGCTGGCGATGATCGCGGTCAGCACGCACACGGTCGTGCTGGTGGTCGCGTGGGCCGGCGTGGGCGCGGTCGGCACCGTCGTCGCGGTGACGTTGACCGTGAACCGGGCCCGGGCCGTGCCCGATTCGGCGCTGGGCCGCATCGTCAGCGCGGCCTCGGTCATCACCGACGGGGCCGTCCCGATCGGCGCGGTGCTGGGCGGCTACCTGCTCGCCTCGGCGGGCGCCGAGACCACGGCCTGGATCCTGCTGGCCGCCATGCTGGCCGCGGCCCTGGTCTGCACCCGGCTGCTGCGCCCGGCCCCGGTCGACTCGCGTTCCCAGCTCTCGCCGTCCCGATGAGGCCCCTTCGCACGTGCTTCCGGCCCCGTACGGACCGCGCGACACCCGGCTGCGGCGTACCGCCGCCCTCAAGGCCCGCGGCGAGGACGACTTCCCCGTCCCGCCTACCATGTACGAGATCTACGCCGCCACCGCCCACGACACCGGCGCGCCGCTCACCGAACGCATCAGCGCGGCCGTCAACCTGGCGGCCCATCACGGACGCCACGACCGCTCGCCGGACGAGATCGCCCCCTGGGCCGCCCTGGCCGTCCGCCTCCTGGAATCCGGCGCGCCCGGCCCCGTCCTGGCCAGCGCGGCGTGGCGGTCGATCAGCTTCCTGCCGTACTACCGCAACGACCACACCGCCGTACGGGAATTGCTCGACGAGGCCGAACGGCTCGCGCTGGCCGCCCTCGGCGCGGGCGAGCACCTCATCGCCGTCGAGAACCTGCGCCTGCTCTACCAGACCAGAGGACGCGCGGCCCGTGACCGGTCGGCGGCGGAGCACTACTATCGCCGCGCCATCGAGCTGGACCCCGACGACCCGCAGACCCGCATCACCCTGGGCGACCACCTGCTGCGCACCGGGCGGCCCGATCAGGCGTACGAGGTCTTCGCCGTCGCCGCCGAACTGGGCGCGCCGTACACCCGTCACGCCCGCTCCCGGATGAAGGCCTGCCGCTAGACGTGCCGCCATTCGTCCAACCACCGTCCGGCCGTACGGGAGGGGTCTCTGAGCGGGCGCAGGGACATGTCGGGTGGCGCACACTGCCGACACTCTGAGTATCCGTGAGATTACTTGGAGGGATTCATGGAGTTGCCGGCCGTCAACAAGGGGCACATGACATACGCGCTGCTGGGGCGCACCGCCCGGTTGCTCCTTTCAACCGTTCTGGTGGGGCTGCTCGCCGGAGCCGTCCTGATTTCACCGGTGCTGCTGCGGCTCATCGACGACGGCGGCTCGGACTGGAATCGGCTGGGCGATATTGGACAGTCGTACGGGCCGGCGGCGGCTCTGTTCTCGGCGTTGGCGCTGTGCGTGGCGGTGCTGGTGCAGCGGCGGCAGATCCGGCAGGAGCGCATTCGCATGGCCCGAGAGATGCATGCCGACGCCCTACGGACCGCCATGGACGACCCGGTGTACGGGCAGTGCTGGGGATCCCGGGTTACGCCGGAGGGCGTGGAAGAGAGGCTCTTCTACTACACCAACATGGTGATATCCACATGGCTCTATGCATGGGAGTGCGGGGAGCTCAGCGACGGCGCCGTGCGCGCCTATGTCCGCTCCATGGCGGACAGCGAAATTCCGCGAGCATACTGGCGGCAGTACGGGACCTGGCGATTGCGCGCCGCTCACGGCACACGGCGCCGCTTCCTCGCAATGGTGGATGCGGAGTTCAGATCGGCGGAGGCAGCCGGACCACCTTCACGTGCGGTAGAACCGGCGCGCGGCAGCAGCACTGCGTGCCTGGCACCCTGCTGCCGCCGCCGCGGCGCGCGACCTTACCTTCCCCCGCCCGGCAACGACCGCACCATACGCAGGAAGTCGCGCCACTGATCCGGGGTCAACCGAAGCACTTCATCGGGTTTCTGCGAGTTGCGCAGGAGAACCCCGCTCTCCACCCTGGCCACCTCCACGCAGTGATGATCCGAAATACAACGAGAACTGCGTCGCCACCGCGTTGAACCGCTGAATTCCTCAGACACGGACAAACACCTTTCGTAGAACACGAAAAGGGCGGTGTCCGGAGTGGAACTCCGTGCACCGCCCTGGAGAAGCAGGGACCAGTGATCAGGAAGGCATGGGACTGGGGATGGCCGTCGAGGGCGCGGCCGCGCCGGGTGGACGATCAGGCGGCGGACTCGGATCGGTGAAGGCATCCACCGCGTTGAGTTGTGCCGGCGGAGGGGCGCTTGCTGTTGGCGGCCGGTCCACCGGCAGGAATTTTCCGCCGACAACCTGACACTCACGAGCCGAGCTGGGCACCTCCGCGAAGACCGAGAGGCTCGACCACCCCTCGGACGGAACGTTGACCTGCTTCTGCAGCTCGCCCGGTCGTAGCCGAACGCGCATTGCCCCCGGCCGCCCATCGGCCGCCGTCCCGATGATTCGCCAGCTGCACGTCTGTTTGCCGTCCGTCGACTGGAGCGCGACCACGTACTCCCATTCGTCCGACACGCTCAGGTCGACCTCGAGTTCTGGCGATACAGAGGACGCCGCCTCCAATGACGCGCCGGCGGAGAACTGCGCGTCGATCGGCGGAAATATGCGAGGTTCGCGCAACGCGAGAGACTCCTTGAACGGCGGCGCGGGAGTCGCCCCCCACACCAGTCGTCCGTTGTTCACCTGGTGAAATGCGAACACTCCGCTGAAGGCTGCGACGCCGGCCATCGCTGCGGCCGCGAGTCGCCGACCTGTCCTCGACGGTTCCCTCCGCTTCCCGACCGGCGCATCACAGCAGTCGTCAATTTCGTTTTCCTCCGTGGACTGCCAGACAAGGACATCCGCCTCGGCCTCGGGCAACCCACACCGAGCGGCGATGTGCAGGCATTCCGGGGCGATGAGCCGTTCACCTTCGAACCACAGCCGATGGCCGATAACGTGTAATTCCTCGGCTGCTTCGAGACGGAGAATCCGAAACTGGTTTTCGGTGATCTTCCTTGGGTGGCGCTGTCGCAAATTCACCATGTCGCTCCTAACATCACATCAACGACGAAATTGCGATCCGATCATCGCCCTGGCCTCGAGATAGTGGCGCTTGAACTCGTCGCGACCGATCCCGGTAACTTCTCGCGCATCTGCCTCGTTGAACCGCTGAAATCGAAAGAGGAGATAGACCCACCGGTGCATATCTGAAGGAAGTGCGACCACTGCTGGATGAATCTTCGGACACGTCATCTCGTGGCGTTGCATAAGGTGGTCCAAGGCCTTGCCGTGCCGCTTCGGGTCAATGAACGCCGCACGCCACCAGGGAACCAGGTATTTGCAGGCCGCGAGAAGCGCGGCATTGATCGCACTGTCACGTTCCTCGGCGAAATCCGGCGGTTCGAATGCCTTGGCCAGCTTGACGATGAGTTCCGAAGGGTCGCTTCCAGGCGGCGTGCGCACTGGAATCTTGTCGCACAATGCAAGATACAGCAGGCTGCGCACTTGCACTTTTTCGCGCTCTGAAAGTGGCGTCGTCATGGAGGTTACCTCCTGAAGTCAATAAAGAAGGCCCTGGCTCAAGAGCCAGGGCCTGGTGCGGATGCGTGAACGGATCAGGTAGGTATCGGCGTGCAGACGCTGAGGCATCAAGGTCCACCCATCAGCGGCGGTGCAAAGCTAGCATAGGCGTGCTAGACGGGCAAACCATGCTGAAACCTTCTGGGCGCACGACTGTTCCGCACAATCAACGCTGCTAGTGCCGATGGGTGACGGGGTTCCACACTCCTGGACCGCCGGGGCGGCGAACCTCCTGCCGACGCGCGAGTACCGACGCTCTCAGTACAACGTCGAGCTCAGTGGAGGTCATCGAGCAGCGACGCGACAATCGGGCCATGAGAGGGCTGCCCGGGGTCACGCTTGTGCCGTTCACCGGGGAGTTGTTGCCGGCGGTGCAGGTGTGGTTCGCCGATCCGGAGGTGCAACGGTGGCTGGGTGGTCCGGAGTGGCCGGCTCAGGGGCTGCGCATGCGGGGGCACGGCATCGGTGAGGAGTTCCGCGGGCGGATCGTGCTGCGGGAGCACACGTGGGTCGCGCTCGACGACGAAGGGCGGCCGGTCGCCTACATCGGCGGTGACGTCTACGACCGGTGGGGGGTGGAAATGGGGCCGTCGATGGGGCTCGCCTACGTGGTCGATCCGGGGCGGCGACGACAGGGGTACGGGACGGCTGCGCTGCTCGCTGTGACGGCGGCGCCCGAGACCGCGGACGTCGTGCTCTTCGCCGCGGGGATCGAACCGGAGAACGTGGCCAGTGTGCGGTGTGCGGAGGCCGCCCGGTTCCGGCCGGACGATCCGGAGCCCGACTTCGAGGGAATTGTTCATCACATCAGCAGGCGTAAACCGGATGACCGAGGTCGTGGGGCCGGTTAGCTTCGCGACCATGGAACCACTCGACGAGAAGGAGATCCGGGGCTCCTTCGTCAACTGCAGCAAGGGCGAGGCCGGGCGGATCAAGCTGCCGGCCGGCCCGGTGCCCTGGCATGACCTGGACTTTCTGGGCTGGACCGACCCGGCCGCGCCGTTGCGGGCGCTGCTGGTCGTGCCGGGGCCGGACGGGCCGACCGGCGTTGTGCTGCGCCGGCCCGAGCCGGGCAAGGCCAACTCGCTCCGGTCGAGCATGTGTCAGGTCTGCCTGACCGAGCACGCGGCGACGGGGGTGGCGTTGTTCGTGGCGCCTCTCGCCGGCGCCTCGGGCCGCAACGGCAACACCGTCGGGCAGTACATCTGCTCGGATCTGGCCTGCTCGCTCTATCTGCGGGGCAAGCGCAAGCCGAAGATGCGCCTGGTCAGCCGCGAGGAGACGCTCAGCCTGGACGAGCGGGTCGACCGCGCGATGACCAACCTGAGCGCCTTCACCGACCGGGTCAGGGCCGGCTGATGCCCGCACCGACCGGGACCAAGGCACCCCGTACAAGATCGAGGCCCCGCCCACCCGGCGGGGCCTCGTCAGTTCCAGAGCTTCGACAGGCGCATGAAGGTCTCGTCGTCGCTGTGCCGCGGGATCACACAGGCCAGCTGCCCGCCCGGGAGGCGAAGGATGCGGCACTCGAGCCACTGGTCGACCTGCTCGGCGCCGAGCGCGATCAACCGGGCCGTCTCGGCCTCGACGTCGTCGGTCTCGAAATCGACGTGGTAGCGCGCGTCCCCGTCGATCGCCTGGATCGCGAGCGTCAGCCCGGGCAGGGCCCCGCGCAGACCGGTGAACTGGGGTTCGCCCGGCGGCTGGCGGGTCTCGACGCCCAGCGCTCGCGACCAGAACGAGACAGCGGCGTCGGTCTCGGCGGCGGGCACGTCGATCAGGATGGTGGACAAGCGGCTGCGGTGCGCCATGGGAGTCTCCTCACAGGGACGGGACGGGGTCGAACAGCGCGCTCAGCCGCGGGTAGCGACGGCGGCGCTCGGACGGGTCGCCGAGGTCGAACCGGGGGTCGCTCGGCTCGGGCGACGAGCGGAAGAGCAAGCCGCGGGCCTCGAGCGCGTCGTCGAGGTCGTCGCCGTCGGTGACCTCCTCATACGCCTCGGAGGCGACGTAGTCGAGCAGCTCCCAGTCGGGCCACTCGTCCTCGGCCCAGTCGTCGGGGTCGCGGCCGGCCAGCGCGCGGATCGCCGGCGCCTCGGCCAGTGAGTCGGGATCGGCCACGGCTGCCTCGAAGACCTCGCGGCCCTGCCCGATCAGCCACGCCTGGAAATACCAGAACCCGTCGTCGGACGCGCCGTCACAGACCAGGACCGCGGCGCCCCACAGGTGCCACGTGTCGGCGCGGTCACGCAGGCCGTAGTGCAGGATCTCGAATTCCTCGATCTCGGCCGGGGACAGCCTGGTCAGCTGCCCGGTCAGCCAGTCGGCCCGCTCGTCCTGATTTCTCTGGCGCGCGCTGCGCTCGATCAGCGCCCAGAATCCGTCGAGATCCACGCCGGGAACCTAACCACACCCGTACGACAAGAAAGTCAGCGGAGCAGCCACTCGTCGGAGAGAAGCCCGTAAATGAGGTCGTCGGTCCACTCGCCCTTGATATAGGTCTGCTGCCGCAGCAGTCCCTCGCGGATGAACCCGAGCCGTTCCATCAGCGAGGCCGACGCGACGTTGCGGGAGTCGCACTCCCCCGCCACCTTGTGCAGCCCCTGCAGCCGGAACAGGCGGTCGAGCACGGCGCTCACGGCCTCGCGGGCGTACCCGTGCCGCTGGTGCTCCTTGGCCACGGTGAATCCGATCTCGGCCTGCTGGAGGTTGTCGTGCAGGTGGACCGCGACGTCGCCGACGAGCACGCGGTCGGCGGTGCGCTCCACGGCGTACTGGAACCAGCCCGGCCTGTCGGGATCGGAGGCGATGAAGTTGGCCACGGCGGTCTCGGCCCGCAGCAACGGGAACGGCGCGTCCCACGACTGGTAGCGGGCGACGTCCGGATCCGACCGGTAGGCGGCGAGCACGGGCGCGTCACCCGGGCGGAAGCGCCGCAGGACGAGCCGTTCGGTCGCGATCAGCATTTGCCGAGGATAGGCCGCTCCTCCCGGGACCGTGCCATGGCGCGCGGCCGACAGCAGGAGGCGGACGTCACCCGTTACAGTGACACCTTCTGATTTTCTCCGGGACTGGGGGCGGTCATGCGTCCGGAGCCGTTGCGTCCGACTGATCCGGCTCGGCTGGGCTCGTACGAGCTCGTCGGCCGGCTCGGCGAGGGCGGCATGGGCACCGTCTTCTTGGCGACGACGCCGGCGGGCACGCAGGTGGCGGTCAAGGTCGTACGGGCTGACCTGGCGCCCGACGACGAGTTCCGCCGCCGGTTCCGCAGCGAGGTGGCCCGCGCCCGGCAGGTGCCGCCGTTCTGCACCGCCGAGGTGCTCGACGCCGACCCCGACGCCGATCACCCCTACCTGGTGGTGGAGTACGTCGAGGGTCCCACCCTGCAACAGGTCGTCGACGAGAAGGGCCCGCTCACCGCGGCGAATCTCCACAGTGTCGCGATCGGCGTGGCCACGGCGCTGACCGCTATTCACGGCGCCGGCATCATCCATCGCGATCTCAAGCCGCGCAACGTGCTGCTCGCCCCGGGCACCCCCAAGGTGATCGACTTCGGGATCGCCCGCGACATCGACGGCGCGCACACGGCGAACACGTCCCCCGAGTTCATGATGGGCACGGTGGCGTACATGGCGCCCGAACGCTTCGGCGACGACGACGTGCCGCTGACCGCCGCGGCCGACGTCTTCGCGTGGGGTGGCGTGGTGACGTACGCGGGCACCGGCCGCACCCCGTTCGGCGGCGAGTCCCCACCGGCCACCGCGGGCCGCATCCTCACCCGCGAACCCGACCTGTCCGGCTTGAGCGGCCCCCTGCGCGAGCTCGTGGCCTTGGCGCTGCGCAAGGATCCGGCCGAGCGGCCCTCCGCCCGGGAACTGCTCGACCTGCTGGTCTCGAGCCCGTCCCGGCCGGCCGCCTCGGCCCTCGAGGGCCAACCCGTCCTGCGCGCCGCCGCCAACCAGGCGCAGTCCGTGACCGGTCTGATGCCGAACCCGCCGCGCGAGGAGCCGACCGTTGCCGTGCCGCCACCCCCTCTCCTTTACGACATTTCAGAAGTGCCTGAAGAGGAACGTGCCGACACCGGTGAGCGGAAGCGTCGCTGGTTTCTGCCCGCTGCGGTCGCCCTGCTTGTGCTGACGGTGATCACCGGCGCGATGATGCTGGTCTTCCGCCCCATGATCGAGTCGGCGGCTGCCCCCGCGACACCCCAGACCGAGCCGCCGGCATCGTCAGCCCCGGCCGTCCCGCCCGGCCCGCTGCTGCTCGCCGACGAGCTCGACCGCGAGCGGCTGTGGCTGGCCAAGACCGAACCCGACGGCAAGTCGTCGTGCGTCTTCGTCGAGGGCGAGCTACGCGTCCGCATCGACACCAAGTCGCTCTACAAGTGCCGCGGCCCGCAGGACGCACTGCCCGACGACCTCAGCATCGACGTCGGCGTGCGCCTGCTGACCGGCAACGCCTGCGCGGCGATCTGGTTCCACTTCAAGCTTCCGCGGGGTGGTCACCTCGTACGGGTCTGTCAGGGCAACGTCTTCGTCGGGGCGCACCAGGGCACCGATGTCACCGTGTCCCGCACCCTGCCGCTCGACCAGCCGATCGTGGTGGGCGGCCCGGCGACGCGGATCGGGCTGCACGTCGCCGGCGAGACGGTGACGGTGACCCGGGACGGCGTCGAAATCGGGAACGCGCCGCTGGGCAAGGCCGAGATCAGCGGGAACCGGGTGCTGCTGGGCGTCATTCTCGACCGGGACATGCCCGAGGCGGAGGCGGCCGAGGTCGCGTTCGACCGGATCGAGCTGCGGGGACCGAGCGCGCGCTGATCGAAGAGGCACGGGTTCGAGAACGCCGACACGCCCGGGGCCGAGCACTGAGCGACACGCCCGGCCCCGGGGGACACGTCAGTCCTTGGTCAGGCCGGCGCGGCGCAAAGCGTCGGCCATCGCACCGCCGTTGAAGCTGGTCTGAGGCTGCTGCCGCTGACCGCCTTGCCGCTGACCAGCCTGCCGCTGGCCGCCCTGTCGCTGGCCGCCCTGACGCGGCCGGTCGTCACGGGACTCACGGGGCTCGCGCGGCTTGCGTACGGGCTCGTCCTGCAACCGCATCGTCAGCGAGATCCGCTTGCGCTGCTCGTCGACCTCGACGACCCGCACCTTCACGACGTCGCCCGACTTCACGACCTCGCGCGGGTCCTTCACGAACGTGTTTGACAGCGCCGACACATGCACCAGCCCGTCCTGGTGAACGCCGATGTCGACGAACGCCCCGAAGGCCGCCACGTTGGTCACGACGCCCTCGAGCACCATGCCCGGCTTCAGGTCGGCGATCTTTTCGACGCCCTCGGCGAACGTGGCCGTCGTGAACCCGGGCCGCGGGTCCCGGCCCGGTTTGTCCAGCTCCCGCAGGATGTCGGTGACGGTCAGCACGCCCACGGTGTCGGTGACGAACTGCTCGGGCCGCAGCGCGCGCAGCAGCGGGCTGTTGCCGATCAGCGACTTGATGTCGGTTTTCGCCGAGGCCAGGATCGTGCGGACCACCGGGTACGACTCGGGGTGCACCGCCGACGAGTCGAGCGGGTCGTCGCCGTCCGGGATGCGCAGGAAGCCGGCGCACTGCTCGAACGCCTTGGGGCCGAGCCGGGCCACCTTCTTGATCTCGTTGCGGTTCTTGAACGGGCCGTTCGAGTCGCGGTGCAGCACGATGTTCTCGGCCAGACCGGCCGTGATGCCCGAGACCCGCGAGAGCAGCGGCGCCGAGGCCGTGTTGATGTCGACGCCGACCGCGTTCACACAGTCCTCGACCACCGCGTCGAGCGACTTGGACAGCTTGGACTCGGACAGGTCGTGCTGGTACTGCCCGACGCCGATCGAACGCGGGTCGATCTTCACCAGTTCGGCGAGAGGGTCCTGCAGACGGCGGGCGATCGACACCGCCCCGCGCAGCGACACGTCCATGCCAGGGAGCTCCTGGGCGGCGTACGCGGAAGCGGAGTAGACCGACGCCCCGGCCTCGCTGACCATGACCTTGGTGAGCTTGGCCTCGGGGTGTCGCTTGATCAGCTCCCCGGCGAGCTTGTCGGTCTCGCGGGAGGCGGTGCCGTTGCCGATCGCGATCAGGTCGACGTTGTGCTTGCCGGCCAGCGCGGCGAGCCGGTGGATCGACTCGTCCCAGCGGTTCTGCGGCACGTGCGGGTAGATCACGTCGGTGGCCACGACCTTGCCCGTCGGGTCGACCACGGCCACCTTCACACCCGTACGGAATCCCGGGTCGAGCCCCATGGTGGCGCGCGTCCCGGCCGGCGCGGCGAGCAGCAGGTCCCGCAGGTTGGCGGCGAACACGCGTACGGCCTCGTCCTCGGCGGCCTGCCAGAGCCGTACCCGCAGGTCGGCGCCGAGGTGGATGAGGATCCGGGTGCGCCACGCCCACCGTACGGTGTCGGAAAGCCACTTGTCGCCCGGGCGGCCCTGGTCGGAGACGCCGAACCTGGCGGCGATGCGCGGCTCGAACGTCGACTCGTCCTCGGGTTCCGGTTCCATGGTGAGGTCGAGGACGTCCTCCTTCTCGCCGCGGAACATGGCCAGGATGCGGTGCGACGGGAGTTTCGCGTACGGCTCGGCGAAGTCGAAGTAGTCGGCGAACTTGGCGCCCTCGGTCTGCTTGCCGTCGCGCACCTTGGCGACCAGCCGGCCTCGCGTCCACATGCGTTCCCGCAGCTCACCGATCAGGTCGGCGTCCTCGGCGAACCGCTCGATCAGGATGGCCCGTGCCCCGTCGAGGGCGGCCTGCTCGTCGGCGACCTGCTCGTTGGTGAACGCGGCGGCCTCGGCCCGCGGGTCGAGGTTCGGGTCGGCCAGCAGCTTGTCGGCCAGCGGTTCCAGCCCCGCCTCGCGAGCGATCTGGGCCCGCGTACGCCGCTTCGGCTTGTACGGCAGGTAGATGTCCTCGAGCCGGGCCTTCGACTCGGCGGCCAGGATCGCCTGTTCCAGCGCGTCGTCGAGCTTGCCCTGCGAACGGATCGACTCCAGCACCGCGGCGCGCCGGTCCTCCAGTTCCCGCAGGTAGCCCAGCCGTTCCTCGAGCGTACGGAGCTGGGTGTCGTCGAGGGCGCCGGTCACCTCCTTGCGATACCGGGCGATGAACGGCACCGTGGCCCCGCCGTCGAGCAGATCGACCGCCGCGGTGACCTGGCCCTCCCGGACGCCGAGTTCGGTGGCAATGCGCTGATGGATGGGTGTCGTCACGACGACGATTGTCAACCACGGCCGCACCCGTTGTCCCGCCGCCCCGCGCGAGGTAGCTCTCCGGTGTGGTTGAGCTGCCGGGAACGACCAGTTCATCGCCCTTAACACAAACTCGTCCCCCCACTACGTAGGAGGTACTAGAGACATCTGATCGGGGCTTTGGCAGTCTTGTCACATGACGCTTGTTGTCCGGGCGGTCGCCGCCACCGATCAGGGCCTGGTGCGGTCCAACAACGAGGACTCGGTTTTCGTCGGGAACCGGCTGCTCGTGGTCGCGGACGGCATGGGCGGCCTGCCCGCCGGCGAGCTGGCCAGCGACATCCTCGTGCAGGCGCTCAGCGTCGTCGACACGAGCCCCGACACCGGTGAGCCGCTGCAGGATCTGATCGCCGCGCTCGAGACGGCCAACGGTCGCATCGAGGCCGCCGTTGCCGACGACGACGCCCGCGACGGCATGGGCACCACGGTCACCGCGATCCTGCTCTCGGGCGACCGCGTGGCCGCGCTCAACGTCGGCGATTCCCGCTGCTATCTGGTCCGCGACGGCGAGATGACCCAGCTGACCCGCGACGACACGTACGTGCAGGCCCTGGTCGACCAGGGCGTGCTCACCCCCGCCGACGCCCGCCGCCACCCCCAGCGCGCCCTGGTGACGCAGGCCGTCCAGGGCGGCCCTTACCGCCCCGCGGGCCGCATGATCAGCATCCAGGAGGGTGACCGTTTCCTCCTCTGCAGCGACGGCCTGTCCGATTACGTAGAAGACGCGGTCATCGCCGAAACCCTGCTCACCAACGCCGACCGTAAGACAGCCGCCGCCGAACTCGTCCACCGAACCCTCGAGAACGGCGCCCCCGACAACGTCACAGTCATCGTCGCCGACATAACCCCCGAATAGCGGCATCTCACCCCGTCTCGTCACGGCCGTCCCCGCCGCCGGCTCATGAACATGGCCGGGCATCCTCATTCCGTACGCCTCGTCATCCCCGGCAACCGCACCACCCCGAACCGGAGTCTCGGCAGCGGCCGGCCAGGCGTCCCTCACGGCCGTCCCGAGCCGCCGGCTCATGAACATGGCCGACCACCGAGCGCCGCTCGCCTCACAACCGCCGGGCGTCGTCTTGTTTCGGGGGCTGGTCGAGTCGCCAGTCGGGCGGGTCGGACGGGTGCAACTCCGGGTCGTCGGCGGCGAAGTCCCGTACCGGCCCCGGCGGCGTGTTCGGGCCCTCGAACCGAACCGTGACCCGGCCCCGGCCACTCCCCCACACCCACCCGGCCCCGTGCTCGTCGTGGCGTACGTCCTGGCCCGGCCGCCAATCGGCCCGCGTCGTCCCGTCCCGGTTCGCCGCCTCCCCCTGCTCGGCGGGGAGCACCTGAGGCGGGTCGGTCGCCTCGTGGCCGTCCTCGGAGCCGGATCCCGTCGATGCCAGTGAACCGAACAGATCACCGGCATCCTCGCCGAACAGGTCATCCTGGACGAAATCGCTCAGCGTGCTGACCCCCACCCCGATCAACCGGATCCCCGCGGACGTGTCGACCTCGGCCAGCAGACGCCGGGCGACCTGGGCGACCAGACGCGGGTCGTCGGTGGGCTGAGGCCGGGTCACCGAGCGGGTGATCGTTGTGAAGTCGTGGTGCCGCACCTTGATCGTGATCGTGCGGCCCGACAGACCACCGTTGCGCAGCCGCCCGCCCACCCGAGCCGCGAGCAGATCGATCTCGGCGCCGAGGCGGGCCCGGTCGGTGAGGTCCACGTCGAACGTCTCCTCCGCCGACACCGACTTGGCCTCCCGCTCCCCCACGATCGGCCGGTCGTCGTCCGCGCGGGCCAGCCGATAGAGCCCTGTACCGTGGGCCTGACCGAGCCGCTCGACCAGTTCCGGCAGGGGAACACCGGCCAGGTCACCGATGGTGTGCACGCCGGCCCGGCGAAGCCGCTCCATGGTCGCCGGCCCGACCCCGGGCAGCCTGGTCACCGGCAACGGATGCAGCAACGCCCGCTCCCCACCCGGCGCGGCAACCGTCAACCCGTCCGGCTTGTGCAGGTCAGACCCGATCTTGGCCACCAGCTTGGAACTCCCGACCCCGATGGAGGCAGTCACCCCGCCCGTGGCCTCCGCGATCAGGTCCTTGATCCGCTCCGCCAGGATGGTGACACCCTCGACGGACAGGTCGTGACACCCCGCCGCCGCCAGGTCGACGTAGGCCTCGTCGATCGACACCTGCTCCACCAGTGGCGAGAACTCGCCCAGCAACGCCATGACAACTTCGCTGGTCCGCCGATAGGCCGCAAACCGCGGCGCCAAGAAGGCCGTCCCCGGCGGACACCGGCGCCGCGCCTCCGCAGTCGGCATGGCCGACCGGGCCCCGAACCGCCTGGCCTCGTACGACGCGGTCGACACCACCCCGCGCCCGGCCACCCCGCCCACGATGACCGGCCGCCCCCGCAGGGAGACCTTGTCGCGCTGCTCCACCGCCGCAAACATGGCATCCAGGTCAACGTGGGCAATGCTCGCCTCGCGCCTCAACCCCGCCCCCACGCACGTTCACCGGTCACGCTTCCAGTGTCGTACACGGGTACGACAAGATCGCGCCACAGCACCCACACGCACGCCGGCGTCCATGCCCCACCCACCGCGCACCCGAGCTTCAAGCCGGCCGCTGTCCCGTGACACTCAGCGTGCACGCCGCGTTCTCGTCCGCCGCACGACCCGTGACGCCATCGCCCACATCGCTCCGGACAATCGAGACCCGGGCCTGTCTCCGGGCATGTGCCCAGGCGAAGCCGGCAGAGAGACCGGCGTCCTAGGAGGCTAGGCTGAGTCCTGCCGAGCAGTGTCCCCCCGAAGTGGGGTGTGAGTCGGCGGGTCTGCTGTTGATTACTTTGGTCGATACGTCTGTGGCGGGCCGGATAGCTGACCTACAAGGCATGTGCGGTGATCGAGCCCTTGTTGCCGAGGCCTGGCGTAGGGCAGGTGATCGGTCAACGCGCGATCCACCCGAGGTGTCCACGGCCGCCCGCAGCACGACGGCGAAGCCGAACGGCCCACGCGGCGATCGCCGCGTGGGCCGTTCGAAGGGCTACGGCCTCATGACCAGCGGAAGTACCGTGCGGCCGGCACCCCGAGGCGAGGGTCCAGGCGACCAGCACGCTGAGGTGCAGCAGCGACGGCCACGATCCGCCGTGGCGTCCTGCAGGGCCTGCACTCCGGCGCCGAGTGGGGCGAGGCCGCTGATGGTTGGCAGGGTGTGTTCATGTTCTCGCGGGGCAGCTACAGGTTGCCGGTCAGCACCCCCGCCCCGAATCGACTGCGTAGTCGCGCCGGCGACCAGCCGTGACTGACGCGCCGGTCAACCGATCGGTTGATCGGAAGGGAGGTCGTGCATCGTCCGCAAGGGGCTGAAAAAGATCCACACCGCGCCGAGCAGCGCGCCGATCGTGGCGATCCAGAGCGATTCCCGTACGCCGATGGTGGCGCCCAGCCCACCGCCGATGAGCGCGCCGATCGGGCGGATCCCGTAGTTGACGGTCCGCTTGAAGCCGGACACGACGGCCAGCATGGTGCGGGGTGTGGCGGCCGTCTGCGCGGAGCCGCCGGTGATGTCGAGGATCATCACGCCGAGCGCCCCGAAGAACTCCGCTGACAACAGGGCCGCGAAGACAACCCAGCGCGGCCCGCCCGCCGCCGGCACCAGGATCAGCGGGGCCGGGAAGAGCACGTAGCCGAGGAGCACTGCCGGTCCGAGCCCGATGCGCCGGCTCAGCGGACCGGCGACGACGGCCCCGAGCAGCCCGCCGATGGAGCCCAGCCCGATGATCACGCCGAGGGTGCCCGGGGAGATCTGCAGCTCGGTGGTCACGTACAGGACGAACAGGGCCGCGAAGATGTAGTTGAACAGGTTGAGCGTGGTGGCGCCGAGCAGCAGCGCGCGGAGCACGGCGGAGCGGGCCACGAAGCGTACGCCCGCAAGCATGCCTTTGATCTGGGAGCCGGACGCCGTGGACGGGCCGGGGTCGTCGTCGACGCGGACCCGGGTCAGGAAGAGGGCCGACGCCAGGTAGGTCAGCACGTCGGCGATCAGCGCGATCGGTGCGGTGAGTGTCTGCACGAGCAGGCCGCCGAGGCTGGGACCGGCCACGAACGATGCCGCACGGCTGCCGTTGAGCAGGGTGTTGGCGTCCACGTAGTCCTCGCGGCGCACCAGCGAGGCGAACACACTGGCGTGCGCGACCTCGAACAGCAGCGTGAACAGGCCGGTCAGGAACGCCACCGTGTACAGCACCGGCAGGGTGAGCTGGCCGGCCCACCACAGCAGGGGCACGCAGAGCAGCAGCACGGCCCGGGCCAGATCGGCGACGATCATGATCTGGCGCTTGTCGTGGCGGCGGTCGGCCCAGGCCCCGGCGGGCAGCGAGAGGAACAGGTTGGGCAGCAGCGCGGCCGCGGTCAGATAGCCCATCTGCGCCGGTCCGGCCCCCACTGCCAGGACAGCCAGCAGCGGTACGGCGATCAGCGTGATCTGTTCGCCGACGAGCGAGACGGTCTGCGCCGACCAGTAGCGCCGGAACGCGGCCTCCCGCAGCAGCCGCACCGGGCCGCCCGGTCGGGGCGGAGCGGTGGCCGTCACGAGACCGGGCCTCGGGGGATGGCCAGCTGGATGAGCTGGATGGGGCGGGAACCGGCGGGCCGGGCGGCGGGGTCGGCGGCCCGGTCGTCGAAGCGGGACGCGAGCGCCTCGATCTGCTCGGTGAGCTCCCGCAACTCGGCCGCCGTGACGTGTACGAGCATGTCGCCGAACCCGGCGGCGGCCCGCCACTCGGCCGGCTCGTCGGCCCGGGTCGCCAGATAGTCCTGGGCGCGCTGGGTGAAGACCCCGAGCAGCACGCTGTTGAGCTGGTCGGTGGCGGCGCGCATGGCCGGGTCGTCGGAGTCGTCGTCCCACGAGGTGGTGCGGGCGGTCGCCCGCCACGGCCGTTCCCGCGCGTCGGCGCCGGGCACCCGCTCGGCGAACCCGTACTTGGCGAGCTGCCGCAGGTGGAACGAGCAGTTGGGCACGTTGTCGTCGAGCGCGGCCGCGGCCCGGGTCGCCGTCATCGGGCCCTCGGAGCGCAGAAGCCCGATCAGCCGTACGCGCAAGGGGTGGGCGTAGGCCCGCAGCGTGCGCGGATCGGTGACCTTGAAGTCGTCCGCCATTCCTAGAGCATGCTTTAGAAAGAGTTCTCTAGCAAGTGGATATCAGGGTACGCGGCTCAGGGTGGAGCCAGGGCAGTTCCCGATGCGGCTCGGCACGCCCGCGACGCACCCTTGACGTATCAGGCCGAACGCGCCGTAGAGATGGGGAACAAACGTCATGAACACCGTGCACGACAGCATGTCCCGCCAGGGCCTCATCCGGCCGCGCGAGGGCCGGCTCCTCGCCGGTGTCGTCGCGGGACTGGCCCGCCGCTTCGGGATCGACCCGTGGCTGGCCCGGCTGCTCTTCGTCGTGGTCCTGCTGGCCATCCCGGGCAGCCAGTTCCTGGTCTATCCGATCCTCTGGATCCTGATGCCGTCGGAGAAGACCGAGTTCGTCACCGCGTACCCGCCGGCCGCCTGAGCCTGGAGAACGGCCCGCCTCGCGCGGGCCGTTTCTTCGCCCGCACCACCGCCGCCAGGGCCACCAGCACGACGATCACAAACGGCCAAGCGCCCGCCGACGAGACCGACGAGCTGAGCCACCGCTGCACCACGGCCGCCGCGTTGATCACCGGGTCGGTGCCGGCCAGCCGCAGATTTCCGGCCAGGCGCAGCTCGTACCAGCCGTAGTAGGCCACGTAGAGACCGCACACCACGAGCACGGCGCCGCCGATCCGCGGGACCAGCCCGAGAAGGCCCCGGATCCGGGTGATCATCGAGACCCGTACGAGCGCCACGGCCACCGCTGTCGCGCTCACCACCAGAGCCATCCCTCCCGCGTACGCGAGAAAGAGCAGGACGCCGGAACCCGTGGAACCCGCCCGCAGACTCGACACGACGAGCGCCAGGAAGGGCCCGACGGCGCAGCCCAGCGAGGCCACCGCGTATGCCATTCCGAAGAGCGCTGTCGAGCCGGTCGACCCGGTCAGCACGGGAGCCCGTACGGTGATCGCGGGCAGTGACCGCCCGGCCAGCAGCCACACCCCGAGCGCGGCCAGCCCCAGGCCCAGCACCACGGTCAGCCACGGCAGGCGCGGCTGCAGCGCCCCGGCGATCGGCGTCAGCAGCATGCCGAACGCACCGAACACCACCGCATAGCCGAGCGCCAGCGCCGCACCGGCCTTGAGCGCGCGCCCGACGGCTTGGGCCGGACGCCGTGATTCGGCGGCGACGAGCACGGACAGGTATGCGGGCAGGAGCGCGAACCCGCACGGGTTGACCGCGCCGAGCATGCCGGCGGTCATCGCGAGCAGGAGTTCCCCGCCCACGTCAGGCGACCAGCGCCTTCACCTGGCGGGTGAGCTGCAGATCGTCGAGGTACCCGGTGTGGCGGACCTGACCCGCCCGGTCGAGGACGACGTACAGGCTCTGCTCGGTGATCTTGAATTTCTTCCAGATCTTGCCGGCGCCGTCGTCGAGGTGGGTCACGGCGCCGACCTCGAGATCCTTGACGAACTGGTGCATTTCCCGGTTCCCGCCCATGCCCGCGATGCCGAGGAACGACAGGCGGTCGCCGTATTCCTCGTGCAGGTCACGGACGCTCTGGGCCTCACTGGCGCAGGTCGCGCACCAGGGCGCCCAGAACCACAGGATGGTGGGCTTGCCGGCCAGGGTCGTCGCGTCGAACGCCTTGCCGTCGAGGGTCTTCCCGCTGAACTTCAGCGCGGCCGGAACGGATATTTTCGATTTGTCCGGCGTAGAGGAGCCGCCGGAGGCGGAGCCGGCGGATGAGGAGGAGCCCGGCGATGGGATCCCCGCGGATGAGGATCCACCGGCCGGCTCCACGAACGCCGAGGACTCGGAGGGCTCGCCGCCGCACCCGGCGGCGAGCAGCACCCCTGCCGCCGAGAGCAGAACAGCACGCCTTCTCACTTGGTTGCCGCCTCCGTGAGTCGCAGGGCAAGGGCCGGGCAGACGTTGACGGCCTTGCGTGCGCCGTTCTCGAGCCACGGCGGCAGCGGCGTCTGCGGGAACGCCGGGAAGCCGTTCGCGTCCAGCCGGATGATCTCGGGGGCGACGGCCGAGCAGAGCCCATGGCCGTCGCAGCGCGACCAGTCGACCGCGAGCCGGCGCGCGCCCTGCTCCGCCGTGTAAGGCAGAGGCAGAATCCCCCGTACGCTCTTGCCGCAGCCCTCGCCGTTGGTGTGCGCCTCGACGTCCTTGGCGAAGACCTCGAGCGCGGAGAGCGCGAACCGGGCCGTGCCGTCGGGATGGCTGCACGCGCCACGGCCCTTGACGACACCGGCCGCCTGGCGCACGTTCTCGACGGCGTTGCCGCCCAGCGAGACCAGTGTGACCGCGCGGGCCAGGTCGGGCAGCCCCAACCGGCACGGGCCGCACTGACCGGCCGACTCGCCCGCCAGGTATTGCACGACCTGGGAGACCTCGCCCAGCGGGCAGGTCTTGGAGCCGATCGGGATCAACATGCCGGCCCCGAGCGTGCCGCCCACGGCAGCGAAGCCCTTGCGCGAGATCGTGACGGTCTGCGCGGCCTCGGCAGTGATCCACTTGCCGTGGTAGCCGCCGACGAGCAGGCCCGGGCCGATGTCGGCGCCGCACATGTTCAGCACGTCCATCAGCGGGGTGCCGGTCGGCGCCTCGACCACGGCCGGGTTGGTGGCCGAGCCGCCCACTGTCAGCATGACCGTGCCCGGCTCCTCGGGGATGCCGACCGCGTTGTACTCCCACGGGCCGAGCCGGGCCGCGATCGCCAGCTGCGAGTACGTCTCGGCGTTGGACAGCAGCGTGGGCAGGCCCATCACGCCGTTGTCGCTGGAGCGCACCTTGCGGCCGGGCGGGATGTGGGCCTCGCCGTTGATGCCGCGCACCAGCGCGCCGCCCTCACCCGAGATGAACCGGTGCGGCACGGTGACGATGCGGGTCGGGCAGGGCATACGCCGCTCGGCCAGGGCCGCGGTGATCGAGCTCTGCCCGATGCCGTCGTCAGCGATGCCGATGACGATCTCTTCCGCGTCGAGCGCCGCCGCGGCCAGCGCGGCGCCGTCGAGGATCAGGTGCGGCCCCCGGGTGAGCACCGCCTTGTCCTTCCACGACGGCGGCTCGCCCTCGGTCGCGTTGACCACGATCACCGGCGGCAGCTCCTGCCGGCGGCACGAGTCGAGCACGGCGCGAACCTTGCGGGCGAACGGGAAACCCGCCCCGCCGCGCCCGCGCAGCTCGATGCGGTCCGCCAGGCCGATCAGCTCGCCGGAGGACAGGGCCGCGAACCCGCCGTGCACCTCCTGGTGCGCGATCAGGTCGAGACGGCCGTACTCGTCGAAGCCCGCGGTGATCCGCGGCGTGCCGATCGCGGTGACCGGCGGAACCTGCGACGCGCTCAATTCGCTTCCCCTCGCAGCTGCGACCAGTAACCGTCGTCAGCCTCGTCCGCCACCCTGCCGCGTCCAGCACGGCGGGCGGCCCTGCCCGCCGGGACGCGTCCGGAATCCTGCTGCTCGCGCAGAGCACGCCGCGACGCCATGTCGACCAACGTCGGCGTCTCGTCGGGCTCGAGGTCCTCGGCGTTGCCGAGGTCGGCAAAACCGCTGCGGCTGTGCCGCCCTGAGTCGGCGCCGAAGATGTCTGCGCCCCGGTCGCGCCGAGCCCGGGGCGCATCCTCGGTCTCCCGGTCGTAACGGGATTCCGAGCGCGACCGGCGTGGCGGCGGTGTGTCGTCGTCGTAGCGCCCGCGCTGGCGGGGCACCTCGTCGTAGCCGTCGGCATAGCGGCTGGAGCGCGGCGGCTCCTCGTAGAGCGGCATGTCACCCCGGCGGCGCGAGCGCGGCGGCTCGTCGTCCTCGTCGGCGTAGCGGCGGCGCCGCGGGGCCGGCGCGTCCTCGAAAGCGGGCTCCGGGTAGCCGTTCATCTCGACACGCCGCATACGGGCGCTGGTGTCGTCCATCTCGACGCGCCGCATGCGGGTCTGAGTGTCGTCCATGCCGTCCATCTCGACCCGGCGCATCCGCGTCTGCGTGTCCTCGAAGCCGGGACGACGCATCCGGGCCGACGTGTCCTCGAGCTCCGGCCGGCGCATCCGGGCGCCGGTGTCGTCCATCTCGACCCGCCGCATCCGCGTCTGCGTGTCCTCGAAGCCGTCCATCTCGACCCGGCGCATCCGGGCCGACGTGTCCTCGAGCTCGGGGCGGCGCATCCGGGTGGACGTGTCCTCTCCCGGGTAGCGACGACCGCGCGGCTCGTCGAACTCGATCTCGTCCTCGACCCGGCGGCCACGCCCGCGGCGCGCCTCCTGGTCGTAGCCCGGCATCATGCCGGTGGGCTCGTCGAACGTCTCCTCGGGCCGGGCCCGGCGCTGACGCGGGGCGACCAGGTCGTCGGCGGGAGGCGGGGCGACGGGCGGGGCCGTGATCGCGGCCGGCTGGAACGTGTCGACCACAGCGACCGGGCCGAGACGCTCGGGCTCGACGGCGGCGGCCCGCTCCCGGCGGCCGGGACGCTTCATCGCCGGCGAGCTGGTGGGCACCAGCGAGCCGACCGGCTTCATGCCGCCCGACGCGGCGGTCGAGGCGAAGTCCTTACGGCGGTTGAGCGAGACCGAGAGGCGCACGGCCAGGCCGACCAGCACGCCCAGCACACAGACGACGTAGCTGACGATGACCCAGGTGGCGGCGGGCCGGCCGGCGCCGAGACCGTGCATCAGGGCGATCGGCCACATCAGGTAGGAGATCGAGTGGATGCCCCGCCACATCCAGGGGCTGCCCCGGCCGATGAACCGGGAGCGGGCGATACCGGTCCACATCACCAGGATCATGATCATGCCGGACATCGTGCCGAAGCCGACGTAGACCTTGTTGTCACCGGGGTAGAGGAACGGGATGAACACGTCGATCAGCGAGGCGTGATTCTCGGTGACCTTGGTCCAGACGTGCACGAAGAGCGAGGCGACCGCGATGACACCGGTCGTGCGGTGGGCGGACTGCAGAAGTACGCGTTGACGGATCGAGAGCACCAGCCGGTCGGTGGAGACCAGGCCGATCATGATCGTGATGGAGAGCGACACGAGCGTCAGCACGCCCATGTAGAACTCCGCGTACATGAAGAAATACACATAGCCGATGCGACCGGGCTTGGTCATCATGGCGACCGCCCAGATGGCGGCGATCACGCTTACGGCAAGGACCGCCACCGCCCCTTTGGAGGGCTCGCGCGTTCCGGTAGCTCCGACGTCGACGGCCACACGATTGGTGGATCGCTCGTTGTTCTTCGTCCGGGCCATAACTCCTCGTTCTCCGCAGCGGTCACGTCCCGTGGGCGGTGGGACGCAGGCATCCGTGGGGAATGCCCCCTGCATCACGTTGGTGCCGGGCAGCGATCGGCATCGGCCGGTCCCTGCCCATCCCCCAACTACGTGCGGCGAGCGGGTTCGGATGAACGCCGGACGGTTCTTTTGTCGCCTACTTTCCAGCCGGACCACCCAGATGGCCTCTGACCTGGGCAGACACACCGAAGAAACGAGGACTTGAGCAAAAAATAAGGCGTCACGACACAGTGACCCAGCGCACCCGGTGAACCTTTCGGCCCTCCGCTGCGAACCATCACCCGTGACCCCAGTCATGAAGGAGATGATCGGCATGCGACGGTGGGCCCGCGGGGGGACTCGGATCGGCGCTGTCCTGGTCGTGGTGGCGACGCTGGCCTGGGCCTCGCCGGCGCTGGCCGACGTGCCGGGGTTCGAGGTCGAGGTCGGGCAGTCGCCCGGGACGTTCACGACCGGCAAGGACGCCCGGACACTCACCGCCGTCGCCTCCACCGATCGCGGCCGCCGCTGCCTCAAGGTGCGGTGGGCCCTGAGCATCGAGACCGAGGGCGTCAGCCTCGACCAGGTGCGGGTCACCCGCGTCGAGAACGGGCGGTCCTTCGACGTACGCGCCGGCGTGCGCGACGAGACGGCGACCGTGGTCGACGAGCAACCCGACCCGGGGCAGCTCTGCCAGGGGCGTACGGTGACCGGTCGCTGGGACATCGCGTTCACCGGGCCCGACAACGGCGAGGTGACCTTCCTGGCGCAGGCCTTCGACGCCGCCGGCCGCCTGCTCAGCTCGGCCGGCGCCCAGTCGCGGGTGGTCGGCCCGGTCGCGGCCGAGCCGACCAGGAGCCCGTCGCCGACCCCGTCGGCCGTTCCCACCGAGGACGCCCCGGTCGAGGACGAGGAGCCGGCCGACGAGGCGGCGCCGGCCGGTGTGGAGCCCACCGGCACCGGCACGGCCGCTTTCGACCCGGCCGCGAGCAGCTCGAACGTGCTGGGCGTGGGGCTGGCCGTCGGTGCCCTGCTGGTGTTCCTGGGCGTCGGCATGTTGCTGCGGTTGCGCATGCGCAACCGGCAGCAGCCGGCCTGGCAGACCGAGACCCAGGCCCTGCCCACCGGGTTCGAGAGCATGCCGCGCCGGCGGCGGACTTAAGAGAATCCTGTAATTGCGTTCCACTGCCTTTAAGGTCCCCACGGCCTGCTCACGATAGGTTTGTTCACCTAGCGCCTCCGACTCGTCACGTTCGGCACATCGCCGCAACCGGGTTCCGGGCCGGCCGGGGCGGGCACCCCGGCCGCGGCACGAAAAGGCGACCGGCTCAGCGCGTGGGGCGCGAGCCGGTCGCCACCGCGCAGAACAGGACGTCAGACGCTGCGCTCCACGCGGATCACGACGGCGGTGGCGTTGTCGCGGCCTCCCGCGGTCAGGGTGTCGTCGAGCAGGGTGTGCACCGCGGCGCCGGGGTCGTCGGTGGCCAGCACCCGGGTCAGGCGCTCGTAGGTCAGCTGGTCGGAGACCCCGTCGGTGCAGAGCAGATAGACGTCGCCGGGCTGCAACGTGACGTTGAGCAGGTCGGGCTCGGGCGCGTCGGGGTGACCGGCGTAGCGGGTCAGGCGGTAACGGGCGGCCAGCGCGTCGGCCGAGTCGTACGCGAACCAGCCGTGCAGCACGCCCAGCCAGGCAATGGTGTGGTCGACGGTCAGCAGGTCGAGCATTCCCTCGCGCAGCCGGTAGGCCCGGGAGTCGCCCAGCTGCACGATCCAGGCCGACGCGTCCCCGGCGGCGACCAGGGCGGTCAGAGTGCAGCCGGTCAGGTCGTCCAGGGTGCGGCCGGCCCGGCGTACGGCGTCCTGGGCCTGGAAGACCGCGGCCCGCAGCGCGGCGGCGGCGTCACCCACCGCCGCCTCGCGCACGAAGACCTCGACGGCCGTGCTGCCCGCGATCGTGCTGCCCGGCCCGTCGCCCATGCCGTCGGCCACCACCGCCAGCGGTCCGCCCGGGTCGAGGTGCACCACGTCGTAGTTGCTGTCGTAACGCTCCCCCACGACACTTCCGGCCGCCGCGGTGAGGCGACGGCCGGAATGGGTCCAGGCGACCTTGGTGATCTCCACCTGTTCTTTGTAATACACCGGGCCCCGCTCCTCGTGGGTTAGAGCGGGGCCCGGCGGTCCTATTTACCCGTCAGGAGAGCGGCGGGTAAGCGTTGGCCATCAGCTCGCGGAACTGGGCCGAGAACCAGGCGCCGGAGATCGGCGCGTCCGGCAGGGCCCCGCTCATGCTGTTGCCGTTGCGGGCGTTACCGGTGTAGGTCGGGTCGCACATCCGGTCGAAACCCTTGCCCTCGTCGTTCGGGATCAGCTTGGACGAGCCGTCCGACTCACCCGGGGGCTTGACCCAGACGTACGCGTCGATGCCGCTGGCCGGGGCCGCGGTCGGGCGCTCGCCCAGACCCGCTCCGGCCTGGTTGCACCAGTTGCCGGCGTGGATCCGGCGGTCGATGCGCGACTCGTTGACGAAGGTGTCGATGACGGTCGAGCTGCTGGCCGCGGTCGGGCGGGCAGAGCCGCCCCAGCCGTTGCGGCTGGTGTCGATCAGCATGCCGATGTTGGAGTTGAAGCCCAGCGAGACCAGCTGCTGACGGAACGCCTGGGCGAAGGTCAGCTCGTCGGTGTACTGGTTCCAGTCGATCCACTTCGACTGCCGGACGCTCTGGCCACCGACCTGGGTGGTCGGCTGCACGAACGGCTCCCGCAGCGCGGAGTAGTTCGCCGTGTTGGTGATGAAGCCCTGCACGTTGTTGACGCTGCCGGAGGCGCGGGCGGCCTCGAGCATGATCTCGGCGGAGGGACGCATGTTGGTGTCCCAGCCGATCCAGCCGTGGTGCGCGGCGTCGACGTAGTTGTAGGTGTTGCCGAGTGCGCCGAGCTTGTTCAGCGCGTAGCCGACACCCTGCACGTACCCGCCGTTGGCCTTCATCGTGTCGCAGGTCGCCGTGCCGCCGGCCTGACCGGAGGTGTTGGTGACCAGGTTGGGCAGGGAGTCGATCTCGACGATGTTGATGATCCGCAGGCTGCGGTACTTCGCGTCGGCCTGGATGGCCGCGATCGGGTCGATGTACTCGGCCTTGTAGCGGGGCAGCTCGTCCGGGCCCAGCTCACCGTTGGAGGCCAGCGCGGAACAGTCCCGGCCGGGCAGGTTGTAGATCACGAACTGGATGTAGCCGGCGCCCTGAGCGAGGGCCGCGTCCAGGTGATCCCGTACGCCCATCGAGCCGTTGGAGCTGCTGTCGTCGGTGCCCTCGATCGCGGCGATCCGGTCGAGCCACACCGCGGTCGGATTGTTCGAGACCCGGTTGCCGCCGGGCTCGGCCTCGGCCTTGGCCTTCCACTCCGGGTTGACGTAGCCCTTCGCCCCCGCGTACGGGTTGTCGACCTTGGTGCCGGCCGGCGGCGGGCTGGTCGGCGGGCTCGTGGGCGGGCTCGTCGGCGGCGAGGTCGGCGGGCTGGTAGGCGGCGAGGTCGGCGGGGTCGTCGGGCCGGTCGTGCCGGTGCAGGCCACGCCGTTCAGCGAGAACGTCGTGGGGTTGGCGTTCGTGCCCGAGTAGCTGGCGTTGAAGCCGAAGTTCGCGCTGCCGTTGGTCGGGAGTGACGCCGACCAGGACGGGTTGGTCGCCGTGACGTTCTGGCCGGACTGGGTGATCGTCGCGCTCCAGCCCTGGGTGATCTGCTGGTTCCCCGCGAACGACCAGGTCAGACGCCAGCCGCCGGAGATCGGGTCACCCAGGTTGGTCACGTTGACCGTGCCGGTGAAGCCGTTGCTCCAGCTGTTGGCGGAATAGTCGACCCGGCAGCCGGCCGCGGCGCTCGCACTGGTGGCGGCGAAGATGCCGACCCCAGTGACGAGCGATGCGGCGGCGGCCGCGGTCAGACCGCGGATGAGGACAGGTCTCATGTGGTGGCTCCTCGAGACATGCGGCGGCACCCCGTAAGGGGCCCGGGGGATCAACCGGAGATACATCGAGGGGCATCGCTCCCCGGCTGTTTCGACAGCATGACATGGGAGCGCTCCCACCGCAATCGCCTGTTAACAACGGGCTCAGCTTGGAACCATGCCGTATAACGGACGCGTGCAGGTATACGAGCTGACCGAGGCGTTGTCCGAGGTGCCCGGGGTCGAGGTCACCATCAAGCGCGGTCTGCTCTGGGTACACATCCCCGCGATCGGCGACACCGCCCAGCTCGCGCCCGACGAGGTGCTGGCCGCCGAATCGGTCTTCGTACCCACCCGCGAGCCCGCCGTTCAGTTCGACCTCAAACGCGGGCGCGAGGTCCTGCCGCTGATCGTCACCGTCGACGACATGGTGTTCACCCCCGCCTACGCCGACGACCTCGTCGAGAAGGGCGCATACCGCCGCATCCCGGCCATGCCCAACCTGATCTCGTACTCCGAGATGCACCGCGACGTACGCGCCCTGGGCAAGGCCATCGACGACCCGGCGCTCGACCTCGACCCCGAAACCCTGGCGGCCACCCTGCTCGCCCACCGCTGCTTCCTGGCCGGCGCGATGCGGGTCGGCCTCTGGCCCGTACGCGTCGCCGCCTGGTGGGAGTACGCGAACGCCCGCGTCGGCGGCCCGGCCGGCCTGGCCCCGCTGCGCTCCGACCCCGACTGGGACGACCTCATGGCCGACGTGGCCGAGGCCCGCCGCCAGACAGCAAGCCCGTCGCAGTCGCCATCCGTGCACCGGTAGCCCACCGCGCACAACCCGCCCGAACACGGCCGCCGCTCACCGCTCACGACCCCGCCGCCGCATAGTACGGACAACCGCGACGACCCCGGTTATCCACAGATCCGCCGCTGTCCACAGGGCCGGCCCTCGCGGGACTCGAAGATCGGCGAATACCACTAAAATGGTCGGTGGAGGGGGCCCCCGTGGAGGGCGGGCCCCTGGGGTTGGCCAAGATCGAGTTAAAGAAAGCGCCGCGCCGTAATGCCCCGGCGCGGCGCTTTCGGACTGTGCTGGATCAGTTGTTCGTGGCGTACAGCTGCTTGATTTCGGCCGCCGTCAGAGCGCGGTCGTACAGGTGCACCTGGTCGACCGTTCCGTCCAGGTGGTCGACCGGGTTCCCGTTGTATTTGCCGCGGCCGATCACGGTGTTCCCGGTCGGCGCGCCCTGCGGCAGGCAAGCGCTCGCGGCGCCCGCGAGCTCGCCGTCCACGTACAGGCGGAGCTCGCCCTTCACGGTGTCCCGCACGCCGACCAGGTGGTACCACCTGCCCGCCTCGGGCTTGACCGGCGACAGCGCCCGGATTCCGGCGAAACTCATCGCGAACCGCTGATCCGCGCCGGAGTACTGCAGGAAGAAGTCGCTGTGTGAGGGACCGTCCTGGGAAACGATCGTCTGAAATGCGCCGTCGGCCTTGTCGAGTTTGACCCAGGCGGCCGCCGAATAGTCGGTGGCCGTGTTCAGAACAGGCTTTCCGGCGTCCAGGAATTGCGAGGAGCCGTTGACCGTGACGCCCTGCCCGTTGTGCCCCTCGGCGAATTCCGGCCCGCCGACCGGCGTCAGCGTCCCGTACGACCCGTCCAGCGGCCAGAAAGCGATTCCTTCGAGCCCCGGCGTGCCCGCGGGCGGCTGCGGGACAGAGGACGCCGAACCGTCCGCCTCCCGGATGATCTTTTGGTTGATCGCCTTGACCTGGCGCAGATCCATCTTGGTGACCTGCCGGTCGTAGGTGAAGAACCCGTTGAGCTCCCCCTCGACGTCGGTGATCTGGGTGTAGATGGCCCCGCTGATGCCGCAGCGCTCGGCCGCGGTGAGCACGTCGGTCTGGTTCGCCACGTACTTGGCGGTGAGCGTGGCCTTGTCGGGCACCATCTCGTACGCCTGCCCGTCGCCGAACCACATGTGGTTGGACACCTTGAGCCCGTACCCGCCGTGCTCGCCGTCGATCGCCACCCGGGTCTCCGAGGGCGACGGCGCGGCCGGGCCCAGGTACTGGTGGAAGTCGATCACGTCGCCGCGGCCGGAGTCGCCCTTGGAGTTGCAGCAGTTCACGCCGCTGTGCGCGTTGACCAGGCGGGACGGGTCCTGCTGTTTGACGGCGTCGGCGATGCGCCCGG
The DNA here is from genome assembly GCF_004362215.1 of Paractinoplanes brasiliensis. NCBI lineage: Bacteria > Bacillati > Actinomycetota > Actinomycetes > Micromonosporales > Micromonosporaceae > Paractinoplanes > Paractinoplanes brasiliensis. Next base: position 6,852,214 of record NZ_SNWR01000001.1, on the reverse strand, counting down.
TGGCGGCCCGGTCCCATTCGCCCCAGCCCTCGTTGAACGGCACCCAGGCGACGATCGACGTCCAGGAGTCGTGCTCGCGGACCATCTCGTGCAGTTCGGCCTCGAACTGGTCACGCCACTCGGCCGGCAGCGGGCCGGTGTTGCCGCTGGGCATGTCCTGCCAGACCAGCAGGCCCAGTTTGTCGGCCCAGTAGTACCAGCGGTCGGGCTCGACCTTGATGTGCTTGCGCACCGCGTTGAAGCCCATCGCCTTGTCCTGCTGCAGGTCCCACTTGAGCGCCGCGTCCGTCGGGGCCGTGTGCAGGCCGTCGGGCCAGAACCCCTGATCGAGGTTCATCATGTGGAACAAGATCTTGCCGTTGAGCGTCATCCGGAGCTTGCCGTCGGCGCCCTTCTTCGAGCCGATCGTCCGCAGCCCGAAGTACGACCCGACCGTGTCGACCGTGCGGCCCGCGCTGATCAGGGACACCTCGAGGTCGTACAGGAAGGGGCTGTCGGGCGACCAGAGTCTGGGTTTGCTGATCGGCAGCGTCAGCGCAGCGCCCGCGGCCCGGTCCCCTTCAGCGCGCCGGTCACGTCGACCTGGAAGCCGTCGTACCCGCCGCGGTGGGTCGCCACCTCGACGCCGTTGACGTAGACCTTGGCGTCGTAGTCGACCGCCCCGAAGTTCAGGTGCAGGCGGTTGCCCTGTCCGACCTTCCAGTTCGCCGGGACGGTGAAGGTCCGGCGGTACCACATGCGGTCCTCGCGTCGCTGGATGCCGGAGAGCGCCGATTCGATCGGGTACGGCACCAGGACGCGCTCGCCGAGGCTCTGGCCGGTGGGAACGGCCTGCCCGGCGGTGGCCTTGGCGAACTCCCAGACGCCGTTGAGGTTCTGCCACTTGTCGCGGGTCAACTGGGGGCGGGGGTATTCGGGGAGGGCGTTCTTGGGGCCGACCTTCGAGGTCCACGGGGTGGCCAGGGGCGGGATCCCGGGACGCCATTCGGGGGCGGCCGCGGCGGGGGCGGCCGCACCGGCCACGAGCAAAGCGGCGGTTGACAGGGTGGCGAGCACGCGGCGATGTGTTTTCACGCGCGATGTTCCCTTCGGTGGCAAAGGTTGCGCTCGGAATCACTCAGGAGCAAACACATCTCAACAATCTTTGTCACATCTCGTCAAGGGTTGATGAGGATCGATATCTGCCGACTGCACCCGAACCGCCACCCGAGGTGCCGTCAACCCCGGCGTACGAGTGCCGACAACTACGGCATGAATGTCAGCACGAGCCCGGCCGGAGCCGGCACGGTCCTGGGGGCAGACCCCCAGGACGCGCTGCTCGCCGACCTCGTGTCGTTCATGACCAGGGACACGCCGTCCGTCCAGCACGTGCTCGAACTGGCCGAGCCGCACCTGCGCGCTGCGGCCGGCCTGACCGCCGCCACCGTCTTCGAGCTCGACACCGAGACCGGCATGAACCTGATCGCCCGGGTCGGGCCGGCGGGCAACCGCGACCTGTTCACGGCCGGCAAGGTGCTGCGGCAAGCGGCCGGGGCCCGGCCCACGGTCTCGGGCGAGCAGATGGCCGTCCGGCTGCGGATCGGCGGGCAGAGCGTCGGCGTCCTGCTGCTCACCGGCAGTGACCTGCAGTCCCTGCGCCCCGACCTGCTGGACTCGCTGGCCCTGCACTTCGCCAGCACGCTGCAGGCCCTGGCGGCCGAGCGGCAGCGCCAGTTCCTCGCCCACTCGTCGGCCACCATCCGGCAGCTGTTCGAAACGGGCATGGCCGCCACCAGCGTCGAGGCCGCCGCTCGCATCCTGGTCACGTCGGCCGCCGGCGGCTTCCGCACGGAGCACGGCGCGGTGTACCTGACCGATGCGGCGGGGATGATCCGCTACGTGCACGCCGTGAACCTGCCGGGTGGCGACGACCAGCTCCACACGCTGGTGGGCCGGCCGGCCGCCGAGTCACCCGTGTGGCGGGCGGTCGAGGGCGGGCAGGCCTCGCTCGTCGGCAACGCCGCCACGCTGCCGCTGCCCGCCCACGGCCTGGTGCGGCTGATGAGGCTGGAGGCGTACGTGGCTCTGCCGTTGATGTCGGCCGCCGGGCCGATCGGCATGATCGTGGTCGGGGACTCGGCGACGACCCGCGCCTGGAGCAGCCAGGACCGTATCCTGGCCGAGCAGCTGTTGGTCGAGGGCGCGCTCATCCTGGACAGCGCGGGCATGCGCCAGGCCGCGCAGGCCCACGTCGCGCAGCTCAGCCATCAGGCGTTCCACGACTCGCTGACCGGGCTGCCCAACCGTACGCACCTGATCGAGCAGGCCGGGCTGGCCGTACGCGAGGCAGCGGCGACGCGGGGCCGGGTGGCGCTGATGATGCTCGACCTCAACGGCTTCAAAGAGGTCAACGACACCGCGGGCCACCAGGCCGGCGACGTGCTGCTGCAGCAGGTGGCCAAGCGGGTGCTGGGCGCGGTGCGCGACAACGACGTGGTGGCCCGGCTGGGCGGCGACGAGTTCGCGATCCTGCTCACCCACGACCCGGACGAGGCCGTGGCGGGTGCGGTCGCCGCCCGGATCTGCGAGCGGCTGCGGCAGCCGTTCACGATCGACGGCCAGGAGCACACGCTCGGCGGGAGCGTGGGCATCGCGCTCTACCCCGACGACGCGACCGGCTACGAGGAGCTGATGAAGGGCGCGGACGCCGCCATGTACGCCGCCAAACGCGACACCAAGCACCTGGGCGGCGGGTTCCGCCTGCTCTCAGGAGAAGACCCAGGCCACGGTGACGCCGACCAGGGCGCCGCTGATCAGTAGGCCGGCGCCGAACCGCCGCGTCTCCGGACGCCACACCGAGCCCACGCCGATCAGCAGGTAGAGCGGGATCCAGCCCCAGAACGGCGCCGCCAGGCCGGCCAGCGACGGGAACAGCGTCATCGGGCCGACCGCCGAGCACGGGCCGATGCAGCCGAGCGCGAGCCCGCCGAGCAGCCCCGCGAGCAGGGGCGGGTCGATCAGTCGGGCCGGGATCGGGGGCGAGGCCACGGTGAGGATCGGGTCGTCGCCCTCCTGCTGCGTCAGCGTGATCACGTAGCCGGAGGGGTCGTGCACGACGAGCGTGCGGCCGTAGCCCTCGATCCGGCAGCCGGACTGCTCCCACAGCTCGCGGATGACCCCGTACACCTCGTCGGTCAGCTCGCCGAGCCGCGGCAGGCGGCCCCCGCGCAGGACCCGGACGCCCTCACGGGTCGGCGGCGACTTGAGCTGCGACGGTGGGACGGTGATGAGGCTCAGGCCCGGAAAGGCATGCAGCGTCGTCGCGAGGCGCTGTTCCACGCCCTCGGTCGCCTCGGCCCGCCCGGACTTCACCCGACACAGCGTCCCGCATCCCGAGGGCTTTTGTCCGGAATTCGTCGACTGGGCGCGAGAGCCGGCCGCAACGCCCGCCCGATCCGAAGCCCGTCCGACTCCCCCAGGGGTCGGCCCGATCCGCCTCCTGAGGACCGCACGATCCGCCTCCACGGGCGCCGCTGGGACGGAAGCGCCACGCAACGTTACGTGGCGCCGTCGGCCACTCGGGATACGCGGTCGCGCAGGTTGTCGGCGGGCTCGGGGCGGCCGGTCACGTTGGTCAGGTCCGCACGCAGGCCGTCCAGCCACACCCGCAGGTCGGCGATGATGTAGAGGTCCTGCCCCAGGTCGTCCGGCCACTGCTGCACGGGCCCGTCGGCGGGCCGCGGTGGGCTCTTCCCGCGCGTCAGGCTCCCGGCCGACCGCTCGTATGAGGCGGCCACCTCGCCGGCCAGCTCAGTCAGCTGGGCCACGCACGGCAGCAGGCCACCCGAAGGACACGACCGGACCAGCGCCTCGGCCCCCCGTACGGCGTGATGCCCCGCCACCAGGGCGGCCTGCCAGTCCAGCGGCGCCGGAGGATGCCGCTCGCTCTGGTAGAGCGCGAACGACGCCTCGGCCAGCTGTCCCGCGCCGCGCGCCCGGGGCAACGCGTCGCCGGGTGGCTGCCCCTCGGCCATCACGGCAACCGTCTCGCGCACCACCGCCGCCGCCGACGTCAGGAACGTCGCCACCGCCCGCCGCAGCTCGCCCGCCCCGCCCCGCGGCCACGCGAACAGGCCGATCAGCACGCCGATGGCCGCGCCCACCAGCACGTCGGCCACGCGCTGCTCGGCCAGCCGCCAGTCGACCGGCGTGAACTGGGCGAACACCAGCGTGATGACCAGCGTGAACAGGGCCTGCGACCAGCCCAGGCCGAGCAGCGGGCCGGCCGCGAACCCGGCGATCATGACGACCGGCAGCGCGATCACGTAGACGACCGGGTCGAGGCCGAGCAGCAGGAGCAGCGCCGCCACGACCGAACCGGCGACCGTGCCGACCAGGGCCGGCCGCAACGCCGAACGGGTCTCGGCGGCCGAGGCGCGCAGCACGGTCAGGATCGTCAGCAGCACCCAGAAGCCGTGCGACAGGTCGAGCGCCCCGGCGATGAGCCGGGCGACCGCGAGCGCCGCCGCCAACCGCAGCGCGCCTTGGAAGGCGACCGAGCGCGGCGTCAGATTTTCCCGCAGCCGGTGCCACCAGAGAAAGGGCGTTCGCTCGTACGCATACCAGAACTGCCCCGGCCGGGCCGAAGCCGGCGTGGGATCGGGGTGTTTCGGCGTCTCCCCCGCGGCCACGCGCACCGCGACGACGAGCGACTTGGTCCACTCCCCCATCGACAACGCCAGCGCGCCCAGGCGAAGACGCTCCGGCGGCAGCCCGTTCGGGTCGGTGTTCAAACGGGCGGCCCGGAAGTCGCTGATCGCGGCCGCGACGAGGTCGGTGTCGGGCAGCGGCCCGTCGCCGCGCAGCCAGTCCCCGGTGGCGGCGACACAACCCGCGGTGACTCGCAGCAGCTTGGTCGCGGCGGCGCCGGTGACGGCCTCGCGGTCGTCGGTGAAGTAGAGGTCGACCGCGCGGCCCAGCAACAGCCGGGCGGTGCCCGCGGCCGACGACAGGGCCCGGTCGCGACGGCCGGCCGAGGCGGGACGTTCGGTCGGCGGCAACCGCGACGGCCGCAGGGCGTCGGCCGCCTCTGTCGCCTCGGGCAGCAGCGCGGGCAGGCGGGACCGGTCGTCGGCCAGCGCCCCCAGGCACTCGGCCAGCAACGAAACCGCGTCGGCGAGCCGGCGCCGGTACGGCGGCGGCGCCGGGTCGGGCCACAGCACCCGCTCGGCCACGGCCAGCAGCACCACGGCCAAGGTCAGGCCGGCCAGCCGCGACGGCAACGAGCCCGGATCGTACGGGGGAAAGCACGGAAGAATGTAGAGAAGCTGCATGCCGGCCGCGAGCCCGACGAGCCGGGGCCCGCCCACGCCGGCGAAACTCACGGCGAACCCGAGCACGAACATCCCCGCGGCCGCCGCGACAGTGCTGAACGACAGCAGCGTGCCCAGCGTGACCAGCACCCACCCGACGGGCAGAACCGCGATCAGCGTCCGGCTGCGCTGCCGCGGCGACCCCGGAATCTGCGACAGCGCCCCGAGCGCCACCACCCCGAACAGGGCGTACGGCGCCATCGCCGCGTCACCGAGCACATAGCGGCAGAAGTAGAACCCCACACAGGCCACCACCGTGACCCGTACAGCCCGCCGGACCACCACAAGCTGCGGGTCTCGCCGGCGCACCCACCCCCACATGCAGCGCAGTGTCCCACGAGGTCAGACGAAGGCGCTCTCGCCCGTTACGGCTCGGCCCACGAAAGAACTCGTGCGAGCATATTGCGTACCTGCCCGGGAGCGGCCCGCCCTAGACTTCGAACCCATGCTCACCATGCAGGATGCGCTGGCCCGGTTGACCGCGTACTGGACGGCTCAGGGATGCCTGACCGTCCAGCCCATGAACACCGAGGTCGGGGCGGGCACGCTGAACCCGGCGACCTTCCTGCGGGTGCTGGGTCCGGAGCCGTGGCGGGTCGTCTACGTCGAGCCGTCCGTACGCCCGGACGACTCGCGTTACGGCGAGAACCCGAACCGCCTGCAGACGCACACCCAGATGCAGGTGATCCTCAAGCCCGACCCGGGCAACCCGCAGGAGCTCTACCTGGGCAGCCTCTCGGCTTTGGGCATCGACGTCTCCCGGCATGACGTCCGTTTCGTCGAGGACAACTGGGCCTCGCCGGCGCTCGGCGCCTGGGGTCTGGGCTGGGAGGTCTGGCTCGACGGGCTCGAGATCACCCAGTTCACGTACTTCCAGCAGGCCGGCGGGCTCAACCTCGACCCGGTGTCCGTCGAGATCACGTACGGCATCGAGCGCATCCTCATGGCGCTGCAGGAAAAGACGCACTTCAAGGAGATCCAGTACGGCGACGGCATCTCGTACGGGGAGGTGTTCGGCCAGAGCGAGTACGAGATGTCGCGGTACTACCTGGACGACGCCGACGTGGCCGCGAACCGGCAGCTGCTCGAGATCTACGCGGCCGAGGCGCAGCGGCTGATCGACGCCGGTCTGCCCGTGCCCGCCCACACGTACGTGCTGAAGTGCTCGCAGGCGTTCAACGTGCTCGACTCGCGGGGCGCCGTGTCGACCGCCGACCGGGCCGCCGAGTTCGGCCGGATGCGCCGCCTCGCCGGTGAGGTCGCCAAGCTGTGGGTGGCGCGCCGCGACGGGATGGGCCACCCGCTCGGACTGGCGCCGCCACTGCCGGCCGCCGTGGCCACGGCGCTGCCCGCCGCGCGTGAGAACGCCCGCGCGCTGATCTTCGAGATCGGCACCGAGGAACTGCCGCCGTCCGAGGCCCGGGCCGCGCGCGACCACGTGCAGCGGGCGCTGACCGAGGGCCTGGCCGGCACCCGCCTGGAACACGACGAGGTGCGCGTGTTCGCCACGCCCCGGCGGCTGGTCGCGCTGGTGCCTTCGGTCGCGGCGCGCGAGACAGACCACGTACGGGTGGTGAAAGGCCCTCGCGTCGGCGCGCCGGACAAGGCCGTTGAAGGGTTCGCCCGCGGCCAAGGCGTGACAGTTGGCGACTTGTCGGTTTCCACCGTGGGTGGCGTCGAGCATCACGTGGTCGAGAAGCACGAGGTCGGCGGGAACGCGGCCGAGGTGCTCGCGCCCGTGCTGGCCAAGGTCGTCACCGGGCTGCGGGCGGCCAAGAACATGCGCTGGAACGACCCGCAGCTCTCGTTCAGCCGCCCGATCCGCTGGCTGACCGCGTTGTGGGGCGACGACGTCGTGCCCGTGGCGGTGGGCGCCCTGTCGGCCGACCGCAGGACCAGGCTTCTCCGTACGGCCTCCGAGCCGATCGCCGCGGTCGCGTCGGCCGAGACCTTCATGGAAACGCTCGCGCTCGCGGGCATCGTGGCCGACCAGGAGGACCGCCACGACCTGATCGTCACCGGCGCGCAGGACGAGGTCTACCCCTCCGGCCGCGTCGACGTCGCCGGTGAGGCCGCGCTGATCGAGCAGATCAGCTACCTGGTCGAGGCGCCGACCCCGCTGCTGGGCACGTTCGACGAGAGCTACCTGTCGCTGCCCGACGCGGTGCTGACCACGGTGATGCGCAAACACCAGCGCTATCTGCCCGTACGGGATGCTGACGGTTCGCTGCTTCCCATGTTCGTCACCGTCGCCAACGGCCCGGTCGACATCGAACTGGTCCGCGCCGGCAACGAGGCCGTGCTGCGTGCTCGTTACGAGGACGCAGCGTTCTTCTACCGCGCCGACCGCGAGACGCCCCTGCCGCAGATGCGGGAAAGACTGTCCCGGCTCACCTTCACCGACAAGCTGGGCTCGATGGCCGACCGCGCCGCACGGATCGCCGCCCTGGCCCTGTCGCTGGCCGACTCGCTGGGCCTGTCCTCGGCCACGCTGGGCCGCGCCGCCCGCCTGGTCAAGTTCGACCTCGGCTCCCAGCTCGTCACCGAGATGACCAGCCTGGCCGGCGTGATGGCCCGCGACTACGCCCTGCACGCCGGCGAACCGCGCGACGTGGCCCAGGCCGTCCACGAGTGCGAGCTGCCCCGCAACACCGGCGACGCCCTGCCCGCCTCCCTGCCCGGCGCCCTGCTCTCCCTGGCCGACCGCCTCGACCTGGTCACGGGCCTGGCGGCGACGGTCGGCCTTCCCACCGGCAGCAGCGACCCCTTCGCCGTACGCCGTGCCGTGCTCGGCCTGCTGGCGGTGCACCGCGCCCACCCCGCCCTGTCCGGCCTGTCCCTGCTCGACGGCCTGCGCGCCGCTGCCGCCCAGCAGCCCGTACTCGTTGCCGGCTCCGTCATCGACGCCGCCGGCGACTTCCTGGCCCGCCGCCTCGAACAGGTCCTCACCGAGGAGGGCCACCCGGTCGACCGGGTCCGCGCGGTCATCGGCCACTACGCCCACCCGTCGGTCGTCGACACGATGCTGACCCAGCTGAACACCCTCGTCGGCAACCCCGATTTCGTCGCCGTGGCCGCCGCCATCCAGCGGGCCCGACGCATCCTGCCGGCCGGCACGGCCTCAGGCTACGACCCGTCGGCGCTGGTCGAGCCCGCGGAGCTCGCCCTGCACGAGGCCGTGACCGGCGTGAAGGCCGGCTTCGGCACAGACCTGGTCGCCTTCACCACGGCGGTCGAACCGTTGGTCGAGCCCTTGACCCGTTTCTTCGACGAGGTCTTCGTCATGGCCGACGACTCGGCTCTCCGGTCGGCCCGCCTGGGCCTGCTCGCTACGGTCCGAGACCTGGGCGAGGGCTTGCTGGACTGGCCGGAACTACGCCTGTAGGGAGTCCGAACTCGCGTCGCTCCTCTGCGGTGAGTAGCCGTCCCGCCTTGGTCCAGTCTTCGACGAATCCCTGCGACGGAACGTCCCACCGGTACACGGTGCCGTCAGGCGTCACGGCCGCGAGGTCTGCGGACCAGCGGGCATCGAGAAATCGCCTGTGCACCGGCAAATTCACTAATCCTCCATGAACGGTGTCGATCAGAGACATTCCCATCCCGTAGATCACAACAATTTGCCCGTCCGATGACCATGTCAGGCCACGAAGGCCAGTGGGCAACCGGCGTTGCAGGTCGGGCTCGGTCCGGCCGACAGTCCAGACACCAATCCTCTCTTCGACGATCAGAGCGAAACGTTTGCCGTCCGGCGCCCATGCGAAGGAGAGCCCGGTGCCTTTCCACGGCAGACGTTGCCGGATACCGCCGTCGCCGACGTTGTGCAGAACGATGCCCTCCGCACTGGCCAACGCCAGGAGGTCACCGGCAGGCGACCAAGGAGACCCGGGAAGCAATTCGTAACCGGGAATCTCGCGGATCAGCCGACCGTCGGCAACGGCGAAGATCGAAACGGATAGCCTCTGGTCATCAGCGCCGAGGGCGTCCCATCCGCAGACAAGGTACTCGCGGTCAGCCGACCACGCAGCACGTCGAGCTAGGGGCACTTTCCACCTCGCCCGAAGATCACCCTTCGATACATCCCAGATAGATAGGTTCATCCCGTCGGTTCCTGCCACCAGCTGACCGTCGGGAGACGCGCAAACCGTCACCGCCTCGCCTGGCAACCACCGTGGGGGCTCCGACTCGAAGATCACGGCTGGACGACTCTTTCGGACGATCGCGGTGATGACTCCATCCTTGCCGAGGGAGGCGTCCGACAACGTGTGGAGCGACAGAAGCGGGAGCGGGCCGTCAAGTTTCCATTCTGGGACTTGAGCCGAAATCGACCACTGCTCAAGACCGTTCACGGTCTCGGCGACCACGGTACGCCCGTCAGGTGACCAGAAGATGCGCCGCGGGACGGCAGAAGCTTCGAACGAGAGCATCTTCTGGCCGTTCTCGGCCCGCCGTAACACCACTGCCCGCGGATTCGCGTAATGCTGCGTGGCCAGCAGAACTCCATCGGGCGACCAGCACAATGTACCCGCATCGACGACTGCCCATTCGGCGCGCGGGGTGCCGCCGCGATCACATACCATGCAAACAACCGTTTCCACCCGTACTTGCATGGCCGCGAACAACCGGCCATCGGGTGACCAGACCGGGGCGCTGTTTACTGGGACGCGGGTGGAAACACGGCGGTCACGCGGCGGCCCGTCGGCGCAGACCTCCACGTGAGAGTCGACAACTGCCGCCACGGCTTCACCGTCGGGCGACCACGAGACGACGTCGGCTCCGTCTACCACGATGCGTCGGATCCTCTGCGGCGCGGTGCCGACGATTCGGTGAAGCTCGAAGCCACCGTCGCCGACGGACACCACGAAACAGTCAACTGCCGTCCACCCCAGCGCAGGCCCCGGCAGATCGGCCAGCCAGGCCCCATCCTCTGCACGCCAGATACTGCTCTCGCGCAAGACGTAGAGGCCGTCGGAGCTGAGAAAGCAGCTGTCGTCCACCACGCGGCCGACGCGGACGACGTCGAGCAGTTCGCCGGTCGGACCCCAAGTGCATATCTTGCCGTAGTAGGCGCAGGTGCGCAGGCGTCCGTCGGCCAACCAAGCCAGCCCACCGAGTGATGCGGTATGCCCGATGAAGGACCGGTGACGGGTCGGCGTCGTCGTCCGGCTCCAGACGGCCAGCTCGCCGGTTCGCGTCGGCGCAATCTCCCGCATCGCTGCTGCCACCACCGCGACGAGTAACTCGGGATCGTCGGTGGCTCCGGATTGCGCCTTATCGACGACGGCGGTTGCCCAGCCGCCCAGTTCGTGATCACGTGCGGCGGCCGAGGCTGCAAGGAACTCGCGCAACGCCGGTGACGGAGTGAGCTTCTCAACCGCAGCATCCGCCCTCGCCAGCGCCTGGCCTCGCAGCAGATCGTCGTCCGTGCCGGACTCCCGCCACGCCGCAGCGCGCCGCTCCAGCAGGCTGACCTCGGCCAACTCGCGGCGATGGGTATCGACCAGTGCCTTGAGGGTTTCCCAACGCCGGAACAAAGCATCGTGGGCCAGCATTGCCGCAGTACCGTCCGCACGATCAGTGACCAGTCGAGCCCGCCGCAATTCAGCGACGACCGCGCCCGCAGCGACGTCCAACGAGTTGCGATCGACGGTCCGCCGCACCGGATCATCGCCCTCGACGCCGACCAATTGCAGCAGAGTTCCGTCCACCACGCTCTGCGGGTAGGTCGCCAGCAAACCCCGGTACACGGCGTCGGCGTGCTCGGCGATCGCGCCGCCTACGCGGCCCGCTGCGTCGTACTGAGCGATGGTGATCGTGCCGTGAGCCGACTCCGCATAAAGCCGCTGCAGCAAGTGACCAAGCAATGGCAACGCGTCCCCCACCGTGGCTTCGGCCACCATCAGGTCGACCAGGCGCCGCTCAAAGGTCACCCCGGCTGCGGCCGCGGGCTTCTCGATGGCGTCGCGCATGTGCCGGGGGTCCAGGGCCGCGATCGGTATGGGCTGGTCGAACAGGCCCGGTTTCAAGGCGTCGGCCGCGGCCAGGAACTCGGGGCGCATCGTCACGACGACATGCAGCTCGCGGCGGGCCGCCAGGGCCTCGTGCAGAACGTCCAGGAAGGGTCCCCGCTCGTCCGGGCGGGAGAGGGTGAACAAGTCCTCCAACTGGTCAATCACCAGCACTACCCGGCCGCTCGTCCCGGTCAGGCGATCGAGCAGATCCTGTCCCCCGGCGGCCGCCCTCAGATCACGGAACACTTCGAGGCCGGGTTGCATCGGGCCGATCACCTGCCAGCGCTTCGACAACCGGGGCAGCACGCCGGCCCGCACCAGCGACGACTTGCCGCTGCCGGACGGGCCGACGAGCGGGATGAACCGCTGTTGCCGTGCGATGCCCGACCGGTCCAACCGACGCAGAACGGCCCACGTCTCCTGGGCCCGGCCGAAGAACACCTCGGCCCGGTCGACCTCGAAGGGTGCCAGGCCGGGGTACGGGTTGTCGCCGGTCTTCCACGTGATGGCCGACTTGCGGCGCCGCCACCAGCGCCACAGAAACCAGGCCATTACCGAGGCCGGGACCCAGATCCACGGGTAGGCCGTCAGCGGCGGCCAGAGCCAGTCGGTCTCCGCCGTCAGGATGTTGATCGCGAAGCCGAAGAACAGGCCGACGAGGAGCGTGCTCAGTTCGCGGGGATCTCGTTCGATCCGTCCACGGTAGGCAATCGGCGCGAGCCACGGAATCGACCGTGTGCGGGATGCGCGGAACCGGCTGGGCGGGACCGGCCGGGGCGACGGATGATCCATTCGGCGACCGCCACGTTGATGGCCCAGCCGAGCAGCATGCCGATGGTGCGGCCGGTGACGCCCGGCTGACCGCCGTCGAGGGCTGCCACCGGCCCGAGGACGAAAGCCTGCGTGCCCGCGCCCAAAGCCAGGGCGTACGCGCGGATCATCCAGGCTCGATGGCGGCGGATGTCCCTGCGGCGGATCGCCACGACGGCGGCCACCAGCCCGTACGCCATCACGGCCGAGACGACGACACGGGTCGCGTTGACGATGACGCCGTCGTGGTCGGGCAGGTCGGAGAGCAGGGTCATCCAGGCGCCGCTCAGGGCGACGGCCAGGCCGGCGACGACCACCACCCGGCCCGTACGCCGGTGCCAGGCACGGCGTCTGCGGCGGAACGCGGCGTCGAACTGGAAGGCGCCGACCAGGCTGTAGATCAGCGCGCCCACGATGTGCACGACGACCGGGGCGGGCATGTCGGCGAAACGGGCGGGGGCGTCGCCATTGGCGAGGGAGCCGATGCGGACGGCCCCGGCGACGGAGGGGACGAGCGCCAGGGCGATCAGCCCGGCCGGCACGAGCTTGGACATGCGCTCAGCGTCACGGAAACGGCGGGCGACGCCATCGGCGTACGGGCTCCGCCTCGACCAGACCTCGGAACGAGCAGGTCTGGCCACAAGTACGAGCTTCCCGCCCCGTTCCCGCGCGCGCCACGTCGAGGTCGCCGAGGCGTTGATCAGGTGCCGTCGACTGCGGTCGGGACCCGCGGCGAAGGACGCCCGCGGTGAGTCCTGTGGAGGATTTCGTGGCAGACCGACGTCAGGTGCTGCGCATGGGCGCTGTCGCAGCGGCGGCCCCCGCGCTGGCCGGAACCATCGCGAGCCCGGCGCGGGCGGGCAGCCGCCGGCCCGAGATCTTCGGGCACCGCGGCGCCTCCGGTTACCGGCCGGAGCACACCCTCGCGTCGTACGAGCTGGCGGCGCGGATCGGGGCCGACTACATCGAGCCCGACCTGGTCGCCACCAAGGACCACGTGCTGGTGTGCCGGCACGAGCCTGAGATCGGCGGCACCACCGACGTGGCGAGCCGGCCCGAGTTCGCGGCCCGCCGCAAGACCGTCCTGCTCGACGGGGTGAGCGTCACCGGCTGGTTCACCGAGGACTTCACGCTGGCCGAGCTGAAGAGCCTGCGCGCCGTCGAACGGCTGCCCGCGGTGCGCCAGGAGAACACGCTTTACGACGGCCTGTTCGAGGTGCCGACCTTCGACGAGGTGCTGCGCCTGCGGGCCCGGCTGTCGAAGGAGCTGGGCCGTGACATCGGCGTCATCCCGGAGACCAAGCACCCCACGTACTTCAGCCGGCTCGGCCTCGACCTGGAGACGCCGCTCGTACGGGCCTTGCGGCGGCACCGGCTCGACCGGCGCGGCGCCCGGGTGTGGATCCAGTCGTTCGAGGCGGCCAACCTGGAGACGCTGCGCCGGCGTCATCGGGTGCAGGTCAGCCTGGTGTTCCTGACGAGCGCCGCGGGCAGCCCGTTCAACGACCCCACGCCGTACGGGGAATATCTGTCCCCGCCGGGCTCAAGCAGCTCTCGACGTATGCCGACGGGATCGGGCCCGAGAAGAACCAGGTCATCCCGCGGAACGCCGACGCGACCCTGGGCACGCCGACCTCACTCGTCCGGGACGCCCACGCCGCCGGGCTCAAGGTCATCCCGTACACGTTCCGGGCCGAGAACCAGTTCCTGCCGGCGGGCCTGCGGGTGGGCGCCGACCCCAACGCGTACGGCCGGGCCATCGACGAGCAGGTCACTTTCCTCCGTACGGGCATCGACGGCCTCTTCACCGACCAGCCCGACATCGGCGTCCTGGCCCGCACGCTGGCGTAAGCCGAAGCCGCACGGTGCGAGCGGAAGCGGCAGCCGCACCACGGTAGGGTTCCCGGCATGTCGACCGTGGTGCGGTTGCCCGGCGCCGTCGCGGCCCTGGTCCCGGATCCCGAAGCCGTGCCCGGCGCGATCGCCTCGTTGGGCCTGCCCGCCTCCCGTCCCGTGCTGGCGATGGTGGGCGGTGCGGGCGGCCTGACCGACGACGTGACCCGGATCCTCGGCGCCGTGTTCACCGACGTGATCGCCCCCGCCATCCGCACCCATCAGGCGGTGGCTGTCGACGGCGGCACCGACGCCGGTGTGATGCGCCTGCTCGGCCGGTCCCGCGCCGCCGGTTTCCCGTTCCCGCTGGTCGGTGTGGCCGCCGTGGGCACGGTCACCTTTCCCGGTCACGTCGGCGCCAACCCGGACGCCGCCCCGCTCGACCGGCACCATTCCCACTTCGTGCTGGCCCCCGGCGACACCTGGGGCGACGAGGCGCCCTACCTGGCCGCCGTGGTGTCGCATCTGGCGGCCGGCCGCCCCAGCGTCACGGTGCTGGCCAACGGCGGCGAGATCGCCCTCACCGACGCCGAGCACAGCCTGGCCCAGGGCCGTCCCGTGCTGATCCTGGCGGGCACCGGCCGGGCCGCCGACACCCTCGCGACCGCCGCCGCCGATCCCGCCCGCTGCCGCGACGAGCGCCTGGCGGCCATCGCGGCTTCGCCCCTCGTACGCGTCGTCGACGTCACCGACCGCACCGCGGTCGCCGCCGAACTCGACGACCTGCTCTCCGGCTGAACGGCAGCAACCTCGACCGGACGCCCTCGATCACCCCGCGCTTGCGGCACGACCGCCCGAGCCGCTCACCGTCAACGACCGGGATCTCTCGTCGGTCCCGGTGACCCGCGGCGCCGATCCGGGCGGGCTCGGCGATGCGCGGAGCCCGCCCGGCGCGCTACTTGTCGACGACGGTCGGATAGACGTGGTCGAAACTGATCGTCTTGCCGAAGCCGCTCGCCACGATGAACGTGATGCCCAGCAGCACACCCAGGACGACCACGGTGAAGAGCCCGTACGCGATGGGCTTGCCGGCCGGCCGGGGAGGCTCGGCGGCGCTCCAGGCGAGCGAGCGGATGCCGAGCGCGAACAGGGCGGGCAGCCCCGCGCCGAGGATCAGGCCGGCCGCGAGCACCTTCCACGCGCCTTCGAGGGCGAATCCGAGGTTGCTCATGACACCACCGTCCCCGCGGCCACGCGCGGCTCGGGCGACGCGGCGGGAACGGCGGCGGGAGAGGCGCCGTCCCACTCGTCGTTGACGTTGGTGTGGTCGACCGGGACGACCCGGGAGCGCAGCCACATGCCGGCCGCGGCCAGCAGCAGCAGGACGAAGATGACGATCGCCCCGGCGACACCGCCGACGAAGTCGCCGAGGTACCACATGAGCGCGCCCACCGCGGCCGCCGCGGGCAGGGTGATCAGCCAGGCCGCGACCATGCGGCCGGCCACCCGCCAGCGCACCTGGGCGCCCGGCTTGCCGACCCCCGAGCCGAGGATCGAGCCCGTGGCCACGTGGGTTGTCGAGAGCGCGAACCCGAGGTGGCTGGAGGCCAGGATGACCGCCGCCGAGGAGGATTCCGCGGCCATGCCCTGGGGCGGGGCGATTTCCACCAGACCTTTGCCCAGCGTACGGATGATCCGCCACCCGCCGAGGTAGGTGCCCAGCGCGATGGCCACGGCGCAGGCCGCCTTCACCCAGAACGGGATGGTGCCGGTGTCGGTCCAGTCGCCGGCCGCGATCAGCGCCAGCGTGATCACGCCCATGGTCTTCTGCGCGTCGTTGGTGCCGTGGGCCAGCGAGACCAGCGAGGCGCTGCCGATCTGGCCCCACCGGAAACCGTTCTCGGTGAACCGCTGGGCGACGCCGACGGTGATCTTGTAGATGATCCAGGTGCCCACGGCGGCGACCACGCCGGCGATCACCGGTGAGATCAGCGCGGGCAGGATCACCTTGCCGACCACGCCGTCGAGCTTGCTGCCGTTGCCGTTCCAGTTGACCCCGGCCCAGCCGAGGCCGGCGATCGTCGCGCCGACCAGGCCGCCGAACAGCGCGTGCGACGAACTCGAGGGCAGCCCGAGCAGCCACGTGAACAGGTTCCAGACGATGCCGCCGATCAGGCCGGCCAGCACGATCAGCAGGAGGGCGGTGCCGCCGTCGGCCAGCAGGGAGGCCTTGGGGGTGCCGTCGGGATTCTGGATGCGGACGACCGCGTTGCTGACGGTCAGCGCGACCTCGACCGACAGGAAGGCACCGATCAGGTTGAGGATGCCGGAGAGCGCGACGGCTGTCTTGGGCCGCAGGGCGCGGGTGGCGATGGAGGTGGCCATCGCGTTCGCCGTGTCGTGGAACCCGTTGGTGAAGTCGAAGCCAAGGGCCGTGACCACCACCAGGGCCAGGATCACCGATGTTTCTGTCACACCGTCAGGGTCGCTGGTCGATGATCAGATCAGAAGAGTTCAACGACTGTGAATTGGATATTACGGCCTCGTTACCCCGCCGATTACGGCTCGTTCACCTTCTGTTCACCTTGCGGGGTAGGAGTTACGCCCCGGCGCAAGCGCTCGTGCACAATCTCACTCGACGGCGACCCACCGAGGGGCATCCGGCGGCTACGCGATGTCACTCGACGGGCGGGTCGGCCAGGGGCCATCCGCCGGCCGCGAGGTGCGCCGAGACCCGGGCCACGTCGGCCGGCGTCGCCTCCTGCAGCATCGACTCGCTGATCATCGTCTCGATGTCGTCGCCGGTGATCGGGTCGTCGCTGGTCAGCGAGTGTTCGGCCAGGTCCGCGGCGACCCGGCGGATCTCGTCCTCGGTGAGCTTGCGGCGCAGCACGCCGAGCAGCGCGACGTAGTCCTGACGGGGCACCCCGGCCGGGTAGCCCGCGCGCAGCCACTCGACCGCGCGGATCAGGAAGTTGGAGCGGTTGTCGGTCACGATCCTCCCAGCGTGTCAGGGAGAACCTACCCCGTACGCAGGGAAAAGGCCGGGCCCCGCGGACCCGGCCTTCCTCTCGTCATCCCGTCAGTTCGACGGCTGCAGAACCACCGTGTCGCGGCCCGTCTGCGGCGGGACACCGGTGTCGGTGTAGGAGGCGACGAACACGCCCGTCAGGTTGTCGGACCCCGCGTGACCGGGGTCGAGGAACGTGACGATCGAGCCGGTGCAGCCCGACGCCGTGCTCAGCGGATGCCCGTGCTGGTCGTGCCCGAGGACGTAGGTCACCGTGACCCGCGAGCAGTCGACCGGCGCGTCGTCGGTCACCCGCACCTCGAAGTTCACCGTGTCACCGAAGGCGAACGGCTGCCCGTCCTGCAGCGTCACGAACTCGACGACCGGAGCCGCCGTGCCGACCGGCAGGATCACCTCGGCCGACGCGGACCGGCCGGTGCTGTCGGTGACCTTCAGCGTCGGGCGGTAGTCGGCGTTCGCGGTGAAGGTGAACGTCGGGTTGGGGGCGGTCGAGTCGACCTTGTTGTCGTTGTCGAGGTACCAGGCGTACTTCAGCGCGTCGCCGTCCGGGTCGGTGGTGCCGGCGCTGGAGAACTGGACCGTCAGCGGCGCCTGACCCGAGGCCGGGGTGGCCGACACCTTCGGGATCGGGGTGCGGTTGCCCCGTACGAAGTCGAAGCGGGCCAGCTGGGCGTCCGGGTTCTCGTTGAAGTACCCGTCGCCGTACTCCAGGACGTAGAGCGCGCCGTCGGGGCCGAACTCGAGGTCCATCGGGTTGTCGAAGACCAGCTCCGGCAGCACCGCCTCCACCTTCGTCACCTGGTTGCGGCGGTCGAGCGTGAACGCCTTGACGTAGTCGCGGGTCCACTCGGCGAACAGCGGCTTGCCGTCGAACGCCTCGGGCCACTTGATCCGCGAGCGCGACCGCTTGTCGTACTCGTAGGCCGGGCCGCCCATCGGGCCGATGCCCCCCGTGCCCAGCTCCGGGAACTGGGCGCTGACGCCGTAGCCGTAGATGACCTCGGGCTTCTCGACCGGCGGCAGGTTCTTCAGGCCGGTGTTGTTCGGCGAGTCGTTGACCGGCTTGGCGCAGTTGAACGGGGCGCCGGAGACGCCGGTGGCGAAGTCGTAGTCCACGTAGGGCTGGTCGGGCGCCACGCAGTACGGCCAGCCGTAGTTGGCGGGCTTGTCGATGGCCACCCAGCGCCCCTGCCCGGCCGGGCCGCGCGCCGGGTTGGCGGTGCGAGCGTCCGGCGAGTAGTCGGCGACGTACACGACGTCCGTACGCGGGTCGACGGTGAACCGGAACGGGTTGCGCAGGCCCATGGCGTAGATCTCGGGCCGGGTCTTGGGTGTGCCCGGCTTGAAGAGGTTGCCCTTGGGGATCGTGTACTTCCCGCTGCCGCCGACCTTGATGCGCAGGACCTTGCCGCGCAGGTCGTTGGTGTTGGCCGAGGTGCGCTGCGCGTCGAAGACCGGGTTGCGGTTCGCGCGCTCGTCGATCGGGGCGTAGCCGTCGGAGAAGAACGGGTTGCTGTCGTCGCCGGTCGACAGGTACAGGTTGCCCTTGCTGTCGAAGTCGATCTTGCCGCCGACGTGGCAGCACTGGCCGCGGTCGGTGGCGACCTGCATGATCTTCTGCTCGGTGTTCAGGTTCAGGGTGCTGCCCTGCAGCTTGTACCGCGAGAGCTGCATGTGGCCCTTGAACGGGGCGAAGTCGGCCGCCGTGCCCTCGGCGGGCGCGTCACCCTCGTTGACCTGCGGGGTGTTCGGATCGTCGGAGGGGGTGTCCAGCGGCGGCGAGTAATAGACGTAGACCCACTTGTTGCGGTCGAAGTCGGGGTCGACGGCAATGCCCTGCACGCCCTCCTCGTCGTGCAGGTACACCGGGATCGTCGCGGCCAGCACGTTGCGGCCGGTGGCGGGCTCGTGGATGCGGACCTCGCCGCCGCGGGCCGTGTGCAGCACGCGCTTGTCCGGCAGCACCGCGATCGCGATCGGCTCGCCCGGGAAGTCGTTGAGCGTGACCTTCTGGAAGTCGGACGACGGCGGCAACGGCTGGCTCGGCTTGCCCGGTCCCGCTGCGGCCACCGCCGGGGTGATCAGCAGCGCCACGCCGGCGACACTGAGGATTCCGATTCGGCGCAGCATCAGAAGCGCAACCTTTCGAGGAAGTCGTAACCGCGCTCGGCGGTCACAAGAGCATCGGCGGGGGTGCGCGGCGGCGATCCCGCGTCGTCGCGTTCCACGATGTACTCGATGAGCCCGGCCTCCTTGGAGTGCTCGAAGATGCGACCGAAGTCGATCAGGCCGTCACCCGGGTCGGCGAAGCTCGCGTTGACGTCGAGGTCCTTGACGTGGACCTGCTTGATCCGGCCGCGGTTCTTCTTGATCAGGTCGACCGGGTCGCTGGCGCCGCGGAACGCCCAGTAGAGATCGACCTCGAGGTGCACGTACCGGTCGTCGGTCTCGCCGGTCAGGATGTCGAAGCCGGTGAGCTCGGTGCCGTTCTGCCGGAAGAACTCGGCGTGGTGGTTGTGGTAACCGAACGACAGCCCGGCCCGCCTGGCCAGCTTGCCCGCCTTGTTGAGGTCGGCCGCGAAGGCGCGGTAGACGGCGGCGTCACGGATCGGGCCGCTGGGGCCCTGGCCGAAGAACGGATGGACGATGAACTTGTTGCCGACGACGTTGGCGTCCTGCAACGCCCTTTCCCAGGCGCCGGCGTCGAACGGCTGCGGGATGCCGACGTGCCCCGAGGTGGCCCGCAGGCCCGCGGCGTCGAGGGCGGCCCGGAACTGCGCGGCCGTGCGGCCGACGAAGCCGGCGTGCTCGACCCGCTTGTAACCGATCTCGGCGAGCTCCGCGAGGCTCGCCTCCAGGTCGATCGCGAGCTGGTTGCGCAGCGTGTAGAGCTGCACGCTGATCTGGTCACGAGGAACCCGCCGGGACGACGAGTGCGAGCCGCCCGCGTGTGCGGCGCCCGGTGCTGCGAGGGTGGCTACGGCGCCGGCCGCGGCCGCGGCGCCGAGTAGTTGACGACGGTTCAGTGACTGCGGCATTGCGGTCTCCTTCGAACGACATCGTTCGATACATTACGCAGATGTTTCGATCGATGGGAACCTAAGTTTCTTCAGATCCAGCGAAAGTTTCCCGCACTCGGACAAAACCTTTTCGTGACTCTCCGTGTCAGCGCCGATCGGGCTTCGAAGTGTTTCGACCCCTGCAACGCGGACCTGCCACAGCCGCGTCTTAGATATCAAGCGCGCCGAGTTCCCAGGGAACAAAACCTCGGAAGGGGACCGGAGAGAAATGCAGAAAACAGGATTCGAGGCCATCACCGAGGCTCAGCGGGAGCAATTCCTGACCGACGGGGTCCTGCTGGTCTGCAACGCGCTCGACGAGGAGCGCCGGGCCCGCCTCGAGGCCGCCGCCGACCGGGTGTACGCACAGGAACGTGCGGCGGGGCGGCTCAAACCCGACGGCAGTCTGCACCTGCTCGGCTTCCTGCCGCGCGACGAGGAGTTCGGCGAGCTGCTCACCCACCCGGCGACCTTCCCGTACGTCTGGGGGCTGGCCGGCTGGAACATCTACACCCACCACAACCATCTGGACGTGACACCGCCGCAACCGTCCGAACAGGAGCCGGCGTGGGGCTGGCACCAGGACGGATACCGGCAGAACAGCGACCCTGAGACCCTGAGAGGAGATCAGCCCCGGCCGATGCTGTCGCTCAAGGTGGCGTACGTGCTCTCGGACCTGTCGCGCACCGGGCGGGGTGCGACAAAGGTGATCCCGGGCAGCCACCTCGACAACACGCTGGACCGTCCCCCGGCCGGAGGGGACCCCCGCGGCGCCATGGAGATCACGGCCGAGCCGGGCGACTGCTTCATCTTCGACCGGCGTCTCTGGCACTCGCGCTCACCCAACCGCAGCGCCGTCACCCGCAAGATCCTCTTCATCGGGTACACGTACCGGTGGGTCCGGCCGCTCGACGACATGCCGATCGACAAGGACTCCGAATGGTGGGCCAATCGCACGCCGGTGCAACGCCAATTGCTCGGTGAGGCCCCGCACACGGCCAATCACTGGGGCGTCGGATGGGACGGATACATCGACGAGAAAATTCCGCTGCGGCACGAATTGTCGACGCGTGGGCTGCTCGACCGTTCGGTGCCGTGGCTGCGCTGATCACCCCGTACGGCGTCACCGTGGGTGATCTCCGTTGGCCCCTCCCTGCCCCCGGGAAGGGGCCAACGGTCCCGCATCGCGGGATCAGCCGATCCGAGCCTCGGCGTCCACACGTGCCAACGCGCCGGTCAGGATCGCCAGACCCTCGCGGGCCTCGTCCTCGGTGAGGGTCAGCGGCGGCCCCATCCGCAGCACGTTGCCGTAAAGTCCGCCCTTGCCGACCAGCAGCCCGCCGGCCCGGCACTCGTCGAACACGCGGACCGTCGCCGCGGGGTCGGGCTCGCGGGTGCCCGGGCGCACGATCTCGACGCCGATCATCAAGCCCTTGCCGCGCACCTCGCCCACCGTGGGCAGGTCGAGCTCACGCAGGCCGTCGAGCAGGATCGCCCCCGTACGGGCGGCGTTGGTCTGCAGATCGTGGTCGAGCAGGTAGTCGAGCACGGCGGTGCCGGCCGCCATCGACAGCGGGTTGCCACCGAACGTGGAGAAGCTGATCGCCGGCACCGCGTTCATCACGTCCGCGCGGCCGGCGACCCCGCCGAGCGCGAACCCGTTGCCGATGCCCTTGGCGAACGTGATCAGGTCGGGAACGACGCCGTGCGCCTGATAACCCCAGAAATGCTCGCCCGTACGCCCCCAGCCGGTCTGCACCTCGTCGGCGATCAGCAGGATCCCGTGCTCCCCCAGGACCTTCTGGTACGCCCCGAGCAGCCCGTCCGGGCCGGCCACGAACCCGCCGACACCCTGGATCGGCTCGGCGATCATGGCTGCCACATCGCCCGCGGTCACCGTGGCCAGCACCTCACGCAGGTCGTCCACGGCCGCGTCGAGGATGTCGCCGTCGGACAACCCGGCCATCCGCCCGCGCAGCCTGTCCCCCGAGGCCAGCCACGAGACGTTGAGCGGGCTGAGCGAACTCGACGACCAGCTGCGGTGCCCCGTGACGGCCATGGTGGCGAAGGTCCGGCCGTGGTAGCTGTTCTTGATCGCCAGGATCTGGTTGGACCGGCGCACGTTGGCCGCCATCAGCAGCGCCGTCTCGTTGGCCTCGCTGCCCGAATTGGTGAAGAACACCCGGGCGTCCGGGATCCCGGAGACGCGGGCGATCCGCTCGGCCAGCTCGACCTGCTGCCGGATCAGGTACAGCGTCGAGGTGTGCACGACCCCGGTCGCCAGCTGCTTGCGTACGGCCTCGTTGATCTCCGGGATGTCGTAGCCGATCATGTTGGTCAGCACGCCGCCGAAGAAGTCCAGGTAGGTGCGGCCGTCGGCGCCCCGCACCCGTCGCCCGGACCCCTCGACGATCTCGAGGGCGTCGTCGCCGTAGTAGACCGGCATCCAGCCCGGCATCACCGCCCGGTGGCGGGCCAGCAGGTCATCGCTCATGGTCGCTCCTGAAATGTTCATCGCCAGCCTCGGGGATGGGGACGGACTCGGGTGCCGCTTCCGGGGGTGTCGAGCAGGGCCGCGGAGGCCAGGATGTCGGCCAGGTCGGCGAAGCCGTCGGACACCAGCCCGACGGTCACCCGGACGTGATCGGTGTCGAGCGGGGCGACACAGAACGGCGCTCCCGGTGAGACGGCGATGCCGTGGGCGGCCAGCGTGACCATGGCGATCTGCTGGTCGTCGACGGTCATCCACAGGTTGATGCCGTCGTCGGCGGTCGCGGTCACGCCCCGGGCACGCAGCTCTTCCAGCAGGGTCGCGCGCCTGGTGGCGTACGCGGAACGGGCCTTGGCGATCTGCGCGACGGCAGCGGGATCCGTCAGCAGGTCGAGCAGCACGCCCTGCAGCAGCCGGCTGGACCAGCCGGGACCGAGCAGCCGCCTGTCCGCCACCGGGCCGATCACCCGGGCCGGGCCGCCGGCCGCCGCGAGCCGCAGGTCGGGGCCGTGGCTCTTGCTGAAGCTGGCCACGTGCACCGTCCGCTCCGGCAGGAAGGCGCCGAGGCTGACCGGCGCGGCGGACGCGATGTCGCCCGCGTGATCGTCCTCGACGACCAGCACGTCGGGGCAGCCGCCCAGCACGGTGGCGAGCTCGGAAGCACGGGTGGCGGCCATGCTGACCCCGGTCGGGTTGTGGGCGCGGGGCTGCAGGAAGACGGCGACCGCGGGATAGTCGGCGAGCACCCCGTGCAGCAGGTCCGGGCGCATCCCGTACGCGTCCATCGGCACCCCGACCACGGTGGCGCCGACCGCCTGCAGCAGGTCGAGCAGCGGCGGGAAGGCGGGGTTCTCCACCACCACGTGGTCGCCGAAACGCACCACTTCGCCGATCACGCGGTCGAGCGCGTCCAGGGCGCCGTCCACCACGGTGAGCCGCTCGGGCGGGAAGGGCCACCGCTCGCGCAGCAGCGATTCGAGCGCCGGCAGCACCGGCTCGTCCAGGTAACTCGAGGTCAGGCGCCCGTCCCCGATCCGCTTGAGCGCGTCGGTCAGATCCGGCAAAAGATCATGGTCGGGTACGCCGGTCGACAGGTCCCGGCTCCCCGCGGTGGCCGAGCCGCCGAGTTGTGAATAGCGCCAGCGCTGGCGGGGCAGCACCGGGGCCGCGACGAAGGTGCCCGAACGCCCCCGGGTCTGGATGGCGCCGGCCCGGGTGAGGCTGCGCCAGGCCTCGCTGACCGTGGTCGGGCTGACGCCGAGCTCGCGGGCGACGTCGCGGACCGTCGGCAGGCGGGTGCCCGCCGTCAGCTGCCCGGCGGTCACCAGGCGGCTCACGGCCGCGGCAATTCCCCGTGCGCTGCGATCCTCGACAGCACCCGTGATCAGCGCGAGCAAATTACCTCTCCGAAACATTTGGTTACGTTCAGGCAATTGTCCGCCCGAATGTGTGTCGTTAGTGTCCTACGGCATCCGAAGCCAACAAGCAAGAGCGCGATCGCCGCGAGCAAGCGGGGTCAACAGGGACTAGCGCAGCCGCTATAACGGGGAGTAGACACACGATCACAGGCGTGCCACCGCGCCGGAGCATCGAAGAGAGGGGCTTTGATGAGCGAGATCGTTCGTGCCGCCCTCGTCCAGACGACCTGGACGGGCGACAAGGAATCGATGATCAAAGCGCACGAGGATTACGCCCGTGAGGCCGCCTCCGCGGGGGCGAGGGTGATCTGCTTCCAGGAGCTGTTCTACGGGCCGTACTTC
The DNA here is from genome assembly GCF_004362215.1 of Paractinoplanes brasiliensis. Taxonomy (NCBI): domain Bacteria; kingdom Bacillati; phylum Actinomycetota; class Actinomycetes; order Micromonosporales; family Micromonosporaceae; genus Paractinoplanes; species Paractinoplanes brasiliensis. Next base: position 6,827,871 of record NZ_SNWR01000001.1, on the reverse strand, counting down.
TGCCAGGTGCAGGACGCCGCCTACTACGAGTACGCCGAGTCGATCCCCGGCCCGACCACCGAGCGCTTCCAGGCCCTGGCGGCCGAGCTGGGTTTGGTGATGGTGCTGCCGATGTACGAGAAGGAGCAGGAGGGCGTCCTGTACAACACCGCCGCGGTGGTCGACGCCGACGGCTCCTACCTCGGCAAGTACCGTAAGCACCACATCCCGCAGGTGAAGGGCTTCTGGGAGAAGTTCTACTTCCGTCCCGGCAACCTCGGCTACCCCGTCTTCGACACCGCGGTCGGCAAGGTCGGCGTCTACATCTGTTACGACAGGCACTTCCCCGAGGGCTGGCGCGAGCTGGGCCTGGGCGGCGCCCAGATCGTCTTCAACCCGTCGGCCACCAGCCGCGGCCTCAGCAGCTATCTGTGGCAGCTCGAGCAGCCGGCCAGCGCGGTCGCCAACGAGTACTACATCGGCGCGATCAACCGGGTCGGCATCGAGCCGCTGGGCGACGACGACTTCTACGGCCAGAGCTACTTCGTCGACCCCGAGGGCAAGTTCGTCGGCGAGGTGGGCGACACCCACGAGCCCGAATTGATCGTACGGGACCTCGACCTGGGCCTGATCAAAACGGTTCGCGAACGCTGGCAGTTCTACCGCGACCGCCGGCCGGAGACCTACACCCGGACGGTGAACCTGTGAGCACACTGATCAAGAACGGGACGGTGATCGGCCCGACCGGCCCCTACGCCGCCGACGTGCTGATCGACGGCGAGACCATCGCGGCGATCTACGCGCCCGGCCGGGCACCGGACGGCCCCGAGGTCATCGACGCCACCGGCAAGTACGTGATTCCGGGCGGGGTCGACGCGCACACCCACATGCAGCTGCCCTTCGGCGGCACGGCGGCCAGCGACACGTTCGACACCGGCACCAAGGCGGCGGCGATCGGCGGGACCACCACGATCATCGACTTCGCGGTCCAGCGGTACGGCGAGGTGGTGCAGGACGGGCTCGCCGCGTGGCACGCCAAGGCCGGCGGCAACTGCCACATCGACTACGGGTTCCACATGATCCTGGGCGGGGTCGACGACGACGCGCTCAAGGCCATGGACCAGCTCGTCGGCTCCGAGGGCATCACCAGCTTCAAGCTGTTCATGGCGTACCCGGGCGTCTTCTACTCCGACGACGGGCAGATCCTGCGGGCGATGCAGAAGGCGCGCGACAACGGCGCCATGATCATGATGCACGCGGAGAACGGGCCGGCCATCGACGTGCTGGTCAAGCAGGCCCTCGAACGCGGCGAGACCGACCCGATCCACCACGGCCTGACCCGCCCGCAGGCACTGGAGGCCGAGGCCACGAGCCGGGCGATCTGGCTGGCCAGTGTGGCCGCCGACTGCCCGCTCTACATCGTGCACCTCAGCGCCTCCAAAGCCCTGGAACAGGTGAAGGCCGCCCGCGACCTGGGCCGCAACGTGTTCGCCGAGACCTGCCCGCAGTACCTCTACCTGACGCTGGAGGACCAGCTCGGCGCGCCCGGCTTCGAGGGCGCCAAGTGGGTCTGCTCCACTCCCCTGCGCAGCAAGCACGAGAGCCACCGGGCCGACCTGTGGCAGGGCCTGCGCACCAACGACCTGTCAGTGGTGTCGACCGACCACTGCCCGTTCTGCATGAAGGACCAGAAGGAGCTCGGGCTGGGCGACTTCTCGAAGATCCCGAACGGCATCGGCAGCGTCGAGCACCGCGTCGACCTGCTCTATCAGGGCGTGGTCGACGGCAAGCTGTCGCTGGCCCGCTGGGTCGAGACGATCGCGACCACGCCCGCGCGCATGTTCGGCATGTATCCCAAGAAGGGCATCATCGCGCCCGGCTCGGACGCCGACATCGTGCTCTACGACCCGCACGGGCGCACCCGGATCAGCGTCGAGACCCACCACATGAACATGGACCACTCGGCCTGGGAGGGCTGGGAGATCGACGGCAAGGTCGACACGGTCCTGTCCCGCGGCGAGGTCATCGCGTCCGGCGGCGAATACACCGGGCGGGCCGGCCGCGGCAAGTACGTTCCGCGCGGCCTGTCGGACTACCTGCTCTAGGGGGCGCGCATGGACATCGGTGTCGTTCTGCAGAACAACCCGCCCGCGTCCGAGGTGGTCGAGCTGGCCAAACAGGCCGAGGCGGCCGGGTTCAGCCACGTCTGGACGTTCGACTCGCACGTGCTCTGGCAGGAGCCGTTCGTCATCTACTCCAAGATCCTCGACGAGACCGAACGGGTGGTCGTCGGGCCGATGGTGACCAACCCCGGCACCCGGGACTGGACGGTCCTGGCCTCGATGTTCGCCACCCTCAACGAGATGTACGGCAACCGCACCATCTGCGGCATCGGCCGGGGCGACTCGGCGCTGCGGGTGCTCGGCGCGCAGCCGCAGACCCTGGCCCAGCTGCGCGAGTCCATCGGGGTGATCCGCGGGCTGGCCAACGGCGAGAAGGTCGAGCTGCGGGGCACCGAGCAGCAGCTCGTCTGGGCGCCCGGCAGCAAGCTCGAGGTATGGGTGGCGGCGTACGGGCCGAAGGCTCTGGCCCTGACCGGGGAGGTGGGCGACGGCTACATCCTGCAGCTGGCCGACCCCGACATCGCCGCCTGGATGATCGGCGCGGTGCGCCGCGCGGCCGAACAGGCGGGCCGCGATCCGATGGCCATCAAGTTCTGTGTGGCCGCACCCGCGTACGTGGGAAACGATCTCGCACATCAGCGGGAGCAGACGCGCTGGTTCGGGGGCATGGTCGGCAACCACGTGGCCGACATCGTCGCGCGGTACGGCAGCGGCGGCACGGTGCCGCAGGTGCTGACCGACTACATCAAGGGCCGGCAGGGCTACGACTACGCCGAGCACGGGCGGGCCGGCAACACGCACGCCACGTTCGTGCCGGACGAGGTCGTCGACCGGTTCTGCATCCTCGGGCCGGTCGAGAACCACCTCAAACGGCTCGAGGAGCTCAAGGCGCTCGGCGTCGACCAGTTCGCGGTCTATCTGCAGCACGACGCCAAAGAGCAGACCCTTTCCGCGTACGGGCAGCACATCGTCCCGGTTCTTTCATGAGGAAGGCCCTGTACGTCCTCGCCGGGCTCGCGGTCCTCGTCGTGCTCTGGGAGGGCTACAAGCTCGTCGGCAACCCGGAGGGCACGGTCGTGTTCGGCGTACGCGTCCTGCCACGCGCCGACGACCTGTCGATGCCGCACCTGTGGACGGTGGTGGAACGGCTGGGCCGCCCCGAGCTGACGGGCGGGCGGCCGGTCTGGATCGTGGTCGTCCAGGCCGCCCTGTTCACGCTGGGCATCACGGCCGCCGGGTTCGTGATCGGCGCATTCGTGGGACTGCTGCTGGCGATCGCGATGCAGCGCTTCCGGATCGCCGAGCGCGGGCTGCTGCCGTACGTGATCCTCAGCCAGACGGTGCCGCTGGTCGCGCTGGCGCCGCTGGTGGCCGGGTGGAACGTGCTCTGGCCGGAATGGATGACGGTCGCGCTGATCGCCGCCTACCTGGCGTTCTTCCCGGTCGCGGTGGGCATGCTGCGCGGCCTCCAGTCGCCCGCGACGGCCGGGGTCGAGCTGATGCGCAGCTACGCCGCCGGGTGGTGGCGCACGCTGGTCAAACTGCGCTTCCCCGCGTCGCTGCCCTACCTCTTCCCGGCGCTGCGGCTGGCCGGGGCGGCGGCGGTGGTCGGCGCGGTGGTCGGCGAGATCTCCACCGGCACCCGCGGCGGCATCGGCCGGCTCATCATCGAGTACTCCCGCGAGGCCACCTCCGACCCCGCCAAGGTCTACACCGCGATGCTCGGCGCCGCCCTGCTCGGCCTGGTCGTCGCCGGTCTCGTCAGCCTGCTGGAACTGCCGCTGATGCGGCACCGCCGCCACGTGGAGGTGGTCACGTTATGACGGCCGTGCGGGTCGAGGGCGTCACGAAAATCTTCAACCAGGGGCGTACGGATGAGGTCGTGGCCCTGTCCGACGTCGACCTGACCGTGGGACAGGGCGAGTTCGTGTCGCTGATCGGGCCGTCCGGCTGCGGCAAGAGCACGCTGCTGCGGCTGATCGCCGACCTGATCGCGCCCAGCGCCGGCACGGTCACGGTGGCGGGCAAGACGGCCGCGGCCGCGCGCAAGGAACAGGCGTACGGGATCGCCTTTCAGCAGGCCGGCCTGTTCGAGTGGCGGACCGTGCTCAAGAACGTGGAACTGCCGCTCGAACTGCGCGGGCTGTCACGGGCCGAACGCAAGGCCAAGGCGGAGGAAATGCTCGCGCTGGTCGGTCTGGAGGAGTTCGCCGGGCACTACCCGGCCCAGCTGTCCGGCGGCATGCAGCAGCGGGTGGCGATCGCCCGGGCCCTTGCCGTGCGGCCGCCGCTGCTGCTGATGGACGAGCCGTTCGGCGCGCTCGACGAGATGACCCGCGAGCGGCTGCAGTCCGAGCTGCTGGGCATCTGCGCCCGTACGGGCACCAGCACGGTCTTCGTCACCCACTCGATCTCGGAGGCGGTGTTCCTCTCGGACCGCGTCGTCGTGATGTCGGCGCGGCCGGGGCGGATCACGGCGTCGATCCCGATCTCGCTGGAGAGCCGGGACGAGGCGGGCCGGCAGTCCGACCGGTACTTCGAGTGCGTCACCACGGTGCGCCAGGCGCTGCGCGGCACGCCGGTCGCCGCGGCGCCCGTTCCCTCCCTTTCCGCGCAGGACGACCTCCCGGCGGAGACGCGATGAGGTGGGTCCGGAGCGTGCTGCCGCCGCTGGTCGTCGGGGCCGGGGCGATCGCGTTGTGGGAAGTCGTCGTCACGGCCGGGCGGATAGCGCCGTTCATCCTGCCCGCGCCCTCGGCGATCTGGCGCGAGTTCCTGCTGCAGCGCGACAACATCTGGGAGGCCGCGCTCGCCAGCGGCACGAACGCGCTGGTCGGCCTGATCGCGGGCACGCTCGCCGGCGTGCTGGCGGCGATGGCGTCGGCCCGGTTCCGCCCGCTGGCCGAGGTGTCACTGCCGTTCGCGGCCGTGCTCAACGCGCTGCCGATCATCGCGCTGGCCCCGATCCTCAACAACATGTTCGAGTCGACCAGCAGCATCCCCCGCCGCCTGGTCGCGGCCATCATCGTGTTCTTCCCGGTCTTCATCAACACCCTGCGCGGCCTGCGCGAGGTCGACCCGATCCATCAGGAACTGATGCACACGTACGCGGCCAGTGGCTGGACCTTCGCCCGCAAGGTGCGGCTGCCCGGCTCGCTCCCCCACGTCTTCACCGGCCTGCGGCAGGCATCGTCGCTGGCCGTGATCGCCGCGGTCGTCGCCGAGTACTTCGGCGGCCTCCAAACCGGCCTCGGCTCCCGAATCACCTCGGCCGCCGCGTTCACCGCCTACCCCCGGGCATGGGCCTTCGTGGTGGGCGCCTGCCTGCTCGGACTCCTCTTCTACCTCACCACCCTCCTGCTCGAACGCCTTGCCATGCCGTGGCGCACCCGCCTCATCACCTGACCCCTTCCGCTCTCGGCTCTCGCCGCTTGCCCGACACCTCTCGCCCGTCAGCCCTCACCGCTGCCCCTCGCCCCTGCCCCTCGCCCCTCGCCCCTCGGCCCTCGGCCCTCGCCGGTCACATTCACCACTCCCGCATCCTCTCCGCCCTCTTTGCATGATCAACTGAATTCGAGAGGACAACACATGCGACAAATCCGGATATTTGCTGCTGCGGCAGCGGCGGCCGCGCTGCTCGTGGCGGGCTGCGGCACCGCCGACCAGGACTCGGCCACCCCGGCGCCAGGGGGCAGCGGCGGCGCCCTCACCCCGGTCAAACTCCAGCTCCAGTGGTTCTTCCAGTCCCAGTTCGCCGGCTACATCGCCGCCGTCGACGAGGGGTACTACAAAGAGCAGGGCCTCGACGTGCAGCTGCTCGAGGGCGGCGTCGACATCGTCCCGCAGACCGTCCTGGCGCAGGGCAAGGCCGACTACGCCGTCGCCTGGGTGCCCAAGGCGCTCGCCTCCCGTGAGCAGGGCGCGGGCATCACCGACGTCGCGCAGATCTTCGGCCGTTCCGGCACCTACCAGGTGGCCTGGAAGGACAGCGGCATCACCAAGGCCGCCGACCTCAAGGGCAAGAAGGTGGGCAACTGGGGCTTCGGCAACGAGTACGAGCTGTTCGCCGGCATGACCAAGGCGGGCCTCGACCCCGGCAAGGACGTCACCCTCGTGCAGCAGCAGTTCGACATGCAGGCGCTGCTGAAGAAGGAGATCGACGCCGCCCAGGCGATGAGCTACAACGAGTACGCCCAGCTGCTCGAGGCCAAGAACCCGGCCACCGGCAAGCTCTACACCCCCGACGACTTCTCGATCATCGATTGGAAGACCGAGGGCTCCTCGATGCTGCAGGACGCGGTCTGGGCCAACACCGAGAAGCTCAACGACCCCGCGTACCAGCAGCAGACCGTCAAGTTCCTGACCGCCACGATCAAGGGCTGGGCGTTCTGCCGCGACAACGCCGAGAAGTGCCGCGACCTGGTGGTGGCCAAGGGCTCCAAGCTCGGCAAGAGCCACCAGCTGTGGCAGACCAACGAGACCAACAAGCTGATCTGGCCGGCCCCCGGCGGCATCGGCGTGATCGACGAGGCGGCCTGGAAGCAGACCGTGGACATCTCGATGACGACCAAGAACCAGACCGGCGACACCGTGCTGACCAAGGCCCCGGAGGGCCTGGCCTTCACCAACGACTACATCAACCAGGCGATCACGGCCGCCAAGGCCGCCGGAATCGACGTCAACGGCACGTCGTTCCAGCCGACCGAGGTCACCCTGAACGAGGGCGGCGCCTGAGACAAGGGGCCTGAGATCCGGCGGATGGCCCCCCCGGTCACAGGGGGACCATCCGCGCGGCCAGGGCGACCGCCATCAGGTCGCCGTCGCGCAGTTTGCCCGCCGCCCCGTACGCGCCCAGGCTCTCCAGCCGTTGCGCCGTCGCCTCCAGCAGTTGCTCGTCGCCGCGCAGGAGCTGCCGGGCCACGCGGGCCTGGGTCGGGGTCAGGTCGGCGTACGCGCACTGGTCGAGCGCCTGGATCGTCTCCTCGTCGAGGGTGCCCGCCACGGCCTTCTCGGTCACGATCGTGAGCAGCCAGTCCGGCCACCAGGCGTACTTGCCGACGGCCAGCCCCGACCGCACCGCGACCTCCGGGCTCTGACCGGCCCGCATCAGGCGCAGCGCCAGCCGGCTGTCGAACCGTTCCAGACGCAGCGCCTCCATGAACGCCTCCAGGATCGGCGCCGTGCCCACGAACCGCTCGGCCTCGGCGGCGCCCTCGGCGAAGCGGCCCCGCAGGACGTGGCACAGCGCGAACGTCTCGGCCAGGCCGGAGCTGCCGGCGGCCCGCTCGTCGAGGCGCTGGACGGTCGCCTCCAGGCGCTCGATCGCCCGGTTCGCCCGCTCGGCGAGCTCGCTGCTCGCCGGCTTGTTGAGGTGCCGCACGACGACCTCGGCGGCGATTTCGGCCTCGCGGCGCAGCAGCCGCGACGGGATCTTCATGATGATCTCGTCGCCGAGGTGCTCGGCAACCGAGGCCGCGTCGAACCGGTCGGACACGTCGAGGAACTTGCCCCACCAGGATGCCGAGTGCCCGGCTTGGGCGTTCACCACACCGGTGCTCATGTGCTGGTCCAGCCTTTCGTCAGTCGTTTCGTGCCGGCCCCCAGGGCAGTTCCTGCGGGGAGGCGGTTTCGATCGGAGCGTCCGAGTGCCGTGGCGGCGGACGGTCGGCCACCGTGTGCCAGGCGCCAGCCTTGCGGGCGGCGGGGCGGGTGACCATGTGCACGGGCAGCGGCGGCGCAGTGAACGGGCCCGCGCCCCAGCGGACCCAGATCGCCAGGCGACCGGCTGCGGCCTCGGCCAGCAGCTTGTCGACCGTGCGGGGCCGGTCGAGCCGGTCGACCTCGATCGCGATCGGCGGGCCGTCCGGCCGGGCACACGCAACGTCGAGCACTGAGTGCCCCCGAAGTGGCGGTGGTAACGGGAAGACGCTCGGGGCCCGGCGATAGACCCGCCAGCCCTGGCCCTCGGCCCAGGCCACGATGGCGTCGATGATCCGCGCGGTCGCCCGGTCGTTGCTCAGCTCGGCGAAGTGCACCGCCGCCAGCGCGCCGGCCAGGGAATGCGCCGTCCGGGTGCCGTCGTCCGCGGTTTCCATCGCCAAACCCTATGCCCTTCATCGGGCATCACCGCCGACCGCGACCAGCGCCTGGTTCGCGGCGAACAACTCGGTCATCCGCTCGGACGGCATCGGCCGGGCCATGTGGTATCCCTGGCCCAGGCTGTACCCGAGACGCAGCAGCAGGTCGGCTTGCTCCTGGCTCTCGATGCCCTCGGCCACGGTCACGAGGCCGAGCGCGCCGGCCAGCTGGACGACGGCGTGGGCCACCGCTTGGCGGGCGTCGGCGGCCGAGGTGCCGGGTTCGTCGAGCTCGATGCCCTCGACGAACGACCGGTCGAGCTTGATGATCGAGGCGGGGAACGACCGCAGCAGGCTCAGCGAGGACTCCCCCGTCCCGAAGTCGTCCAGGGCCAGCCGTACGCCCATCGCGTGCAACTGGTGCAGGGTGCGTGACACCTGCGTGCCGCGCAGCGACGTCGACTCGGTCAGCTCGAGCACCAGCCGGTCGGCGGGCAGGCTGGTCTCGGCCAGGATCGTGCGCACGTCGTCGATGAAGTCCGGGTCGTGCAGCTGCCGCACCGACACGTTGGGCCCGATCTTCTGCATCGATTCCGGACCGAACTCGGCCAGCCACCGGGCTGCCTGCCGGCAGGCCTCGCGCAGCACGAACCGGCCCATCGGCACGATCAGGCCGGTCGCCTCGGCTGCCGGGAGGAACTCGCCCGGCGTGACCAGCCCGCGGGTGGGGTGCTCCCAGCGGATGAGCGGCTCGACGCCGACGATGCGGCCCGAGCAGAGCTCGACGATGGGCTGGTAGTACAGGCGGAACTCGCCGTCGTCCAAGGCCTGGCGCAACTCGCCGCCGAGGCGGGCGTGGGCCAGCACGGGCTGTTCCATGCCGTCGTGGTAGCGCACCCGGTTCGCCTTGCCGCGCTGCTTGGCCGCGTACATCGCGATGTCGGCGTGGCGCAGCAGCTCGTCGAGCCCGACGCCGGGGGCGTGCCCGGCGATGCCGACGCTGCAGTGGGTGAGCAGGCGGTGCGGGCCGACGGGCTCGGACAGCGCGTCGATCAGGCGGTCGGCGACCGTCTCGCCGGTGACCTCGTCGCCGGTCAGCAGGACGGCGAACTCGTCGCCGCCGAGCCGGGCCACCAGACCGTCCGGCCGGGCCGCGGCGTTGAGCACCCCGGCCACGGCGATCAGCAGTTCGTCGCCGACGTCGTGGCCGAGCGAATCGTTCACGGTCTTGAAGTCGTCGAGGTCGACCAGCAGCACAGTGGCCTGGCCGGACGCGATCGCCTCGGCCAGCCGCTCGCGGAACAGGCCGCGGTTGGCCAGGCCGGTGAGGCCGTCGTGGGTGACCTCGTGGCGCAGGCGGTCCTCGGTGATGCGCTTGTCACGCATGAGCATGCGGTTCTCGCGGGTGGCCATCAGCTGACGCACCGCGATCAGGGCGGTGAGCACCACGACGGCGACGATGACGATCTGGTCGGGCCACGACATGTCGCCGCGGAGCACGCTCAGCATGGCCAGGTCGATGGCGAGCACCGAGAGGTAGGGCAGCCACACGTTGGCGCGACGCGGGCGGGAGCCGGCCGACTTCCACTGCATGTACACGGCGCCGGTGGAGAACACGAAGGCGGCGGGCATGACCACCGACTGGGCAAGCAGAGCGCCCTCGTCGCCGTAGAAGGCGAGCACTGACACGCCTGCGGCGACGCTTGCGGCCCCGGCGATCAGCCGCAGCGCCACCCGGTCGACCGGGCCGCCGTTGATGTAGGAGACCTTGACGATCCCGCCCAGGCCGAGCAGGAACGTCAGGCCGATCAGCACGAGCGCCTGGTCGCCGAAGCTGTGCTGGGTGGTGATCAACGGCGCCAGGCCGAAGCTCCACATCAGCGCGCCGCCGCCCACGAACGCGATGGCCCGGTCGATCAGCTGCTTGCGGCGGTCGGCCTGACCGGTGATGCCCAGCGGCACCCGGCCCACGGCCCACATGGCGAGGAGCAGACCCAACCCGGCCGGTACGAGGGTGCCCAGCGCGACGGAGGGCAGCACCGGGGAGATGCGGAACGCGTCGACGGCCAGCCAGGCGTATCCGGCGGAGAACAAGGCCAGCGCGATCAACAGCAGGCGCCAGAACCGGCGCGCCGCCGGATCGAGCCGGGCGCGGCGCAGCAGCGCGACGACCGACCAGACACCGGCCGCACCGCCGATCGGCATGAACAGGTACGCGACGGCGTCCGGCCCGATCCGGGTCAGGAACCACAGCGCGCCTGTCACCAGTACGGCGGTGACGGCCAGGACGTACCGCAGGGGTGCGTGCTGCTTGATGGCCACCCAGGATGAATCGGCAGCACCGCGCGGCGACGTAGGACAATTAACCGAGAGCCACGCCACGCTCACAGAGAGTCTCCGTTCGGGTGTTCGTACCCCGGCCGAGGGGACGCCTGGACCCGTCACCGAACCCTCAGACGGTCGTCCCCCGTATCGGTCTCATCGGCCGTCCGGCGAAGACCGCTGAGCGTTTCGCCCGTCGGGAGAGGTCGGCAGGCGGATGAGAACCGTCGTGCCGTGCGGCGGGTGGCCGCCGAGGCGGATGGTGCCGCCGTGCAGGTTGACGATGGTGCGGGCGAGGCTGAGGCCCAGCCCCTTGCCGACGATGCCCTGGTGACGGACGTTGCTGGCGCGGAAGAAGCGGTCGAAGACGCGGTCGCGTTCCTCGGCCGGGGTGCCGATGCCGTGGTCGGTCACGGTCAGCTCGGCCGTGCCGGCCCGCTCGACCAGCACCACGTCGACGTCGCCGCCGTACGGGCTGTACTTGATCGCATTGGCCAGCAGGTCGTCGACGACCTGGCGCAGCCGGTGCGCGTCGCCCCGCATCGGCAGCGGCACGTCCCGCTCGTACCGCAGGTGCACATCGTTGAGCTCGGCGAGCGGTCCGGCGGCGGCCAGCGCGTCCCGTACGACGGCGGCCAGGTCGACCGGCTCGGCACGCAGCGCGACGTGCCCCGAGTCGAGGCCGGCCAGGTCGAGCAACGTGTCGACCACCGCGCTCAGGCTGCTGGCGTTGCGGTGCACGGCATCGACCATGGCCCGGCTGTCCTCGTCGAGCCCGGACTTCTCGTCGCCGAGCATCGACGCGCTGGCCACGATCGAGGTGAGCGGCGTCCGCATCTCGTGGCTGACCAGCGCGATGAAGTCGTCCTTGGCCCGCGAGAGCTGCCGGGCCAGCGCCTCGGCCCGGCGCAGCGCGACGTACACGCCGATCCGGGCCGCGACCCCGTCGAGCAGCAGGGCGAGCAGGTCCTCATGCGGCTCGGGGGCGTCGCCGTAACAGGTGAGCACGCCGAGCACGGTGTCGGCGTCGCGCACCGGGACCGCCAGTACGGTCCGCAGGCCCCCACGCAGGCACGCCGCCGCGCGCTGACGTTCCAGCGGGGTGCGCAGCACCGACGAGTCGGCGATGTCGGGCACCCAGAGCGAGGTGCCGGTGGCCCAGACCCGGCCGGTGACGCCGACCCCCTTGACGGGGGCGAACGTCAGCACCTCCTCGAGGCCACGGCCCGGCGCGCACCAGCGGCCGCCGACGGTCAGGTCACCCGAGTCCTCGTCGGCCAGCCACAGCTCGGCCGCGGGCCAGCCCAGCGTGGTGGCGAGCGCGGCCAGCACGCCGGGCGCGGCCTCGGCCGGGGACTCGGCCACTCTCAGGGCCTCCTCGACGGCCCGGTGGCAGTCGCGGAACCGCTCGGCCCGGCGCAGGGCGGTGACCTCGCGGGCGACGGCGACGGCCCCGAGGTGGCGGCCGTCCTCGTCGACGATCGGCTGAGCGGTCGCGGCCAGGATCCGTTCCCGCCGTCCGGCCACGCGCATGAGCAGGTCGGTGTCGACCCGCTCGCCCCGCGCGGCTCGCTGGATCGGCGAGTCGCGCCACGGCACGGCCCGGCCCTCGGCGTCGAACAGGGCGCCGGACGCCCGCATGGAATACAGCCGGGGTGCGCTGTCGGAGGGCAGGCCGATCAGTTCGCGGACGGGCCGGTTGACCACGACCACGTCGCCGTCGGCGTCGCAGGCGATGACCCCCACCGGCAGGCTGTCGACCAGGCAGGACAGGTACGAGGAGTTCACGCCGGGGCGGGCCAGCGCGGTGAGCTCCATCAGGATGCGCGCGTCGTCGTCGCTCCAGCGGCGCTCGGTGGCGTCGAGGACGGCGAGCGCACCCACCGGCCGCCCGGCCGCGTCGCGCACAGGCACGGACAGGAACGCGCAGGGCGTCTCGCAGTGCACGGACCGGCCGGCCGAGACCGTCCAACGGGCGACGTCGGCATCGGGCGGCCCATGACCGCCGGCCAGCAGAACGGCTTCCCGCTCGACCAGGGTGAGCTGGGCCCGGGGCGTCTGCAGCAGACGGGCGGCCAGGGCGGCCAAGGCATCGGGAGCGAGCGGCAACGCCGCGAGCGCGTGCTTGGCCGTGCGGACCGCCCCCAGTCGGTCCGGGTCGGCCAGGACAGCGTCGTCGATGACCATGGGTTGCCCATCCCCCGCGCGACCCGCCCGCGGCCGCGGGCTTGGGCTATTTATACCCTAGGTCCGCATTTAGATGCCGCGTGACAATCATGCCGACACCGGCCACCGCGCCGGGCAGGCGCTGTCCGCACCCTGATGCCCGTGCGGGCCCAGCTCGGTCAGCTCGTTGACGACCTCGCGGAGCTTGTCGTTCGGGCAGGGTTTGAGCAGCACCACGCAGACGCCGGCCGAGGTCGGCTCGCCGTCGCCCGGATGCAGGTGCCCGCTGAGCATGACGATCGGCATGTCCCCCAGCTCGGCGTGTTCCCGGATGGCCCGGGTCAGCTCGAGGCCGTCCATCCGCGGCATTCCCAGATCGGTCAGCAGCACGTCGGGCCGGTTGGCCACCGCCAGCTCGAAAGCCCGCTGCCCGTCCGGCGCGTGCAGGACCGTGTATCCGGCCCGTTTGAGGAGCCGGGTGAGGATCAGGGCGATGTCTTCGTCGTCCTCGGCGATCAGAACTACCGGCATCTTCGCTCCGCTGGTCGGGGGCACCTCCCCTCAGCATGCGCGCAAACCTGTCCGGGATGTGCCGATTTCGCGTTATGGCTTACGAGCAACACCCACCAGGAACGCCGCTTCGGCCTCGTTGCCCACACACTGCCGGCCGGGCGCCGAACACCACTCGCCGAACGTGCACAGGCCCGGTTCGAGCAGCGGCCAGTCGCCGAAGAGCACGGCCGTCTCGGCGGCGTCGCGGGGCGCCTGCGGAGCCGTGGTGTTGTTGTGGATCCGGCGCACCTGTTCGACCGCCGGCGAGATCCTTTTGCGGCAGGCATGGGTGAGCGCGAGCAGGCTGCCCCGCGGCACGGCGTCACGATAGATCGCGAGCGCCTCGATCAGGCGGTCGGTGTCGGGGATGAAATGGGCGACGGACACCAGCAGCAGACAGACCGGACGATCAAGATCCAGCAGATGCCGTACGGGCGGGGAGCTCAGCACCTCGCGAGCGTCGAGCAGGTCGGCGTAGAGGACGTCGGCCGCCGGATCGGTGGCGAGCTGAAGACGCCCGTGCACGAAGGCGACCGGCTCGAGGTCCACGCCGATCACCCGGCTGCCGGACCGCAACTCGCGGACGAGGTTGTAGGCGTCGCCGGACGACGAGATGCCGCACCCCAGGTCGAGGTACTGGTCGATGCCCGCCTCGTCGGCGCGGCGCACCGCCTCGCGCAGGAACTGACGGTTGAGCCGGAGGATCTCGGGAAGCTCGGGCATCACCGATAGCGCGGCCGCGGCGGCCTGCCGGTCGACGGCGAAGTTGTGGCGGTCGCCGAGCAGGAAGTTGTAGATGCGGGACATGCTCGGACGCTGAGGATCGACCTCCGGCAGGCTCGCGGCCTGCTCCCCCAGCACGTTCACGGGGTCAGCCTAGGCAAATCGGTCCAACCGGCCCCCCGAAATCGCTAACGTGATCCTGATATGGGCGAAACGTACGGGTCGACGCGGCAGGCCGAGCCGGCACAGCTGCTGGACGCGGTCGTGCGCTCGGCCCACGACGCGATCTGGACAGTCGGCCCCGACTTCTCGGTGCTCTCGTGGAACCCGGCGAGCGAACAGCTGCTCGGGTGGCCGGCCGGCGAGATCGTCGGGCGCAGCGCCGACCTGCTCGTGCCGCCCGACCGGCGCGGCGACCAGCGCGAGATGCTGACGCTGCTGGCCGCGGGCGCCCGGATCGAGCGTTTCCGGTCCCAGCGGCGCCACCGCGACGGCCGGTGGATCCTGGTCACGCTGGCGATGTCGCCGCTGATCGACGACGACCGGTTCCTCGGCTTCACCGTGATCGCCCGTGCCGTCGGCCACCGCGAACGCCTCGAGTCCAGCCTGCAGGCGCTGCTCGAGGCGGCACCGGACGCGTTCGTCGGGATCGGCGACGACGGCCGGATCGTGCTGGCCAACACCCAGGCCGAGCAGCTGTTCGGACTGACCCGGGAGGGGCTGCTCAACCGCCCGATCGACGAGCTGCTCACCCCCTCGCTGCCGGACACGCCCCTGCCCCTGCCCGGCCCCGAGGCGGCACCGACCCTGGCCCACCGGATGGACGGCGCCACGGTCCCGGTCGAGGTGTCGACCAGCCTGCTGCCGACCGACGAGGGCCGGTTGCGCTGCGCGGTGATCAGGGACATCACCGAGCGCGTCCGGGCCCAGGAGGGTCTGCGGCAGTTGCAGGCCGAGGCCGAGCGGGCCCGCGTGGAGGCACAGCTGCAGCGCACCCAGCGGCTGGAGGGCCTGGGCCAGCTGGCCGGCGGGGTGGCGCACGACTTCAACAACCTGATCGCGGTGATCTCCAACTACGCGACGTTCATCGCCGAGTCGGCCACGGAAGCCGGGCTCGACGAGATCGCGGGAGACGCGGCTCAGATCTCCCGGGCCGCCCAGCGCGGCGCCGACCTCACCCACCAGCTGCTCGCCTTCGCCCGGCGCGAGGTCGTGCGCCCGCGGCCACTCGACATCAACGACGTCGTCAACGACATCGAGCAGATGCTGCGCCGCTCGATCGGCGAGCACATCACTCTCACCGTACGGCTGTCGCCCGAACTGCCCGCCGTGACCGCCGATCCCGGACAGATCGATCAGGTGCTGGTCAACCTGGCGGTCAACGCGCGGGACGCCATGCCACGCGGGGGCGAACTGACCATCGAGACCGAGGAGCTGCAGGTCGACCGCGATTACGCCGCGGGCCGGCCGCACCTCGGCCCCGGCCGCTACGTCCGCCTGCGGGTCAGCGACACCGGCACCGGCATGCCGGCCGAGGTGATCGAGCGGGCGTTCGAGCCCTTCTACACGACCAAACCGGCCGGGCAGGGCACCGGACTGGGTCTCGCCACGGTGTACGGAATCGTGACCGCGGCCGGGGGCGACCTCAACGTCTACTCCGAGCCGGGCATCGGCACGACGTTCACCATCCTGCTCCCGACCACCGACGCCGAGCCGGCTGCCCTCACCCGCGACGGGCAGGAGAGCGAAGCCGTCGATGGCCGCAAGGCCACCATTCTGGCAGTCGAGGACGAGCCTGCCCTGCGGGGCGTGCTCAACCGCATCCTGCTCGGCGCCGGCCACGAGGTGCTGATCGCCGAGGACGGCCAGGCCGCGCTCGCCTTGGCCGAGGCGCACGACGGCACGATCGACCTGCTGCTCACCGACGTCGTCATGCCGCACATGCTCGGTCGTGACCTGGCCGAGCGCTTCGCCGCGGTGCGGCCCGCGAGCAAGGTGCTGTTCATGTCCGGTTACGCCCGCCCGGTGCTCGCCTCGCAGGGCACGCTCGCGCCCGGCGTCACCCTCGTCGAGAAGCCGTTCAGCAAGGCCCAGCTGCTCACCGCCATCCAACAGGTCCTCGAGGCCTGAGGCCGCTCAGTTCCAGCGGTGCTCGCTCGCGGTCACGAAGTCGTCGAGCATGCGGGCCAGCCCGTTCATCGAGGTCTCGGGCAGCACCTCGGCAGCCGCGCGCCGGAACGCCGCGTCGCCCAGGGCCGCCCGCAGCCGGCTCAGCTCGGCCAGCTCGATCGGCACGCCCGGCGAGCCCAGTGCCAGCTCGGTGGCGAAGGCTCTGCAGTGCAGCGCGACGGCAGCCGGCAGCCGCCCGGTCAGCGTGCAGACCAGGCCCAGCCGGTGCAGGCCGGACGCCATCCCGGCCCGGTTGCCGAGCTGGGCGTCGACGGCGAGGGCGTGCCGGAGCTGTCGCTCGAGTTCGGCCGGGTCGGCGCCGGCGCCTTCGCCGGCCGGGAGTCCGAGGCGCTGCCAGCCGGCCAGCCCGGCCCGTTGCCCGAGCCGTTCGTCGATGGCCAGCGCCCGGCGGTGATGCCCGGAGGCCTCGTCGGCGTCGCCCAGGCGGTGAGCCATGTCACCCGCCCGATACGCCTGATAACGCACCTCAAGCAGATCCTGCACCAACACGTCCTCGACGGTGGTGGTCAGCGCCTCGGCCAGCGAGCCGCCCCGCCCGATCCACTCGGCCGGGTCGCCGACGCCGTTGTCGGCCAGCACGCTCTCGAGGCGCTCGGCGACCTCGGTGAAGTCGCCCGGCCCGTGACACAGC